>CABYVK010000007.1 GCA_902522385.1 uncultured Pelagibacteraceae bacterium
CTAACAACAATATTTTTTAATAAAAATTTGTTTATTGATTTTATTAATTTTAAATCTATTCCCATACCATAATGTTGATATGCGATAGTAGAGTCAATAAATCTGTCAATTAATATGATTTTTTTTTTATAAAATTTTTTAATCAGATTTATATTTTCACTTCTAGAAGCTAAATATAACAATAGATCTGTCTTAGCATTAAAATTTGATTTTTGATTTAAAATCAGTTTTCTTATTTTTTCTGAATTAACACTACCACCAGGCTCTCTGATTTTAATATAACTAATATTTTTTTTATCTAAATATTTAGTTACTTTAGATATATGATGGCTTTTTCCACTGCCCTCAATTCCCTCGAAGACAATAACAGGTTTTTTAAACATCGCCCCAAATTAAATAATTAATTGATTTTATAAGTCTTGTTATAAAATTGACTTTTTTTACATCTTTAGATGATAACAAATCATATTCACCAACCAGTTCTTGATCATAAACAACTTTCAAAGTTGCAATTTTTTGATCTTTTTTGATTGGTGCTTCAACAGGGCCATCGTATTTAACTGAAACTTTTAACAATTTTTTTTTTGCTTTTTTAATAGTTTTGTAAACATCTTCTTTCAAATATGCATTTACTGTATTCTGTTTGCCAAGCCATATATTTATTTTATACAAAGGTTCATTTGCTTTAGCGATATTTATTAGATCAAAATTTGTTAATCCATAAGTTAAAAGTTTTGTACTTTCTTTGGATCTTGAATTTTTAGAAGTAAATCCACTTCCAACAGCAATAAGCCTTCTACCATTTCTATTAATTGATGAAGCTAAAGAGTATTTTTCATAGGACAAATAACCTGTCTTAATTCCATCTGCATTAAAATTTTTATAAAGCAAAGGATTTCTGTTTCCTTGAGTTATAGGATCACCACCAGTTCTGTCCCAAGTAAATTCTGTTTCTTTAAAATACTCATAAAATTTGGGATAATTTTTAATTAAATATTTAGACATGATCATAATATCTCGAACTGTAGATAAATTATCTGGAGCATTTATACCTGATGAGTTAGAAAAATTTGTGTTTTCCATGCCAATTTCTCTTGCTTTCTCAGTCATTAAAAAAGCAAATTCTTCCTCCGTGCCAGCTATACCCTCCGCTAAAGCAACACAAGCATCATTACCAGATGAAATTATTATACCTTTTAGAAGATTTTCAACTGAAATTTCATCTCCAATCATTATAAACATTGATGAATAACCAGCTTGTGACAATCTCCATGCATTTTCTGAAACAATAAATTTATCATCCAAACTTAAATCACCATTTTTGATTAAATCAAAAGCAATTATAGAAGTCATAATTTTAGTCATAGACGCAGGAAAAATTTTTCTATCAGCGTCTTTTTCATATAATATTTCTCCTGAATGATAGTCGAGAAGGATTGCTGTTCTAGCTTTAATATCAAAATTAGCAGCAGCAAAATTAAAAATAATAAAATTACAAAATAAATAAAATAATATTCTTTTATACATCTTTCAAAATTTCTATGTTTTCAAAGTTTAATAGTTTAATTTCATTAAATGAATTTTCTAAGTTTTTTATATCATTAAATGGACCTATTAATACCCTATATTTAGTTTGTGATAATTTTCTTATTATGGAATTTTTTAAATTTGTTTCATCTCTAATTCTGTTAATCATATTTTCAGCAGAATCTTTATAATAGAAATCAGCAATTTTTATTGAATATGAAAACTTTTGTTTAACTTTTTTATTTTCCTTATTTTTATTTGAGTTCAAATTATCAATAGTAATGCCATCTACTGGTGCCTTTTCAGCAACTTTCTTTTCTTCCTCAAATGTTTTAGCTTTTTTAGCAACAAAAGTTGAATTTTTGGATATTAATACAAGATCAATATAGGGTTCTTGTGGATTGAGAAACAATTCTTCAGCAATCCTCTTAGTTATAACCGAGTTATAAAAATCAGGAAATTTTACGTTGTTAGAAACTACTTCAGCAATCAAAGATCTATTGTTTGCTGGATTTGTAATCTTAACAAATGAATTTTTTTTAATTTTATTATGAAAAATGAGTAAAGATCTGTTGTCGATTTTTTTTGATATTATTTTATTTTTTTTAAGTTGATTGTCATAAATTAGTGCAAAACCAGTATTTTTATATTTTTGACCTCCAATATAATTTATAGGTTTATCTTGTTTCTCAAATTGATTACACCCAGTTAAGAAAATTATTAAGAAGATTGTTATTATTTTTTTATAATTCATTTTTAAATTTGTCTTTCAAAGTGCATACAGCTAACGCAAATCTTAATGATCTGTTCCATTTTAAAATAATTTCATAGTTATCAAAAACAATATAAGCAGGGTTTAATGTTTCAGCACCAGGTATAATATTTTTATCTGGCGTAATTATAGCTACATCTAAATTATTATATTTACTATCAATTTCATTATTATTTAATATAAATTTTCTTAAATCTTTTAATTTATTTTTATCATGAAGTTTCTTTGCAGAAATATTTAAATACTTGGTTGGGATGTTATTAGATAGGCTAATTTTATAATAACAAGGCTGACCACTTTTCCATCCCATTTGATTAAGGTAATTTGATGCAGAAGCATAAGCATCTTCATTATTCTTAAGGTCTATATAACCGTTATCATCATAATCTATAGCATAATTTTTCATAGTTGATGGCATGAATTGAAAATAACCAAATGCACCAGCCCATGATCCGTAAAGAGTTCTATAATCAATTTGTTTTGTTTCAATTAATCTCAAAAGTATCAATAATTCGTTAGTAAAAAACTCTGATCTTCTTTTATCAAAACTTAAAGTTGCTAGTGAAGATAAAATATCCATCTTACCAACATAAGTTCCAAAATTTGTTTCTATACCCATTAATGAAAGAAGAAGTTCTCTTTCGATATCAAATTTTTTTTCAATTAAATTGATAAGTTCAAAATTTTTCTCATAAAATTTTAAACCTTTGGTAACTTTTTTTGATGATGTTCTTTTAGAAATATAGGTTTTAGTATCTTCATAAAACTCTGGTTGGTATCTATCATACTTGATTACATTAGGTAAAAACTTAGTATTTTTAATTACCTTATTAAAAGTTTCCTCTGAAATATTATTTTGAAGAGCTATTTGTTTAAATTTTTTTTTCCAAATTTCAAAATCTTTATTTATATCTGCATAAGCGAAGTTGTTAAACAATAAAAGAAAAAGTAAAATGTACTTAATTGATTTCATGTAAATCTTTTAAATATATAATTACAGCAATCCAAATAAAAATAAAACTAACTAATTTTGAAATTGAAAAAGCTTCATTATAATAAAAATAACCCAATAAAAACTGTAATGTGGGTGTTATATAAAAAATCATTCCAGTCGGACCTAAGCCACATAATTCAACGCCTCTAACATATAAAAATAATGGTATTACTGTCATAGGACCAGCTAAAAAAATTATCAACATCATGGATGGATCTGATAACCTAAAATCATTATATCCTGAACTAGAGATTAAATAAAATGCGATCAATGCAAATGGTAATATAAATAGGCTCTCAATTAAAAGACCTATATCGGTATCTACATTTATTTTTTTTCTTACCAAATTATAAAGACTCCAGCTTAAAGCAACAATTAGACCAACCCATGGTAATGAATTAATACTTACCACTATTAAAAAAAGTATTGATAAAACTACTAATAAAATTGAAAAAATTCTTTTACTATTAAGTTTTTCATCAAAAAAAAAATTACCTAACATTACGCTTAAAATTGGCATTATAAAATATCCAAAACTTGCATCTATAATTCTATTAGTTGCAATAGCGTAAATCCAAACTCCCCAATTTATAAAAATCAAAAAACCTGAAATAAATAAATAAAACAAATTAAATTTATTTTTTATTATTTTGAAAAAAATATTCCATTTTGAAAATAAGAAAGTCGTTATTAGTAATGTAAAAGTTGTCCAAAGACATCTATGAACCACTAATTCAACATGTCCAATGAATGCTATATATTTAAAATAAATTACTCCAAAAAAACCCCACCAAAAAGATCCAGACCCAGCAAGTAATAAACCTTTATTAAATTCTTTATTCATAGGAAATATTGGAACTTTTAATAAATAACTTTATTAGACTATTTTATAGTTAAATTAAATAATTATAATTATAAAATATTACTTACAAATAGATTAAAAAAATTATGAAGAATGACGTACCGTATTCAGGATATATAAAATTCAAAGAAAAAAAGCTTTATGTGATAAATCTATATATATACAAACAAGAAAAAAAAATAAACACAAAGCCTATGCCATTTGTATATAGTAAATTAACAGTATGAATAAAAAATTTATAAAACTATTTATTTGCCCCAAGTGTAAGTTAAATAAACTTGATGTTAGTTTTGAAATTTTAAAAATAAAAAAAGCTAAAAAATCAGAAAATATAGAAATTTTACGTTGTAAGAAAGGTCATGTTTTTAGAATTAATAATGGAATTCCAAATTTTGTAATTAATAACAAGTTGGAATCTAAAATTTATGACGATGTCTGGAAAAATAATAGATTATCAAAATATAAAAATAAAGACATTAAACTTTACAAGAAAAAGTTTCAATCCTTTGCAAATATAAAAAAACTAAATTTACAAAATAAATTAGTTTTAGATGCAGGATGTGGAGAAGGAAGGTTTTCATGGTTGTTAAGCAATCTTGGTGCAAAAAAGGTTATAGCTGTAGACTTTTCAAATGCTGCTCTTAACAGAGCAAAGTATCAGTCAGCTAATCAAAGTAAAATAATTTTTATAAAAGCAGATTTAAACAACCTGCCTTTTAAAGAAAATACTTTTGATTTAGTAATAAGTTTTGGAGTAATACATCACAATAAATACCCTGAAAAATTATTCCACATTTTATCTAAATTTACAAAACCGGGAGGTATTTTCTCGATTTATTTATATAGAAAATATGGTATGTCGTTTATTCAAGACATGATCAGACCTATTACAAAAAAAATGAATAGAGATAAATTACACCATTTTTGTGAATTATTTGGTTTCACAGTAACGCCTTCAAAAAAAATGATATTTGATATACCAAATATATTAAAAAAAATTAGATGGATTGATGTTTTAAGAATTAATATGATTACATTTGAAGGTCTTACCAGCACTTATTGGCATAGATTTTCTATTCGTGAAATAAAAAATTGGTACAAAAAAAATAATTTTAAAATAATATCTTTTACAAGACATATATCTATGAGTGGGCTTAGATTAAAAAAATAAATTATAGATTATCTAGGAATATATCTAGTTGGACCAAACTATGTTCTAAACTAGAACGAGACAGAAATATGAAAAGTAGAACGAAACTGAAATTTGATAATCACAAAAGTTATGTAAAGAATATAGTTTTTATAGATGGAATTCCTAGAGTAGGTAAAACCGCTTTGTCATCAATTATAACTATATATAAAAAATCAGAGGTTCTTCAGTTTTGTCATCCTCTGGAACATATTTTGCCTGCTTACTCTCTAAAACATATTTCTAAATCTTTCTCAAAAAGTTATATAAACACTTACTTTAATGAGGCAATATATAATACTTTTATTAACAGGAGCCTAAATATTAGGAAAAATGAACTTACAAGCATCTACTCTCACAATAGTATTAAAAATTATAAAAAAAGATTACTTAGTAGTGATGGAGAGAATGTCATTAAAAGATTAAAAAAAACAAAAAATTTTTTCCCATTCATGTCTCATGATATAATGGTTAATTATTTTAAATTAATGAACTTTAAGTTAAATTTTAGGTTAATTGAAGTATACAGAAATCCTGTAGACACAGTTATGTCATGGTACAACAGGGGTTGGGGAACAAGATTTATTAACGACTCTAAATCATGGACTTTAAGTTTAAATTATAAATCTAAATTAGTTCCCTGGTATTCTGCTGGTTATGAAAAAGAATATCTTAAAAGCTCAGAACTTGAAAGATGTGTATTAAACGTTATAGATCTTAATCAAAGATCAATCAAAAATCACCGTAAAATTGGAAAAAATAAAAAAATTTTTGTAATGACATTTGAAGGTTTACAAGTGAATACAGTAACAATTATTAATAAATTAAAAAAATTTTTAAACAGTGATTATATAAAAAATTTTAAGAAATATTTAATAAAAGCAAGACTACCAAGAAAATATGATTATGGAAATACAATAAAAAATAAAAATTATTTAAAAAAAAATATTAATACTAAATTATTTCACAAGCTTGATAAACTTGAAAAAGCTTATGTTAAAAACACTTATGGAATTCAAATAAATTAGATTTTGTAAAAGTGGAATTATAAAAAAACTTTAAAATTTGTATATTACAAACCTCAATTTATTTTGGTTAAGAAAAATCAATTTTTTTGTTAGATAAAGTATTAAAAGAAAAGAACAAAAATATTAAAAGATGATGACTAGGATCCTAACATATAATCTATAACTTTCTGTCAAAAAGGATGTTAACCCCCCCTCTTAAAGTTTCTTAAATTGAATCTAAATGAGCCTCCGTTGGAGGATACCGGACAAACGAAGCGCAACAGCACTGAGTGAGTCCATAATTAGAACCTTACTTCCAACATACACTGAGTCTAAAACGGAGTAAAACGATCGGTTGTGTGTGTTAAAATCCTTTAATTAATATCTAGATAAAACTAATAAAATAAATGTTTATAATGACAAAACTTGTATCAAACTTGTACCATAGGCAAAAAAAATTTTTTTTTATTGTGTCTTTTAAGTTGAAAAGATTCTATAAGTCGCATAAACACTTGCCTTCGGAGAGATGGCTGAGCGGTTGAAAGCACCGGTCTTGAAAACCGGCAAAGGGGCAACTCTTTCCTGGGTTCGAATCCCAGTCTCTCCGCCACTACTTGTCGACATATTCAAAATTTTTAAATAAATTTGTCACATAATTCTCCTCAATAACAACTTCCGTCTCTAAACCATTTAAGAAATTATATAAATTTGAATCATCTATATCTAATAATTTTTCTAATTTAATCAAATCGTCTTCATTTAACATATTAATATAGGTTTTAGTAAAAGCACCTAATAGTTTATCCATTTCTTTAGTGCCTCTATAATTAGAACGATAGATAATTTTTTTTTTTAATTCATCTATATTGATCATTATTATTAGAATATATTAATACTGAATGAATATTAAAAGAAATTATGAGTATTTATTGTCAGATTTAAGTGCATTAAAAGGTGTTGGTGCAAAGACTAAAAGTCTACTAAAAAAGAAAAACATCAATAATCTTTTTGATTTATTATGGAAACTACCAAAATCTTATACTGATAGAAGTTTATCCTCGAAAATTAAAGATTTGAGAATAGGCGATATTCAAACAATTAATATAATTCCTAAAAAATATAATTTTCCAAGAATAAGAAATTTACCAAATAAAGTTATATGCATTGATGATACTGGAGAAATAGATTGTATTTTTTTTAATAGCTATGAGGGTTATGTAAAAAAAATTTTGCCATTAGGAAAGGAAATTACAATAAGTGGTAAAATTAGTTATTTTAGAAAAAAATATCAAATAACAAATCCAAAATATGTTTCTGATGATTCGTCTATAATTCAAAAGGTTCACAACCAATATTCATTAACTGATGGTATAAGTGAAAAATTATACAATAAAATTATAGGCCAAATAATAAGTAATTTACCTAATCTTAATGAGTGGCATTCAAAAACAATATTAAAAAATTTTGGGAATATAAATTGGAAAGATTCAATTAAAGAGCTTCACAAGCCTGAAAATATTGGAAAATATAAGAATAATTTTTATCAAAGACTTGCCTTCGACGAAATTTTTTCAACTTTTTTAGTTAATTCAGAAATAAGAAAAAAAATTAAAAAAGTTAAAAAAAAAAATAAAGTAATTAATTTAGATTTACAGAATAAAATAATAAATAAATTGGAATTTTCTTTAACCAATGACCAAATAAAAACTCTAATAGAAATCAACAATGATCTAAGTTCAAACGAAAAAATGTTTAGACTCTTACAAGGTGATGTTGGGAGTGGAAAAACAATTGTTTCATTATTAGCTGCTTTGAATACAATAAATTCTGGATTTCAAGTAGCAGTTATGGCTCCTACAGAAATTCTCGCAAAACAACATTTTAACTTAGCAAAAAAATTATATCCAAACAGAATAAGAACTGAACTAATTACAGGTAAATCAGAATACAAGAAAAAAAAAGAAATTTTAGATAAATTAAAAAATAATAGTATAAACATAATTTTTGGTACTCATGCAATATTTCAAAAAAAAGTACACTTTGCAAAACTTGGATTAATTATAATTGATGAGCAACATAAATTTGGAGTCAATCAAAGAAAAAAATTATCTGACAAGGGTGGAGATAATTGTGATGTTTTGTTAATGACAGCAACCCCGATACCACGAACATTAACAATGACAATATATGGAGATATGGATATTTCTATTATCCGAGAAAAACCAAAAAGAAGAAAACCAATTAAGACTTATAGTAAACCAGAAACTAAAATTGAAGATGTAATAAAATTTATTTCAAAAGAAATTGATTATGGAAACCAAGTATTTTGGGTGTGCCCATTAATTGAAGAGTCAAAAAAATTAGATCACAGTTCAGCAATTAAAAAATTTGAATATCTGAAAAAAAAGTTTCCTGATAATGTCGCATTACTTCATGGTAAAACCAATAATCAAGAAAAAGAAAATATATTAAGTGATTTTTTAAAACAAAAATTTCAAGTACTTGTTTCAACGACAATAATAGAAGTCGGTATAGATTTTCCAAATGCTAATATAATAATAATTGAAAATGCTAATAAGTTTGGACTTTCTCAGCTTCATCAATTAAGGGGAAGAGTTGGTAGAGGTGATAAGGATTCTACATGTATTTTAATGTTTAAATCAAATCTTACTGATAACGCAAAAAAAAGAATTAATATTCTTAAAGAGACTAATGATGGTTTTGTAATTTCTGAAGAAGATATGAAAATAAGAGGATTTGGTGATGTTTTAGGTTTTAAACAAAGTGGAATTAAAAATTTTAAACTTGCTGACCCAATTCATAATAGCGATTTATTTTTACTTGCTGAAAAAGAAATGAGAAGAATAGAAAATTCAAATGAAGATATATCAAAATTTAAACCGTTGATTAAATTATATGATAGAGCCGATATTATTAACGATATAGCTTAATCTTTTTTTGTTGAAGTGCCCGCAGATACAATAAATTTAGACGCTTCTTCAAATGACATATTCAAATAAATCACATCCTCAATTGGAAACATTAATAAAAAACCACTAGTAGGATTAGGTGTAGTGGGAACAAATACATTAATTAAATTTTTACCAGTTTTTTGGGCCATCTCTCCTTTATTTTCTTTTGTTGCAAATCCAACTGCCCAAACACCTTTTCTTGGATATTCAATTAATACTACACTTTTCTTTCCGTCATCTTTTTTAGAAAATGTTTCTGTCATCTGAACAATTGCTGAATAGACTGTCCTTAAAAATGGTATTCTTTTAAATAGATCATCAATAAGTTTGAGTATTCTTCTGCCTAAAAAAGATAATGAAAGTCCACCCACGATTGTAATCAATAAAATTGAAATTATTATTTCAACACCTGGTATATTGAATGGTAAATAACTATTTGGATTAATATTCTTTGGTATTAAATTTGAAGAAATTCCAATAAGAATTTTTGAAAGATATAAAGTAAATCCAATTGGTATTAAAACAACAACGCCAGTAATAAAATAATTTCTTAAAGTTAATGAAATTGATTTTTTATTTGTTTTTTTTGCCATATGTTTAACTATAACTAGCGTAAATTACAAAAATTATTGATATGATAAATAATAATACTAATATTTTATTATTAAGATTCATGTTAAATTATATTTAACAATTTTATTATAAAATGAATAGAAGAAAATTCTTATCTTATGTTGGTTGTGGGTGTGGAACTTTAATACTACACTCCTGTACAACTGCACCAATAACTGAGCGAAAACAATTAAAAATTGTTTCAGAAGCAAAACTCAATGCTCAAGCAGCTAGAATATATGAAAAAATCAAAGAAAAAGAAAAAATGAGTGATGACAAAAAAACGCTTAACGAAATAAAAGAAATTGGTAAAAAAATGGAAAATTCTATTTCTGAGTATTTCTATCAAGCTGGATTAGAAGATCCAACTATTAATTTTGATTGGGAGTATATTTTAATTGATAGAAAAAAAGTTAGAAATGCCTGGTGTATGCCTGGAGGAAAAATTGCTGTTTATACAGGTATTCTTGAAGCAACTAAAAATACTGATGGATTGGCAGCAGTTATGGGTCATGAAATTGCTCATGCTGTTGCAAAACACTCAGTTGAAAGAGCTAGTCGAGCAACATTAGTAAATACTGGAACCCAATTAATTGATATATTTAGTGGTGGTAAGTTATCCCAGGTAAATAGAACAACAGGAATGAATACTGTTGGATTAATAACTCAATTGGGTTTGCTAAATCCTTTTAGTAGAAAACAAGAAAGTGAAGCTGATTTTTTAGGAATGATATTTGCTTCGCTATCCGGTTATGACATTAGAGAAACTGTTAAACTTTGGGAGAGAATGAATAAATTAAACAAAGGTAAAGGGCCACCTGAATTTATGAGTACACATCCGTCATCAGAAAATAGAATAAAAAATCTAAATAAAAAGATAAATGAGGTTATATTAGAATATCCACCATTGGAGATAGTTTAATTTAATTTATGGTGAGCCCTGATGGACTCGAACCATCGACCCATTCCTTAAAAGGGAATTGCTCTACCAACTGAGCTAAGGGCCCCCAAATTATTCAAATTGAATAATTGTTATATACAGAATTATAATTTTTTTTCAAATGTCAATTTGAACAAATTATTCTAAAACTGCTACAACTTATCAATGTATTTGTCATGAAATTCATTAAAAGTACCCTTATTAATATTATTTCTGATCGCAGCCATTAATTCTTGATAAAAATTAATATTATGGAGTGTTAGTAACATTGAGCCTAAAATTTCATTTGTATTAAACAAGTGATTCAAATAATTTTTTGAATATTTATTCAAACTTAAATTGTCACACTCAGGATCCAAGGGTGTATTATCATTTTGATACTTATTATTTTTAATATTAATTCTACCTTGCCAAGAAAAAGCTAATCCTGTTCTTCCTGATCTAGTTGGCAACACACAATCAAACATATCAATACCTCTCTTTACAGCTCCCAATATATCAGAGGGTGTTCCAACACCCATTAAATAATGTGGTTTTTCATCAGGTAAATATTCCTTAATGTCATCTAAAACATTAAACATTTCATTTTGTGACTCTCCTACAGCTAAACCTCCAACTGCATAACCATCAAAATTTATTTTAATAAGCTCTTGAAGAGATTTTAATCTTAAATCTTTAAAAAGACCTCCTTGAATAATACCAAACAAGGCTTTATGTGGATTCATGCCGAAGGCTTTTTTTGACCTTTTAGCCCAATAAAGTGAGAGCTCCATAGATTTTTGTATAATATCATAATCAGTCGTTTTTTTTGGACACTCATCCATAATCATCACAATATCAGAATTTAATCCTAATTGTATCCTGATGCTTTCTTCGGGGCTTAAGTAAAATTTTTTACCATCAACATGTGAATTAAAAATAGCACCCTTCTCTCTATCTATTTTGTTCAATTTTGATAGAGACATGACTTGAAAACCACCAGAGTCAGTTAAAATAGGTAAATCACAATTCATATAATCATGTAGTCCACCAGCTAATTTAATTCTTTCCACACCAGGCCGTATCATGAGATGATAGGTGTTTGAAAGTATTATTTCAGAACCTGTTTTTTTAACATCATCTATTGTACAAGCTTTAACAGTTGCCTGAGTTCCTACGGGCATAAAAGCTGGGGTTTGTATATTTCCACGATGTGTCTCGATTAAACCACACCTAGCAAATTTATCTTTTTTTAAAACGTTAAAGGCAAATTTTTTTAATGCCATTAAAAAAATTTATTGGGATTTGAAACTAATTATCTTATCTGGATCAGTTACAGCACCGTTATTATTTTGATCACCTCTTTTTATTTTATCAACAAATTCCATTCCCTCTATCACTTTTCCGAAAACTGTATATTGTCGATCTAAAAAGGGAGCTGGCTGAAAACAAATAAAAAATTGACTATTTGCACTATTTGGATCTTGAGCTCTTGCCATTGATAAAGTTCCTCTGTCATGTGGTAGACTATTGAATTCTTGCTCTAAATCAGGAAAATCTGATCCACCCATCCCGGCTCTTCTAAGATCAAAATCTTTTGATTCTGAATTTCCAAATTTAACATCCCCGGTTTGAGCCATAAATCCATCTATAACTCTGTGAAAAACAACGTTATCATATTTGCCACTATTAGCTAATTCCTTAATTCTTTTTACATGATTTGGTGCTACGTCATCAAATAATTCTATTTTAACTTCACCGTCTTTTAATTTTAATATCATTATATTCTCCTCAGCTATTGATTGATTGGTAATTAAAAAAAACAAAACAAGTAATTTAATAAAATTTTTATTCATATTTGTCTTTTAAAGATTTAATTGTACTTTTAGTAGTAAATTTTTTTATATCACCTTTTAATTTAACAATTTCTTTTACAAATCTTGATGAAATAATTTGATTTTCTAAATCTGACATTAAAAATATTGTTTCAATATTATTGTTTAATTTTCTATTCATACCAGCTAACTGAAATTCATATTCAAAATCAGATACAGCTCTTAATCCTCTTAGAATAATGTTTGATTTATATTTTTTACATAAATCTGTGGTTAATGATCCAAACGACACAACTTTTATTTTTTTTCTATTTAATTTTAGATCTTTGAATAAGGCTTTATTTACTATTTCTATTCTTTCCTCAGAACTAAATAAATAATTTTTGTTACTTTCATCTGAAACACCTACTACTATTTTATCAAACAATTTTAATGATTTTTTTATTACATCTATATGTCCAAAAGTGATTGGATCAAATGTTCCAGGATAAATTGCAATTTTGCTCATTAAATTAAATTATCATCAATTTTAATTGCTGAAACAACTTTTTCTTCTCCAGATAACTTAATTATTCTTACCCCTTGAGTATTTCTGCCTGCTGTTCTAATTTCTTTAACAGCAACTCTTATAACTCTACCTTTATTCGTAGAAATTAAAATTTCATCGCCTTCAAAAACAGGAAAAGATGAAGTAATATTTCCATTTCGTGGTGAATTTATTATTCCTATAATACCTTTCCCACCTCTGTTGGTAACTCTGTAATCTGTATGTGAGGTCTTTTTACCAAAACCATTCTCACTTATTGCTAAAACAAATTTCTCTCTTGCTTTTAATTCAGATTTGTCATCTTTTGATTTTTTTCCATTTTTATTAATTTTATCGTTATCAATCACTGATAAAGATACTATTTGATCATTAGATGCTAATTCTATTCCTTTAATTCCTTTAGAAGATCTACCTTTAAAAATTCTTAGCTTTTTAGCTTCAAATCTAATGCATTTGCCAAATTTTGTACTTAAAATTACATCCTGATCATCTTTACAAATTTTAACACCTACAATTTTATCATTATTATCCAATTTCATTGCTATTTTTCCAGATGCATTAATTGATGAAAAATCTTCTAAACTATTTTTTCGTACTTTACCCTGTGCTGTAGCAAAAATAATTTGATAATTTTTTAAAAAAGTATCATCCTCTGGCATTGGCATAATTGAGCTTATTGCTTGATGACTCTTTAATGGTAAAATATTAAATAAAGACTTGCCTTTAGATGAGGATGAGCCCTCTGGGATTTTCCATGCTTTGATCTTGTAGACTAAACCCTCGGTAGAAAAGAAGAGTACCGAAGTATGAGTATTCACAGATAATGTTTGAACAACTGAGTCTTGATCTCTAGTTGTTATGCCTGATTTTCCCTTACCACCTCTTTTTTGTTTTTTTACTCCATCTAAAGAACCTCTTTTTATGTATCCTTGCAATGTTACTGTAATTATTACTGATTGTTTTTGGATTGTTTCCTCAATATCGTAATTTAAAACAGCATCTATAATTTTAGTTCTTCTTGGTATAGCAAATTTCTCTTTAATATTTTTTAACTCTTCACTGATTACTTTTAAAAGTTCTTTTTTTGATGAAATAATCTTTTTATATTTAGTTATTAGTTCAGCTAATTTTTTAATTTCAACTTCGATTTCATTTATCCCTAATGCAGTTAATTTTTGAAGTCTTAATTCTAAAATAGCCAAAACTTGTGGTTCAGATAAAGAATAAAGGTTTTTACCTTTTTTTCCCTCAACTAAAGAAATTAATTTTTGAGACTTGTTTATTTTCCATTTAGTTTTTAAAATTGATATTTTAGCATCATCGGGTGTTTTAGATGATCGAATAATTTTTATTATTTTATCTAAATTTTCAACTGAAACAGATAATCCTATTAGTACATGAGCGCGTTCCTCAGCTTTTTGAAGATCAAATTTAGTTTTTTTAATTACAACATCTTCTCTAAAAGTTAAAAAATTAGATAAAAAATCTTTTAGTGTGCAAGTTTGTGGTTTTCCTTCAACAATAGCTAAAGTATTAAAACCAAATGAACTTTCTATCTGGGTATTTTTATATAACTGTCTCTTTATTGTCTCTGGTTCTACTCCGTTTCTTAAATCTATTGCTACCCTAATACCTTCTCTGTTAGACTCATCTCTAATATCTCTTATTCCTTCAATCTTCTTTTCTCTTACTAATTGAGCAATTCTTTCATTCAAAACAGATTTGTTAACTTGATATGGTATAGAAGTAATTACTAGTCTTTCACGACCATTTTTTTGTTGTTCAATTGAGATTTCACCTCTTATCTTAAAAGATCCTCTACCATTATTATATCCTTGTTTAATTATATCTTTACCTATAATTACGCCACCGGTTGGAAAATCTGGACCGGGTATATGTTTCATCAATTCTCTAATCTTAATATCTTTATTTTCTATTAAGGCTAAAGTTCCATTAATAATTTCACCTAAATTGTGAGGAGGTATACTAGTTGCCATACCAACAGCAATACCACCGGCTCCATTTACTAATAAATTTGGAAATTGTGCTGGCAAAACACTAGGTTCCCTCTCGGTTTCATCGTAATTACTTTTGAAAGAAATTGTATTTTTTTCAATATCATCAATCAAATATTGAGAAACTTTTGACAAACGTGTTTCAGTATATCTCATTGCAGCAGCGGGATCACCATCTATTGAACCAAAATTTCCTTGACCTTGAACTAATGGTAAACTCATAGAGAAATCTTGCACCATTCTAACTAGAGCATCGTAAACAGACTGATCGCCATGAGGGTGATATTTACCAATAACATCTCCGACTATTCTTGCAGATTTTCTAAATTGTTTAGACCAATCATATCCACCTTTGTACATAGCATATAAAATTCTTCTATGAACTGGTTTTAATCCATCTCTTACATCAGGAAGAGCTCGACTAACAATTACGCTCATTGCATAAGAAAGATATGATGAACTCATCTCATCATGCATTGAGATTAATTTTATATTTTTATCTTTAAACTCTTCAGTATTTTTCATAGAAATTAAAATGGAATTTCATCATCCATATCTGACACTTGTGAAGAATCCTCAATGTTATTTTGTTGAGTTGTGTCATTTTGTATTCCACCACCAGAATTTCCCCCGCCCAACATTGTAAGTGAAGAATTATATCCTTGTATAACTATTTCTGTTGAATATTTGTCTTGTCCTGATTGTTCGTCTTTCCATTTTCTTGTTGTAAGTTGACCCTCAACATAAACTTGAGCACCTTTTTTTAAATATTGTTGAACAACATTTACTAAACCTTCGTTAAATACAACTACACGGTGCCATTCTGTTTTTTCTTTTCTTTCACCAGTATTTTTATCTTTCCAAGATTGACTTGTTGCAAGGCTCAATCTAGCAACACTTTTACCATTTACCATTTGCTTAACTTCAGGATCTGCGCCCAAACGACCAATTAATAATACTTTATTTAAACTTCCAGCCATAATATTTAATATTTGTTAAATTAGTTAATTAGAATTATACCACAATTCTTCTGAATATTAATTTTATTAACTCAAAGCAACTAAAATTATGATGAAAAAGATAGTTATTAAGGGCGCTAAAGAACATAATTTAAAGAATGTTACTGTTGAGATTCCAAAAGACAAATTTGTGGTCATTACGGGTCTATCAGGATCTGGAAAATCGTCTTTAGCATTTGACACTATCTACGCAGAAGGTCAAAGAAGATATGTTGAAAGTTTATCTGCATATGCGCGTCAATTTTTAGATAAAATGAAAAAGCCAAATGTTGATTTAATTGAAGGATTAAGTCCAGCTATCGCAATAGAGCAAAAAAATACTTCAAAAAACCCAAGATCTACTGTTGCAACTGTAACGGAAATATATGATTACATGAGGGTATTGTACGCTAGAGCGGGAATCCCCTACTCACCATTTACAGGTAAACCTATAACCTCTCAAACTATTACTCAAATAGTAGATTTAGTTAAAAAATTACCAAAAAAATCTACAATTTATATTTATGCTCCGGTAGTAAGAGGTCGTAAGGGTGAATATAGAAAAGATATATTAAGCTACAAAAGAAGAGGATTTAGAAAAATTAAAATTGATAATGTTTTATATGATATAGAAAAATCACCTAACCTAGATAAAAAACTTAAACATGATATTTCAATCTTAGTAGATAGAATAGTTTTAAATTCAAAACTTGGAAACAGATTAGCCGAAAGTATTGAAACAGCTGTAAATTTAACAAACGGTTTAGTGTTTATAGAATATGAGGATGAAACACTTCCTCAAAAATTTAGAAAAACTGAAAAGTTAATTTACTCAACAAAGTTTGCTTGCCCTGAAAGTGGTTTTACAATTGAGGAAATTGAACCAAGATTATTTTCATTTAACAGCCCTTATGGTGCGTGTGAAGAGTGTGAGGGAATTGGAATGAAACTAAACGTTGATCCAAATTTAGTTGTTCCTGATGAAAGAAAAAGTTTAGCTGATGGAGCAATTGAACCTTGGTCAAAATCAACCACATTATATTATGCTCAAACTTTAGCGTCTTTAGCAAAACATTATGGTTTTTCTTTAGATGAAAAATGGAAAAAATTATCTAAAAAAATTAAAGATATTATTCTTTATGGCTCAGATGAAGATGAGATTAAATTTAATTATGATGATGGCTACGAGAAATATTCCTACAAAAAAACTTTTGAAGGTGTAATTAATAATCTTGAAAGAAGATTTTTAGAGTCAGATAGTGAATGGAAAAGAGAAGCTATTGCTGAATATCAATCTGATACAGCATGTGAAGCATGCAATGGCGACAGATTAAAAGAAGAAGCTTTATGTGTTAAAATTAATGGTCTTCATATTAGTGAAGTAACAAAAAAATCTATTTTAGATGCAGCTGAATGGTTTAAAAACTTAGAAAATAATCTTGATAAAAGACAATTTAAAATAGCAGAACATGTTCTAAAAGAAATAAATGAAAGATTAAATTTTCTTTTAAACGTTGGTTTAGATTATTTAACATTATCTAGAGAGTCTGGAACTTTATCAGGTGGTGAAGCTCAAAGAATAAGATTAGCCTCACAAATCGGATCAGGTTTAACAGGTGTATTATATGTTTTGGATGAACCTTCAATTGGATTACATCAAAAAGATAACGTTAAACTAATTAATGCATTAAAAAGATTACGAGATCTTGGCAATACAGTTATTGTTGTTGAGCATGACACCGAAACAATGGAAAATGCAGATCATATAATTGATCTAGGTCCTGAAGCTGGGAGTAATGGTGGTGAGATAACAGCACAAGGATCATTTGAAGAAATTAAAAAAGATAAAAATAGTATTACAGGTCAATATCTTGCAAATAAAAAAGCAATTGAAATTCCTAAAATTAGACGTTTGGCTAAAAATGGGAGATTTGTTGAAATCAATGGTGCAAGTGGAAATAATTTAAATAATGTAAATCTTAAAATTCCAACTGGCACATTTACCTGTATTACTGGTGTTTCTGGGAGTGGAAAATCTACCCTAATATTACAAACATTATTTCATGCTTTAAACTTAACTTTAAATAATAAAGCAAGAAAAACACCTAAATCATTCAAAGGTTATAAAGGTGTAGAATTAATTGATAAAATAATTGATATAGATCAATCACCTATTGGTAGGACGCCCAGATCAAATCCAGCAACATATACTGGAGCCTTTGGACCTATCAGAGATTGGTTTACAAGTTTACCAGAATCCAAAACAAGAGGATATAAACCAGGAAGATTTTCTTTTAATGTTAAAGGTGGTAGATGTGAGGCATGTGAGGGTGATGGTGTAATTACATATGAAATGCATTTTTTACCTGATGTTTATATACAGTGCGATGAATGTAAAGGAACAAGGTATAATAGAGAAACTTTGGAAATCAAATTTAAAGGTAAAAGTATTGCCGATGTTTTGGACATGTCAGTTGATGAAGGATGTGAATATTTTGAAAATATATCTAATATAAAAACAAAATTGTTAACTCTTAAAAAAGTTGGATTAGGTTATATAAAAATTGGTCAGCAAGCAACTACACTATCAGGAGGTGAAGCTCAACGAATTAAGCTTGCAAAGGAACTTTCAAAAAGATCGACGGGAAGAACAATGTATATATTAGATGAACCAACTACAGGTTTACATCAACATGATATAAAAAAACTTTTAGAGATACTTCATACATTTGTAAAACTTGGAAATACAGTAGTTGTGATTGAACATAATTTAGATGTAATTAAAACTGCAGATTATATTGTTGATATGGGTCCTGAAGGTGGGGTAAAAGGTGGTAATATTGTCGCCGAGGGAAAACCTGAAGAAGTGTGCAAAGTTAAAGAGAGTTATACGGGTCAATTTTTAAAACCGCTTTTAACTTAAATTTAAGAACTTAAAATTTTCTAAAATTAGTGTATAATATCTTGGAATCATGAGTAATCTACTATCATCTTTATCAAAAACCATACATACATCATTAGCTTTAGCTATAATTTTATTTCTTGGATTGTTCTATTTAAATGATGGTATAGCTATTGATGCATTATTCTGGAGTTGGTTGTTTAGATATATACATGTAATTGTTGCAATTATGTGGATTGGATTATTGTGGTATTTCAATTTTGTTCAAATTCCAAATATGGGAAAAATTCCAGATGAACAAAAACCAGCAATAGGTAAAGTAATTGCTCCTGCAGCATTATTTTATTTTAGATGGGCAGCTGCATTAACTGTTCTTTCTGGTTTAATTCTTGCTCTTCTGAATGGTTATTTACATGATGCAATGACTTTAAGTATTGGTTCTGGTGTACCTAAGCATACCGCAATAGGAATTGGGATGTGGCTAGGAATTATAATGGCTTTTAATGTTTGGTTTGTAATTTGGCCAAATCAAAAAAGAGCTTTAGGAATTGTAGAAAGTGATCCTGATACAAAAGCAAAATCAGCCAAAACTGCAATGCTTTTCTCAAGAACGAATACTTTATTATCATTACCTATGTTGCTAACAATGGTAATAGCTCAAAACTTATATTAAATTATTTTTTATCGTCTTCTCTAAGAACGGTTTTTTGTGAAACTCTTAGTCGAACCAAAACTGTATTTGCTATATAAATCGACGAATAAGTTCCAAAAACTACACCAAGTATCATTGCTAATGAAAATCCTTTTAATATTTCTCCACCAAAAAAATAAATTGCCAATAAAGCAAGTAAAGTTGTTGTAGATGTTATTATAGTTCTTGATAAAGTTTCGTTAATTGAAATATTTGTTAATTCAAAAATTTTTATATCTGAATATTTTCTCAAATTTTCACGCACACGGTCAAAAATAACTACTGTGTCGTTCATAGAGTATCCGACTATTGTTAATACTGCTGCTATAATAGATAAGTTTATTTCCAAACTAAACAAAGAAAAAACTCCAAGAGTTACAATAACATCATGAAACAAAGCTAAAATTGCACCCAAGCTAAACTGCCATTCAAATCTAATCCAAATATAAATCAGCATTAATGCTAAAGACAAAGATATTGCTATAACTCCTGATTTTAATAATTCGGCACTAACTTTTGGACCAACATTTTCAACTCTTCTAAAATCATAATTTTTTCCAAAAGATTCGTCTAAATTAGCTTTAATTTCTTCAATAATATTCTTTTTATTATCTTTGTTTTCAAATTTAACTAAAAAATCTGTATCATTACCAAATTTTTTAACGGAAACATCTCCCAAGTCCATTTGGTTAAATCTATCTCTTAATGAACTAACATTTATTTTAGAATCTGTGGCTCTTAATTCTATTAAAGTACCACCTTTAAAATCTATACCAAAATTAAGCCCTTTAAATATTAACAGTAATAATGAAACAACAATTAAAACTGTTGATAGTAAATTAAAGTGATTATAATATTTATTAAAAGCAATCATTAAATTAATTTTTCCTTGTCTCTATTTCTTGATACATAAATACTAGTGAATAATCTTGCTATGAAATAGACTGAAAATAGTGTTGTAAATATTCCAACTCCTAAGGTTACAGCAAAACCTTTTACTGGACCTGAGCCCATAAAGAACAAAATAATTGCAGCTAATAAAGTAGTAATATTAGCATCTAAAATAGCCGTTCTTGATTTAGTATAACCACCATCAAAAGCTAAGATGTTATTAGTCTCGTCTTTTAATTCTTCTTTTATTCTCTCAAAAATTAAAACATTTGCATCAACTGCCATACCTACGGTTAGAATAATACCTGCGATACCAGGTAATGTTAAAGTTGCTTCAAACAAAGTTAAGATACCTAAAAGAATAAACAAATTAACTATTAAGGTTATATTGGTAATTAATCCAAAAATTTTATATTTTACGAACATAAAAATTATCACCAACATAAAACCTATTGCTAAAGCAATCGTTCCTGCATTAATTGAGTCTTGACCAAGATCTGGACCTACTGTTCTTTCTTCAATAATTTCTAATGGAGCTGGCAATGCTCCTGATCTTAATAATAAAGCTAGATCAGTTGCTGTTTGAAAAGTAAAGCCACCACTTATCTGACCAGAACCACTAGCAATCGTATCTCTAACTACAGGTGCACTAATAATTTTACCATCTAAAACAATTGCTAATTGTTTTCCAATTCCAGTTGATGTTGCCTTACCAAACCTCTTTGCACCTACTCTATCTAAAGTAAATGAAACAATTGTTTGGTTAGTTTGAGTATCCATTTTTGGTTGTGCATCTAGTAAATTTTCACCACTGATTATAATTCTTTTACTAACTGTTGCTTCTTCTAGGCCATTTTCAAATTTTAACTTTTCAACACCAAAACGATCATTATCATCATTTGTTACAAAACGAAAAGTAAGGTTTGCAGTTTTACCAAGTAATGATTTTATTCTCATTGGATCATCTAATCCAGGAAGCTCTACTAAAATTCTGTTATTTCCTCTTTTAAGTATGTTGGGTTCATTAGTACCAACCTCATCTACCCTTCTTCTTACTATTTCTATAGCTTGATCTTGAGAAGAAGTTTTAAGTTTAATTAAACCCTGTCTTGAGAAATTAACTTTTAAATTTAAACCTGTATCCTCAATTTCTAACTGATGTGATTTAAATCTTGGGTAATAAGGGTTAAGGTCACTATTTTCGTCTTGAAAAACATCCAAGACAGATTGCTTATCATTATTTATTACATTAAAAAAAATGTTCTGATTATCTATTTTAATATTGTTGATTTTAATATTTTTTTCTTTGAAGTAATTTCTAATTGTTGTTGTTAGGTTTTGTAATTTTTGTTCAATTACAGGTTCATTATCAATTTCAAGTAATAGATATGATCCACCCTGAAGGTCCAATCCTAGATTAATTTTTTTATCAAAAAAATTATCATCAAATTTAAAAAGATTTGATGAAGCAATTAAAATAAATAAAACTGAAATAAGAGTTATAAATAAAATTCTTAACTTAGAGAAATAAAGCACTTAACTAAAAATAATTATTTTTTAACTTCTTGTGTATTTGTATTAACAAGACTTTGAATACCAGTTGATTTAACTATCTCAACTTTAACGTTTTCAGCAATTTCTACTTCAACCTTATCATTGTCTATAAGTCTCTCCACAGTACCTGTAATTCCACCAGAAGTAACAACCTTGTCACCTCTCTTAAGGCTTTCAACCATAGCTTTGTGCTCTTTAACTTTTTTTTGCTGTGGCCTGATTAAGAAAAAATAAAAAATAACAAAAATTAAAATTAACGGTATAAATTGTCCTATTCCTGAGCCTTCCATAAATCTCCTTATAAATTATGTGAATACTTATACTATCTGTGTAATTAAAACAACTTTATTTAGCTGAAATCAATTCCAAATTATTCATATACGGTCGCAGTACCTTAGGAACAATAATCGAACCATCTTTTTGTTGATAGTTTTCTAATACAGCAATTAAAGTTCTACCCACAGCTAAACCACTTCCATTTAATGTTCCAACAAAAACGGTTTCCTTATTTTTATTTTTATATCTTGATTTCATTCTTTGTGCCTGAAATGTTGAACAAGAAGAGCATGATGATATTTCACGATACTTGTTTTCTGATGGTAACCACACTTCAATATCATAAGTTTTTTCTGCACTAAAACCCATATCACCTGAACATAAAATTACTTTTCTATAAGGTAACTCTAGCTTATCAAGAATATCAGTTGCACAGTTTGTCATTCGCTCTAATTCTTCTAGGCAATTTTCTTTTTCTACAATACTTACCATCTCAACCTTATAAAATTGATGTTGTCTAATCATTCCCTTGGTATCTTTTCCATAACTGCCGGCTTCTTTTCTAAAACATGGGGTTGAGGCAACCAATCTCATTGGTAAATCTTTTTGGTCTACAATTTTATCTTTAACAATGTTTGTTAAAATTACTTCAGCAGTTGGAATTAAAAATTTTCTATCCGATCCTTCATCAAATTTTATTTCAAATTGATCGTTTTCAAATTTCGGTAATTGGCCTGTTCCATACATTGTATTTTCAGAAGCTATCAATGGAGGTGAAATCTCTTGGTAGCCATTTTGAACAATATGAGTATCTAGCATAAAGTTAGATAAAGCACGTTCCATTAATGCTAACTCTTTTTTTACAAAAACAAACCTTGATCCGGTTGTTTTTGTTGCAAGATCAAAATCAAGCATACCTAAATTTTCACCAAGTTCGTAGTGAGATTTAGGTTTAAAATCAAATTCCGGAACTTTACCAGCTTTTAAAACCTCAACATTGTCATTTTCATCTTTTCCATTTGGAACATCTTGATGCGGTATGTTTGGTATACTTGATAAAATATTATCTAATTCATTTTTAGAATTTTTTTGTTGCTCAGTAATTTTTTCTAATTCTATAGATATTTCTTTAGATTTTTTAAATAAACTTTCATCTTTAGATTTAGAAATATCTTTTTTTTCTTTTTCTAAATTTTCTTTCTTTTGGATTAAATCTCTATTTAATTCATCTAGTTTTTTTAAATTATTAAAATCAATTTTAACTGAACGTTTTTCAAGATCTTTTTCAAATTTTGAAAAATCTTTTCTGATTTCTTTTAAATTATGCATCAGTCTTTTCTAAATTTTTGTTTTCTATAAATTTTACTGAAAATATTGATAATTCATATAAAATTAATAATGGAATTGCTAAACCTATTTGAGTAATTGGATCTGGTGGTGTTAATAATGCTGCAGCGGCGAATATAATTATCACAACGTACTTTCTTCTTTCTTTTAGAAATTGACTGTCAACAACACCTATTCTTGCTAATAAACTTAAGACTATGGGAAGTTGGAAACTTATTCCAAATGCAAAAATTAATTTCATAACAAGTGACAAGTATTCATTTACTTTGGCTTCTAATTGAATTGGTAAACTTGTAGACATCCCTGTGCTTTCAAATGATAAAAAGAATTTAATAGCTAGAGGCATTATCAAATAATAAACAAGCATACCTCCCAAAAAGAAAAGGATTGGTGTTAGTACAAGATATGGAAGTATGGCAACTTTTTCATGTTTATATAACCCTGGTGCAATAAATTTCCATATTTGCATTAGAATAAATGGACAGGTCACGAAAAAAGCTGTGAAAAAGGATACCTTAATATAAGTTAAAAAAGTTTCCTGTAAGGCGGTAAAAATAAGCCTTCTGTCAGACCCATCATCTTTTACAGCTTGAGCAAATGGATCAACTAAAAAACCGTATATGTGTTCAGCAAATATGTAACAAATAACAAAAAAGATTATTAGAAATATAAAACTATGTATTAATCTTTTTCTTAGTTCTGTTAGATGGCTAACAAATCCACCTTCATTTTCTTCATTGCTCATCTTTTTTTGTTTCTTTTTTTATTTCATTATCAATTTTTTCTTCATCAATTTCTAAATTTGAAACTTCATTTTGAATATTGCTCACATATCTTTTTGCAGTGCCTATCCACGAACCTGCTTTCTTTAACATGATTGGAAAATCTTTGGGACCAAGAACAACAATAGCAATGCCAACAACAATTAATATCTCAAACCAACCAATAGTAGGCATGTGATTTAATCTTTGTTTTCTGAGTTTTTATTTTCGTCGGATATATTTTTTGGCTCTGTATCGTCAGTCACATCTGACGCCATTCCTTTTTTGAAACTTTTAATTCCCTTAGCTACATCACCCATCAGACTAGAGATTTTACCTCGTCCAAATAATAAGACTACTAATATAACTACGATTGCTATTTGCCAAATTCCTATGCTCATGAAAAACTTATAACCTTTTTATGGTTAATTTAAAAGTTACTTTTTTGTTAATCTTTCTCTTCTGTATCAAGAGTGCTGTTTAACATCTCATCAATATTAGAATAAATATCCTCTTTTTTTTCTTCTTGTTTTTCTTTGTAGAATTTACCAGTTCCAAAAATTGCATTATCAACACTAGAACTGTCAATTAATCCAGCAGCACCTAATTCATCAATTGTTGGTAAATCAGATAATTTTTGAAGATTGAAATGACTTAAAAATTCATCAGTTGTAACATATTGAATTGGTCTACCTGGTACATCTTTACGACCTCCTGGTTTCACCCAGTTGAGTTCCATCAATATTTCAAGAGTATTCGTACCAAATGCAACACCTCTTATCTCCTCAATCTCTGCTCTAGTAACAGGTTGGTGATAAACAATTATCGCTAAGGTCTCCACAGCAGCTCTAGAAAGTTTTTTTTCGACAGTCCTTTCTTGTGACATAATATTTGACAAGTTAGGAGAGGTTCTGAAAGACCACTTTTCTTTTATGCAAACTAAATTAATTCCACGTTTAGAGTATTCTTGCTGTAACTTTTCTAATGATTTAGATACGCTTCCTTTTTTAGTAACTTTGCTTTCGATTGTATCAACATCTAATGGTTCAGCAGCAGCAAAAATTACTGCTTCAATTTCTTTTTCCAAATCAGATAGCTTAGATGGAAATTTAACAATATTATCTTTTGAAATTTTTTCTTTTTTAATCATTATTTTCCTTCACATAAATATCATCAAATAATTTATCTTGTTTCATAGTAAGGTTTCCTTCTTTAACTAATTCTAATGAACCAGCAAAAATTCCTGCTTTACCAGTACGTTTATATTTTGAACCGTTTTTAAGATTTTTAGGAATTAAATCATCTAATTTTTTCCAATCAATTAATTTACCAAAAAACTCTCTTATAGTTTTAATTCCATCCTCTGCAGTAAATACAGGTAATTTTGGAATATTCATTTTTTGAAAGTCTTTGGTCATAATAATTGTTGAATATGACTTAAGTAGTTCAAATAAACTTAAATTATATTCTGTGCTGTAAATAGATCTTATATTTCCTTTCATTCCTCTTGATCTAATTTCTCTTCCTAATCTTTTTCTTTTGAGCATTTGTTCAGAAAGTAATCTTATTAGTTCTAATTTTTTAAGTTGTAGTTTTAATTTTTCAGCCACCTCTTGAACTTTAAATTCTTCTTCTGGAGTTCCCGGAAGTAGTAATTTAGATTTCAAATATGCTAACCAAGTTGCCATCAATAAATATTCTGAAGCAATTTCTAAATTTAAATCTTTTTCTTTTATAATATATTCATGAAACTGATCTGCTAATTTTGTAATTGATATCTCTTCAAGATCTACTTTTTGAGCTTTTGCTAAATCTAAAAGTACATCTAGAGGACCATTATAGTTATTTATATCGACATTAAATAATGCAGAATCGGAAATAGTCATGCTCAGATATTAACTTAAAATTTTATAAAATAGTGATGTTTTTTTAATAATAAAATTACTTACCTTCGGTGAATTGTCACCAACCATCCTCATTTCAGACAATTTACCATTGCAATGAAGAGCAAGATTACAACCTGCACTAAATGTTTTGGTAGTATTAGTTTTTAAATCATCTTTTAAACTTTTCATTGATAAATCATCTGAAATCAAAATATTTTTAAAGCCAATTTTTTTTCTAATTAAATTTATAATTTTTTTAGAATGTGTAGCTGTATTTAACTTATCAATACTTCGATATATTACATGTGCTGTCATTGCAAAATAGCTTTGTTTTTTCTTGAATGGAAAAAAATCGTTTTTATTCAAATAATTTAATTTTTTTGAAACTACAGGAGTAAATTTATGACTATCTACCTTAGCTAATCCATGCCCTGGTATGTGTTTCATCACAGTTCCAATGGAATTTTCATGATAATAATTGATGCAAATATCTCCAATTTTAGAGATATTTTTTTTATTTTTTGAAAAAGACCTATCACCAATGATGTTGCTAGCTCCTTTAACTCGAAGGTCTAAAACAGGAACGGTATTTATGTTAACACCGATTGATTTAAGCAAATACGAGGTCTTATCGACAAATAATTTATAAATAATATTAAATTTTTTCTTATCTTTTGTGAATAAATTACCAAAATATTCAGAAGTCAAATTATCAAATGAAATAATTTTACCTAATCGATTTACTCGTCCTCCTTCTTGATCAATTAATATTGGGTATTTTTTGTCTTTAAATATCTTTTTTATTTTATCAGTTAATTTTTTAGTTTGTTCAATTGAAATGATGTTTCTTGAAAATAAAATAACTCCCCATGGTTTATATTTCTTTAAAAAAATTATTTCTTTCTTTGATAATGTTGATGATTTTAAACCAACAATAAAAGCTCTTCTATTCTTAATCATTCTCTAAAAGTTTCCAAAAATTAAACTTTTTTTTCTTTTTTTTGTTTGTTTGCTGAACGTATTCTATTACATTTTGTGTGTCGTTTTCCAAAACAGGTAAATTTTTTGAGTATAATTTAATTTTTTCATCGTTATTTTTATAAGATCTGTATGATTTCTTTTTATTTTCATCTGAAAAATAATATCTACCAGTCAAAAAGATAAATAAAGCAATTACAACAATAAAGATTAAATACTTAATTTCTTTTAGCATTACATTTTATCTGGCGTATCTACACCAACTATATCCATTCCTGATTTTACTACGTTAGATATTGCTTTTAAAAAAATTAATTTATCTGGTGAAACTATTTTTTGATCATTAATAAATCTTTTTTCCTGGTTTTGTTTGCCAAGATTCCAATACGAGTGAAATTCTGATGCAAGATCATATAAATAAACTGGTATTCTATGCGGTTCTAATTTTGAACTAGCTGCATCGATACATTTTGGCCATTCTGAAATCTTTTTTAAAATTTTGATCTCATCATTTGAGTATTCGAAACTAAAATCATCTAATTCAATGTTTGAATTTAAATCTTTACCAATATGTCTGAAGACAGATGAAATTCTAGCATAACAATATTGAACATAATATAACGGATTATCTTTTGATTTTTCTTTTACAGCATCAAAATCAAAATCTAATTCTACATCACTACTTCTATTAAGCATGATAAATCTAGTTGCGTCTTTTCCAACCTCATCAATTAAATCATCAACAGTGATGTAGTCTCCCTTTCGTTTAGACATCTTAAATGGTTTGTTATCTTTAATTAATTTTACAAGCTGACTAATTTTACAGATTAATTTATCTTTTTTTCCTGACAAAGCTTCAACTGAGGATGAAATTCTTTTGATATAACCAGCATGATCTGCGCCAAGGATATTTATTAAATAATCAAATTTACGATCTACTTTATTTTTATGATATGCAACATCGCTTGCAAAATATGTCCATGCTCCATCTGACTTTTGTAATGCTCTATCTTTATCGTCACCAAAATCAGTAGACTTAAAAAGTAACTGTTCTCTTTCTACCCAGTTTTTATCGTCTTCTCCAGCTGGAGCTTTAATTTTTCCTTTGTATACAAATTTATTCTTTTCTAAAAATTTTATTACACTCTCTACTTCGTTGTTTAAAACAATACTTTTTTCACTAACGAAATTATCGTGGTTAATTCCTAAACTCTTAAGGTTCTTTTTAATTAAAAGCAGCGCCTGTTCTATAGATAACGCTGTTAACTTATCGCTTATTTGCTCATAATCATCAAAATTTAGATCTGAATTATCCGAAACTATATTTTTTGCAAAATCAATAAGGTAATCTCCTGGATATAAATCAGGGTTATCTTGAGGAAATGTTTCGTTAAATTTTACTTCCCTAATTCTAAAGTATACAGATTTTGTAAAATTTATAATCTGGTTACCATAATCATTTACATAATACTCTTTTGTAACCTTGTGTTTATTAAATTTTAACACATTAGATATGACATCACCTAAAATAGCCCCTCTACAGTGACCAACATGCAAAGGTCCTGTAGGATTAGCTGATACAAATTCAACTAAATAATTATTTTTTTTCTCTTTTTCATTAATTCCAAATTTTTCAGCGTTATCAATTATTTCTTTAATAAAGTTTGACCAAAATGATGGCTTAAATTTAATATTTATGAAACCAGGTTTAGCAACAGATATATTTGCTATTTGATCATCACTATTTTTTATTTCAGGTACAAGTTTTTCTGCCAATTCTATTGGAGAAGTTTTGTTTAGTTTCGATAAAACCATTGCAACATTAGTTGAAATATCACAATCAAATTTTGGCGGTGGTATTTCTGCATTAATACCATTGAAACTTTCTGGAACGATAAGTTGATTTTTTTTACTAAGTTCAACAATAATTGATTTAATTTTATCTAAATATAATTCAAAAATATTCATTTATTATCGTTATAAAGGTTAATTGCATATCTGTCTGTCATACCAGATATAAAATCTGAAATAGCTCTATATTTGTCTTTAGTCAATTGCTCTTTAGTAAGAAATTTTCTAGGATTTGATTTAATTATTTTAAATAATTTCTTAATTATCATTTTACCTCTTTGATTCTTATTAAGTACCGATTTATTGTCATACATTCTATGTCTTAAAAATGATCTAATTTCATGTTCTGAATTTTCTATTTTACCTGAAAAAGAAACTATTAATTGATTTGATTTTGATACATCTTTTAATGACTTAATTTTAAATTTTTTAATATTTTTTTCTGTATTACTTAGTAGATCTCTTATCATAATATCTATTGAATCTCTGATGAGTTGGTAAATAGCAATTTTATAATTTTTTTTATTTATTTTGTTTTTATATCTTTGGTAAATATTTTTGAAAAAATCTAATTCTACTAATTCTTCAAGCTTAAACAAATTAGCTTTAATTCCATCCTGAATATCATGATTATTATAGGCAATATCATCTGATATTGCTGATATTTGAGCTTCTAATGATGGATACGTATTGAAGTTAATCTTATTTTTGAAAACTTTTGATCCAATTAGTTTGTTGATCATGCTTAGATCGTCTACTGGTCCGTTATGTTTTAAAAGTCCCTCTAAAGTTTCAAGCGTTAAATTTAGTCCAGCAAATTTGAAATATTTATTCTCTAAAAACATTACGATTCTTAGTGTCTGTAGATTGTGATCAAAACCACCATAATCTTGCATACATTCATCTAGAGCATCCTCTCCTGCATGGCCAAATGGGGTGTGACCTAAATCATGAGCTAAGCTTAAGGTTTCTGCTAAATCTTCATTTAATTTTAAATATTTTGCAATTGATCTTGCTATTTGAGCAACTTCAATTGAATGAGTAATCCTAGTTCTAAAATGATCCCCTTCTGTGTTAACAAAAACTTGGGTTTTATGCTTTAATCTTCTAAATGATGCGCTGTGTATTATCCGATCTCTGTCGCGTTGAAAAGGAGATCTGTATTTTGAATTAGCTTCTTTATTAAGTCTGCCTTTACTTTTAAATACGCCTAACAAAGTGTCTTTTTTCATCCTTTAATTTAAATAATTAAGTATTATATTAGTAATATCAGTGTTCAGACATGATTAAAGAAATTAAATTTACGGATAAAGCGTTAAAACAAATAGATAATTTGTTATCAAAAAAAGACAAAGGATCATTTTTCAGAATCGCTATCAAAGGTGGAGGATGTTCTGGTTTTCAATATGAATTTACATTTGATAAATCAAAACAAGATGATGATTTAAATTATCAAAATATTTTAATTGATAAAACTTCAGCTGATTTGCTTAAAGGATCTGAGATTGATTATGTGTCTGAACTTATAGGTGAACAATTCAAAATTTCTAATCCACAAACCAAATCTTCATGTGGTTGTGGAGTGTCTTTCTCACTTTAATGCTCATTTCATCTTGGAATGTAAACTCGGTAAGAGCAAGAATCGAAAATATCAAAAGCTATTTATTAAAATATAAACCTGATATTTTAATGATGCAGGAAATCAAAACTGAAGATGTTAATTTTCCATATGATGATTTTTCATCAATGGACTATGAAAGTCATGTATTTGGTCAAAAAAGTTACAATGGTGTAGCAATTATATCTAAAAATAAATTAAAAAATGTCAAAACAGATTTCATTAAGGATAAGTTAAAACAATCAAGAATAATTTCAGCTGAATTTGAACATAAGAAAAAAAATATACAATTAATTAATATTTACGCCCCTAATGGTAATCCTGTAGATACTGAAAAATACGATTATAAAAAAGATTGGCTTAATCAATTAATAAAGCAATTAAAAACTTTATCTAAAAAAAATTCAAATATTATTTTAGCTGGTGATTTCAATATTATCCCTTCAGCAGAAGATGTTTATAATGTTAAAAGTTTTGAAGATGATGCTTTATACCGACTTGAAATAAGAAAAAAATTTAGAGAGATGATTAATCTTGGTTTTAATGACGTCTACAGACATTTTCACGAGGATAAAGAAGGATATACATTTTGGGATTATATGAGAGGTGCTTGGCAAAAAAATAATGGTATGAGGATTGATCATTTTTTAGTTTCAAATTCTATAATTGATCAAATTAAAGACATTAGCATTAATAAAGATCCACGTGGAAGAGAAAAACCTTCTGATCACACACCAATTGAGATTAATTTAGCTTAAAGATTTTATTTTATTTACTAATTCTTCGTTAATATTTCTTGGACCAGTGTCCATTCTATTCTTATGACGTCTTTCTCCAGGTAATCTTACTTCACCCATTGATTTCATTTTTTCAAAAAATTCCTCAGCATGTTTTTTCCAATTAGTTCCTGATGTTTTATCTGGGTCGATTGCCAATATAAATTCACCACCACTTGGAGGACCACCATCATTATTATCTTTAGCAGCTGTTTCAAAACTAAAATTATCTCCAACTAATGCTCCTGCCATTAATTCTACCATCATTGCAATTGCAGATCCTTTGTAACCACCAAAAGGTAATAAAACTCCACCATCAGCAATTTCCCCCGGATCAGTAGTTTCTTTACCATCTTTAGTTAAACCAGTTCCAAGTGGAACTTTGTGCCCTTCTCTTTTAGCAACTTGAACTTCTCCCATTGCCATTGAAGCAGTTGCCATATCATAAACAACTGGTGTTTTACCTGGACGTGGCCAAGCAAACGAAATTGGGTTTGTTCCAAATAAAGGTTTTATAGCACCAGCAGGTGCTACAGCAGGTTTGTAAGATGTGCAAGCAAATGCTACCAAACCTTCCTCTGCTAATTTTTCTGTTTCAGGCCACATAGCAGCCATATGATGTGAATTATTTATTGCTAAAACAGCTACACCATTTTCTTTTGCAGCTTTTGCTAGTTCAGGCAATCCTTTATTTAAAACAACAGGAGCTAAACAATTATTTCCTTCAACTTTTATTACAGATTGAGATATTTTTTTTACTTCAGGTTTCCCTTTTCCATTTATCTTTCCACCTTTAAGACCTGTTACATAAGCTGGCAATCTAAATAAACCATGTGATACAGAACCATCTCTTTCAGCATTTCTAATTAAGTCTGATAAAATTGATGCTGTCTCATCATCACAACCATTTGCCAAAAGAGTTTTTTTAGCTAGTTCAAATATTTCGTCTAAAGTTAATGAAACTGTGCTCATTATTTTGATTTACATTTTTTACATAAACCAAAAAATTCTAAATTATACTTGCTATATTTCATTCCAGAGTCATCTGAAAAATTAGATAAATATTTTGAAAGTTTTGAATTACTTATTTCTGATACATTTTCACAACTTTCACAAATTGAAAAAGCTGTCGCTTTAGAAACCTGACAGCTTGAATTTTGACAAGCTATAAAAGCATTTCTACTTTCAATCTTATGAATTTTTCCAATTTCAACCAACTTATCTAAAGCTCTGTAAACTTGTAAAGGCGCTTTAATTCCTTTTTTTTGAACATTAAAAAGAATTGAATAAGCTTTCATAGGTCCACCAGATTTATCAATAAGATCAAAAATGATTTTTTGATTTTTTGAAAGGCTATGTTCTTTTTGCATTTTAAATTCTTATCAATTAGTTATCAGTTTTTCAATTTAATCGATTGTTTTATTTTAAATAAAGACAGTATGAATAATATTAATGAGGCAGCTATTATTGATGGTCCTGAAGATGTATTAAATTCTAATGAAGAATATAAACCTAATACAACGGACAGTAATCCAGCAATAATTGAAAATATTACCATTTTTTGAGGACTGTCTGAGATATTTCTAGCCATAGCCGCTGGTATAATTAGCATACCTGTAATTAGTAGTAACCCTACCATTTTAATTGATATGGCAATTACAGCAGCCATAAGAATTGTAAAAATAGCTTTTGCTCTATCAGGATTTAATCCTTCTGCTTCTGCTAATTCATAATTAACTGTAGATGCAAACAACGGTTTCCAAATCAATTTAAGAACTAATAAAATTAAAGCTCCTCCAGTCCAAATAATTATCAAATCATCAGTTGTTACAGCTAATATATCGCCAAATAAAAGTCCCATAATGTCAAAACGAATAAAGGTTAAAAAACCTATTACTACTAATCCGACAGCTAATGAGGAATGTGCTAAAAGACCAAGCAAAGCGTCCCCAGGCAAATTAGTTTTTTTCTGTAGTTGAATTAGGATTAATGCAATTACTGAAGAAATTAAAAACACTGAAATAGCTATATTTAAATCTAAAGTATATGCCATTGTTACACCAAGAAGTGCTGAATGAGCTAATGTATCACCAAAATAAGATAATCTTCTCCAAACTACAAAACAACCTAACGGTCCTGTTACAAATGCAATTCCTATTCCTGCAAATAATGCTCTTATAAAAAAATCATCAAACATATTAATTTTTCTTTATTTCACCTTTGTCTGAATGAACGTGATCATGTTTATGTTCATATACAGAAAGAATTTGAGATGCTTGTTCACCAAATAAGGTTTTATATTCATTATTTTTAGCAACATCCATTGGTGATCCAGAGCAACATACGTGACCATTTAAACAAACCACATGATCAGTTGCGGTCATAACAGTATGTAGATCATGAGAGATTAATAGAATTCCACAATTTAGTGTATCAGAAATTCTTTTTATTAATTCATACAAAGCAATCTCACCAGTATAATCAACTGCTTGAACAGGTTCATCAAGAACTAATAATTCAGGTTTTTTTGAAATAGCTCTTGCGATTAAAACTCTTTGAAATTCACCACCTGATAAATTTCCTAAATTTTTATTCTTAAGATGCATAACACCTGTTAATGTAAGTGCTTCATCAATTGCCTCATCTTTAATATTTTCAGTTAGAAGCATAAAATCATAAACTCTTAACGGTAAAGTCCAATCAATAGATATTTTTTGAGGAACATATCCAACTTTATTTGTGTATTTCTCAACACTTCCTTCTATGTTTTTGTAAATTCCCAATGCAATTTTTGCGGTAGTACTTTTTCCAGATCCATTAGGTCCAATAAGGGTAACAATCTTTCCTTTTTCAACAGTTAATGAAACTCCTTCCACTAGCCATTTATCATTTTGTTTAAAACCAGCGTTATTTAATTTTACTAATGTACTATTTTCTGAGCTCATATATTGCTTGACTTATAAATGTTATATTATTACATAACGTTATATTATAACAACTAATTAAATTACTTATTATGAAAAATATTAAAAAAATACCGCTTATATTCTCAATATTATCAATTCTAACATTCTTTACACCAGCAAATGCTGAAATAAAAGTAGTTGCTTCTATTAAACCTATTCATTCATTAGCTAGTTATTTAATGGATGGTATTGCTAAACCTGATTTAATAGTTGATGGATATGCTTCTCCACACGGATTTGCAATGAAACCTTCACACGCAAAAATGCTTCAAAATGCAGATCTAATATTCTGGGTTGGTGAAGATTTAGAGAGTTTTCTAGAAAAACCATTGAGTTCAATTGCTAAGAAAGCAGAAAAAATTGAATTAATGAAAACTAAAGGATTACAGGTATTAAAATTTAGAGAGAGAAATATTTTTGACGAACATGATCATGATGATCACGGACATGACGATCATGGGAAAAAAGAAGATGATCATGATGATCACGGACATGACGATCATGATGGACATGCGCATGGTGAATTTGATCCACACATTTGGTTGGACCCAATTAATGCAAAAGCTATGTTAAATGAAATGGCAGAACATTTAATTGAAAATGATCCTAAAAATGAAGCTAAATATAAAAGTAATTTAGCTAAAGCTTTACAAGAAATCGATAAACTTACAATTGATGTTATGACAGATTTAAGCAACAGTGTTTCTTCAATTGTATTCCATGATGCTTATCAGTATTTTGAGAAAAGATTTAATGTAAATATATTAGGTGCTTTTACTGTTAATACAGATGTAATGCCTGGAGCAGAACAACTAGCAGAAATCAGAGAGATAATTGAACACGATAAAGTTGCTTGTGTATTTTCTGAACCTCAATTTAACCCTGATATCATTAAAGCGGTTGCAAAAGACATGAATATTAAAACCGGTGTAGTTGATCCATTAGGAGCGACTTTAGAACCAGGAAAAGACTTATATTTCAATTTAATTAGAAATATGTCTGCATCTTTCAAAGGTTGTTAATTAAAAATTAGGTTTAATCCGGGAATTTTTTTAATTCTCGGATTAACAAATAATTATTACTTTTATTTAATCTCACAAAAAACATTGTATTTATTTTAAAGAAGATTTATTTTCTTTCATAATCTAACTATATGAATGATTTAAATTTATTTAAAAAAAATGGCTTTCTTGTTAAAGAAAATCTAATTTCTCAAACAAAGATAAATAAAATTAATAAAATTGTTAATGAAGTAATTTCAAAAGAAAAAAAAAGAAAAAAAGGTAATGGTGTAAATGGAACTCAGTCTTATGATAATTACCATTTTGTCTACAAATCAGGTTCTCCAAAAAATAAAGAAATTCTAAGACTAAATAATCCTCAGAACAGGCATAAAGTTTTCTATGAATTATCTAGAGATAAAAGAATTATATCCATAGCTAAAAAATTATTAGGTGGAACAGTAAGATTTCATCTAGGTAAATTAAATTTTAAGCTTCCAAATAAGAAAAAAGGCAGTGAAATTGGATGGCACCAAGATTGGGCTTTTTACCCTCATACGAACGATGATTTAATTACAGTTGGTATATATTTAGATGATTGCTACGAGAAAAATGGGCCACTTAAAATAATAAAGAATTCACACAAAAAGAAATTGTACAGCCACCACAGCAAAGAAAATTATTTTGTTGGAAAAATAGATACTAAGAAAAATAAAATAGGAACTAAGGATAGTGTTTCTATAACTGGCACAGCAGGAACAGTAGTATTTTTTCATTGTAGATCAGTTCATGGGTCTGGACACAATCAAATGAATAACTCAAGACCCTTAATTTTATTTGGTTATAGAGCTTGTGATGCGTGGCCATTAATCAATGATGGAAACCCTCATCCTGAGGTTAATTTAGATAATTATGACAAAAATATTATTGTAGGAAATAAATCAATAAAACCAAGATTGACTAAAGTTCCAACCATAATCCCACTCCCTAAGAAGAAACACTACGTTTCCATCTATGAACTTCAAAAAAATTAAATCACATAAAAGTCTATTGTAACAAATCTTTAACATAACATTCATATAAGTTTTGAATGTTATTTATAAAAAAATATCTAAAGTGGATCAGTACATTCTTAGTATTAACTGGCATTTTACTTACAAATCTTAATATTTACCCACTGAATATTTATTTTCATGGTCTTGGTGTTGTTGGATGGACAATTTCTGGGTTGTTATTAAAGGATAAGGCTATTTTAACTAACTTTGGATTACAAATTCCATTATTTGTGATTGGTATTTATAAAATTATTTTTTAATGAAAAATATTTTATTTGTATGCACAGGAAATTCAGCAAGAAGCATTATTGCTGAGAGCATTATTAATAACGAATACTCAAATAAATTTAAAGCTTTCAGTGCTGGTAGCAATCCATCTGGAAAAATCAATGTTGATATTAGAAGTTTTTTAGAAAAAAATAAAAATTATGATCTAACTAATTATAGTTCTAAAAACTTTAAAAAGTTTATCGAAAATGAAATAAAAATGGATCATGTAATAACAGTATGTAATAACGCAAATAATGAGGTATGTCCTATTTGGCCTCATAAAAACCAAATTATTCATTGGGATATAGATGATCCAGTAACAAAACTTCAAAATGCAAATGATGAAGAAAAGCAAATAATCATTAGAAACACATTTAATATTATAAGTAGTAAAATTAAAGATTGGATAAATGAAAAATAAAAGTAGATATTTTCTTTCTGAATTTATTGGAAGTTGCTTTCTAGTAATGATCATAGTTGGATCAGGTTTAATGGCAGAAAATCTTACCGATGATATAGCTGTAATGCTAATTGCCAATACTATAGCAACTGGAGCTGGATTGTTTGTGCTAATAACTGTTTTTGCAGATGTTTCTGGAGCTCATTTTAATCCATTTGTTAGTATAGCAATGACAATAACTGGAAAATTAAAAAAACGTCTTCTACCCTTTTATATTTCAGCTCAGATCCTTGGATGTTTATTAGGTGTGGCTTTAGCTAATTTCTTTTTTGAACATCAGATTTTTGAATTATCAACAAAATCAAGAGATGGTATCTATATTTTTGTATCAGAAATTATAGCAACATTAGGACTAATAATCATTATTTTTGGATCCATGAAGTCAGGTAAAATTACTGTAGCTGCATCTGTTGGGTTATATATTACAGCTGGTTATTGGTTTACTTCATCAACATCTTTTGCAAATCCTGCTGTAGCAATAGCAAGAACATTCACAGAGTCGTTTACTGGTATAAGTTATTTAAACACTCCTTTTTATATAGTTGCAGAATTAATTGGTATGTTAATTGCTGTTTATGTCGCAAAAAAATTATTCTTAGAAAAAGATTGAAAAATTTAAAACTAACAAACAATATTAAATTAATTAATAAAAAATTTAAAAAAAATGAATTTTATCATTTTTTAAAAACTTCAAACCTTTCAATCGTAATACCCAAAATTAAGAACAAGTATATTTTGGTTTCACAAAAAAGAATTCCTATAAATCAAATTAATTTTGAGTTTCCATCTGGTATAATTGAAAAACATGAAACAGCTTTAATATCTGCTAAAAAAGAATTAATTGAAGAAACAGGATATAAATCAAGAAATAAATTGAGAAAAATTACTTCATTTTATTCTGAACCAGGTCGACTCACCACTAAAATTACTGGTTTTTTTTGTAATAATCTTATTAAAATTTCAAAGCCTGAAAAAGGAATAAAAATCCACATAGTTTCAGATCATCAAATAATTAAATTAATTAAGAATGGTAAATTTAATAACGCCTCTCATATTGGTATGTTTTTGTTTTATAAAAAAAAATCACTAACGTATAAGTTGTAATAGATTAAATTAAATTTTAATTATTTGAGTAAATTACTCTCGGCTCTAAAAATAATTCTCGCGCAAGAGCTTTAAATCTTTTTGTAACTTGTTTAGAAATTATTTCTTGATGTTGTGCTGGAATTTTTAAAAATACAGAGTTACCTCTTTTATACAATTTAAATTCCTCTAAGAAGATAGTAGAAATAGATGTAAGTGAGTGAGCAAATCTTAAGGCTGCACCAACTTGTTTACTAGAAAAAATTTCATTATTATTTAAAAATTTCAAATATTCTATTTTAGGGTTGTATTTAATGCTGCAGTACCTCCAATAACATGAAAGAGCTATTTGAATTCTTTCTTTATGTGAAAGTCTCAATAACGGAGTATTTAATGTTTCTTGAAAAACTAATTCTGCTTTTTGAAAAGCACCAAGTCCCCAATCCATATGACTTAAAACACAAGCTAAATTAAGCAATTTTTCATCGAAATGTTCATTACCATCAAATACAGGTTTGATAAATTCATGATACTTTTTGTAAGTTAATCCCAAATCACCTCTTTTCTTAGAAATATATTCTAATGATTTTTCAAAAACTTGAGAGTTATCAATATTTTTAAAGTAATCTGTTGCAAGAGATCCCTCTCTAATACCGCTTATAGAGCATATTATGTTTTTTGGATTTGTTGCTCTCATGATCTCATCTAATATTATAGAGCTATATGGTAGATAGGGTGTTCTAGATTTAGATATATATTCAACTGTTTTTAGTTTTGCTTTGTTGAACGATGCAATTTTTTCTACAAATGTCGATATAGTTTCATAATTTACTGAATACTGATGGATTATGTGGACAGGGTGTTTATTTTGAAAAAGATGAAGTTTAAATAAAGCTCTCCATGTTCCACCAACTAAATATAGATTTTCAAATTTTTTTTTAGATAACCATTTCTCATCTCTCAAAAGTTTTTTTATATATTTGGAAAGGTTTCTCTTTTTTACAATTGGATTATTTATTAATCTTAAAACACCTAAGGGTAAAGATGTTTTATTAGTGATCAAACCATTTTCAACTCGAGCTAGTTCTAAACTACCTCCACCAAGATCGGCAACTAACCCATCTACATTATCAAATCCAATTTTAACACCTTCTGCTGAACAAATTGCTTCTTCCTCACCACTTAAGATTTCTATTTTTTTCTTAAAAAGATTTTCTACGTATTCAACAAATGGTTTTGCATCAGTTGCTTCTCTTAAAACAGCAGTTGCTATTATTTTTAAATTAACAATTTTAGAAACATTTAAAATCTCTGAAAATCTCTTCAATACTTTTTGAGCATAATCAACACCAGACTTATGAAGTTTTCTTGATTTATCTAAATTTTTACCAAGTTCACAAACAGCTTTTTCATTGAAAAATGGCACACGAGAAGAGCTAAAATCTTCATAAATTAGCATCCTAATAGAATTAGATCCTATATCAATAACTGCTAATTTAGCAGGTTTTAATTTTAAATTTTGTTTATTTTTAAAAACTTTAATTTCCACTTTTAATTAATCTTAAGTTTAATTTTTTCGGTTTCATTTTTAATTTAGCTTTACCTCTTCCAGATAAACTAGGATTATTCATAAAATAATCATGGGCTGAAAAAGAATCATTTTCACTATATTTTATTTTTTTATAATTTCCACTAGCATCGAGTTCCCAACTTTGTTTTTTATCTAAATAATTAGCTAACATAATTTGATCAAGAACTTGTTCATGGACTGTTTGGTTTTCAATTGGAACTAGAAGTTCAACTCTTCGATTTAAATTTCTTGGCATTAAATCTGCTGATGAAATAAAAACTTTTGCATCTCTACTAGGCATTGTTTTTCCATTTGAAAAACAATAAATTCTTGAGTGTTCCAAAAATCTTCCAATCATGCTTTTAACTATTATATTTTCAGATTTATCTTTAACTCCAGGTCTTAAACAACAAACACCTCTTACAAATAAAAATATCTTTACTCCAGCATTTGAAGCTTCGTAAAATTTATCAATTATCGCTGGATCTACTAAGGAATTCATTTTGGCCCATATTTCACCTTTTTTACCTTTTTTGACATTTGCTATCTCGTTAGCAATACATTTGTTCAAAGTTTCCCTAAGATTAATTGGTGATATAGATATTTTACTAAGATTTCGTGGTTTTGAATAACCAGTTACATAATTAAAAAATTTTTCTACATCAGTTGCTATTTTTTTATCAGAGCTAAATAAAGATAAGTCAGTATAAATTTTTGCATTAACTGGGTGATAATTGCCAGTTCCCAGATGTATATAAGTTTGAATTTTTCCCTGCTCTTTTCTTAATATTAAAGATGATTTTGCATGTGTTTTATATTTTGCAAAACCATAAACTATTTGAATTCCTGCCTTTTCTAAACTTCTTGAAAGTTGAATGTTTGCTTCTTCATCAAATCTTGCTTTGATCTCTATTAAAGCGGTTACTGTCTTTCCATTTTCAGCTGCTGTTATTAAGGCTTTAACAATTGGAGAGTCTAACGTTGTTCTGTATAGAGTTTGTTTAATTGCTATAACTTTTTTATCATATGCAGCTTGATTTAAAAACTCAACGACAGCATCAAATGTTTCAAAAGGGTGATGAACTATTAAATCCTTTTTTTTTATAGTATCAAAAAAATTATTATTAAATTCCTTTAATCTCTCAACCTCTCTGGGATTAAAATTTTTAAATCTTAATTTAGAATTTTTAATTTTACAAACTTGGTCGATATCTTGAATTCCAACAATGCCTTCAATTTCATAGATGTATTCAGATTTTACGTTTAACTTATTGGTTATAAACTTAATTAAGTCATTATTACTATTTTTTAAAATTTCTAAACGTACGATGTCACCTGTTCTTCTTCTTTTTAAAGCCAATTCAAAAGATCTTACTAAATCTTCGGCCTCATCTTGAATTTCTACATCACTATCTCTTATAACTCTAAATAACATTTTTTTATCTAAATCATGATCAGGAAATATTTCAGAAGCAAAAAAACTTATAACATCATCAATAATTAAAAATTTTTTAAAACTTTTATTTCCATCTATTTCAATAAATCTTGATAAAGCTTTTGGAATTACTATTATTGCATTTAAAACTCTTTTTTTATTTTTCTTATTTAATCTCATAACTAATGCTCTTCCTTGATTTGCAATAAATGGAAAGGGATGAGCTGGGTCTATTGCCGATGGTGTTAGCAGAGGGTAAATTTCTTCATTAAAAATTTTAAATAATCTTTTTTGATCCGATTTACTTAAATTTTCAGGTTTAACTATACTTATATTTGCTTTTTTTAATTGAAGAATTAAATCTCTATATATTTTATTTTGTTTATTAAGAAGATTATTTGTTTCCAAAATAACTTCACTCATTTGTTCATCAGGAGTAAGACCATCAGAGCTAAGAGAATCTACCTCTTGCTTGATTTGACTATATAAACCCGCGACACGTACCATAAAGAATTCATCTAAATTTGATCCAGCTATAGATAAAAATTTAATTCTTTCATAAAGTGGGTTTTCAATATTTTGGGCTTCTAGAAGAACTCTGTCGTTGAATTTGAGCCAAGACAATTCTCTATTTATGTATTTAGATCTAAGTATTTCTTTATCTTGTTTTTTTAATGCAGTCATATATTTAAACTTTATGCTCAAATTATACGTTATGCGTCATGCAAAATCTAGCTGGGACCATCCAAATCTTGAGGATCATGAAAGACCTTTAAGTAAGCGTGGCAAGAAAAATGCAAAAAAGATTTGTGAATTTTTTGTTAAAAAAAAATATAAGTTTGATTACATATTACTTTCATCATCAAAAAGAACAAAGAAAACGTTAAAAATTTTATTAAAAAAAATAGAAAAACCAAAAAAAATTATTTCTTCAAAAAAATTATACCTATCAAGTGAAGATGAAATTATAGATATAATAAAAAAAACACCTAAAAAATTTAAATCTGTGCTTTTAATTAACCACGAGCCTGCTGTTAGAAATCTAGTACGATCACTGACAAAAAATCATAACAACAATCATTTTAAGTTATTAAACTATAAATTTCCAACATCAGCTTTTGCAAAAATTTATTTTGATTTTAATGAATGGAATAAATTAGATGGAAGTGGTTTAATTAAGGAATTTATGAGACCTAAAGACCTTCAAGATTCTAATGAATAACCTGCTGATCTTACAGTTCTAATTAATGGTTTGGTTTTATCTATATTAATAGCTTGTCTTAATCTTCTAATATGTACATCGACTGTTCTAGACTCTACATAAATATTTTCACCCCAAACATTGTTTAATAGTTGTTCTCGTGAATATACTCTTTTTGGATTTTTGATAAAAAAATCTAATAATTTAAATTCTGTAGGACCTAAATTTATTTCAACATTATTTCTATAAACTCTTTTTGTTATTCTATCTATTTTTAGATCTGTAAACTCAACAACATCTGCAGATGATTGTGGTTTTGATCTTCTAAGTAGTGATTTAATTCTTGCATTAAGTTCTTTTTGACTAAATGGCTTTGTTACATAATCATCTGCACCTGTATCAAAAGCTCTTAATTTGTCCTCTTCCTCACCTTTTGCTGTCAACATTATTACAGGTATGTCGTTATACTTTTTGTCTTTTTTTAAATTCTTACATATTTCAACACCTGACAAATCTGGCAACATCCAATCCATTAATATTAAGTCAGGATGCTTATCTTTAATTTGTTTAAGTGCATCTTCACCATTTTCGGAATAGCTTACTTTGTGACCTTCTTTTTCAAGATTATATTTTAGCAGCGTTACTATTGAAGTTTCATCTTCAGCAATAAACACGTGAGCAGACATTTATTACTTTTCTCCTGTTACTATTGGCTCTGTTCCTTTTGGACGATCTCCTTCTAAATACTCTCCTGTAACTAAATAATATACCTGTTCTGCAACGTTTGTTGTGTGATCACCGATACGTTCAATATTTTTAGTAACAAATAATAAATGAGTACCATCATCTAGATTTTTTTCGTCTTCCTTCAAATATTTTATTACTTCTTGCATACATAAATTTGTTAAATCATCTATTTGTTCATCACCTTCCCAGACATTTATAGCCATAGCAGATGACCTATCTAAATATGCATCCAAAATAGATTTGAGTTGTTTTTGAACATTAGAAGAAACTCTTACCAAAGCTTCGGTCAAATTTTTTGGTAAATTTTCATTTAATAATAATGTTCTTTTTGAAATATTCTTTGCCAAATCACCTATTCGTTCTAAATCAGATGAAATTTTCAATGCGGTTACAGTTTCTCTTAAATCTATTGCCATTGGTTGTCTTAAAGCAATTAGATTTACCACCTGTTGCTCTATTAAAGTTTCAAACTTATCTATTTTTTCGTCATCTTTTATAACAGCTTCCGCATTATCACTATTTCTTGTGGTAATGGCTTGAATAGCCTTGCCTAATGACTCCTCGCAAAAACCACCCATTTTAATTATATTACTATTTAAATTTTTAAGTTCTTCCTCGTAAGACTTAACCGTGTGTGGTGCTTCAACCATTATCCAAACCTCCCTGTAATATAATCCTGAGTTCTTTTATTTTCAGGATTCTTAAATATTTTATCAGTAGAACCATGTTCTATCAATTCTCCCAAATGAAAAAAGCCTGTGTTTTGGGATACTCTTGCTGCTTGAGCCATTGAATGAGTAACTATTATAATAGTATGGTCTTTTTTTAACTCATCAATTAGTTCTTCTATTTGAGCTGTAGCAATAGGATCTAAAGCAGAACAAGGCTCGTCCATAAGAATAACTTCAGGTTTAACTGAAATAGCCCTTGCTATGCATAATCTTTGTTGTTGTCCACCAGACAAACCAGTTCCTGGTTCATGAAGTCTATCTTTGACCTCTTCCCATAACGCTGCTTTTTTTAAGCTATTTTCAACTATTTCATCCATTTCATTTTTTGATTGAGCCATGCCATGAATTGTTGGGCCATAAGAAATGTTTTCATAAATAGTTTTAGGAAAAGGATTTGGTTTTTGAAAAACCATACCAATTTTTTCTCTTAATCTAACTACATCACAACTCTTGTCATTGATATCAAAATCATTGATAATAATCTGACCTTTAACTCTGCATATATCAATCACATCATTCATTCTATTAAGACATCTTAAAAAAGTAGATTTACCACAACCTGAAGGACCAATTAGTGCTGTAACCTGATTTTCTTCAATATCTAAGTTTATATTGAATAGAGCTTGTTTCTTTCCATAGAAAACATCTACATTTTTTGAATTTATCTTTATCATCTTAACTCCATTTTTTTTCAAATTTATGTCTAATTATTTGTGCAAACAAATTCATTATGATTAAAAATCCCAATAGGACCATAATACAAGCAGAAACTTTCTCGACAAATCCTCTTTCAGCACTCTCTGCCCATATATAAATTTGTACAGGCAAACTTGCAGCTGGATCTAAAGGAGATCCTGGAATTGTATTTACAAAAGCTACCATACCAATCAATATCAAAGGTGCAGTTTCACCTAAAGCTTGAGCCAAGCCAATAATTGTACCTGATAAAGTTCCTGGCATAGATAATGGCACTGTATGATGCATTGTAGTTTGCATTTTACTAGCGCCCATTGCAAGTGCAGCCTCTCTTATACTTGGAGGAACTGCTTTTAAAGATGCTCTACAGGCAATAATTATTGTTGGCAATGTCATCAACGATAAAGTTATTCCACCAACTAGAGGTGTTGATCTAGGTAACTGAAATACAGCCAGCAAAATACCTAGTCCCAAAAGACCAAAAACAATTGATGGAACAGCTGCTAAGTTATTTATATTTACCTCAATAAAATCAGTAAATCTATTTTTTGGTGCAAATTCCTCTAAATAAATAGCTGCTAGCACTGCAACAGGAAATGCAATAACTAAACAAACTAAAATAGAAAAAATCGATCCCATAAATGAGCTTGCTATACCAGCTAATTCAGCCTCTCTTGAATCTGGGTATGTAAAAAAACTTAAATTGAATTTACTTTCAACTCTTCCCTGTTCTACAAGTTGATCAAAAATCTTTAATTGATAATCTGTAACTCTTCTTTGATCTTCGGGTAAATCCCTTGGATAATTGCCTTTAAATACTTGATCTAAATCATCTGAAGCAGTTAAGTAAACATCTTTAGTTTTTCCAATTAATGAAGGGTCATTTAAAAGCTCTCTTTTAATCTCTCTTTCAAAAAAGTAAGAGACCATTCTCTTCAGATCATTTTGTTGTTTTTCTGAGGCACTTTTATCTAAATTAAACATTGTTTGTAAAGCTAGATCAAAATAATCTGCATCCTCTAAGTCTTCTTTAGAAGGATTTTCGTCAAGGTACATGGTTTCAGCATCAAAGGTGACTGGTACAATCAACCAAGTTTTCTGAAACGCTGTATAGCCAGTAGAAAAGATTTTAAAAATAAAAATTGTTAAAAATAATAGAGCTAAAAAAATTGCGCTTTTCCCGTAAAATTGAAATCTTTTTTCGGCCCTATATCTAGAATTTAGGAGTTTTTCTTTATTTTTATTCATATTTTTCCCTATATTTTTTAACAACTCTTAATGCAAAAATATTTAAACTAAGTGTTACCAAAAACAATGTCATACCTAGTGCAAATGCTGCCTGGGTTTTAGGATCTCCAAAGGCCTGATCTCCAATTAATATTACGACAATTTGAGCAGTGATAGTTGAAGTAGATTCTAAAGGGTTAAATGTTAAGTTGGCTGCAAGGCCTGAAGCCATAACTACAATCATTGTTTCTCCAACAGCTCTGGAAACACCTAGCAAGATAGAACCAACAATTCCTGGTAATGCTGCTGGAAAAATAACTTTTTTTATTGTTTCTGATTTAGTAGCCCCCATTGCATAACTACCATCTCTTAAACTTTGAGGAACACTAGTAATAACGTCATCACTCAAACTAGATATAAACGGAATAATCATTATCCCCATTACACCCCCTGCAGCTAGAGCACTCTCTGCAGATACTTCTAATCCCATTGCCGTTCCTATATCTTTAAGGAATGGTCCAACTGTTAAAGCTGCAAAAAAACCATAAACTACAGTTGGTATGCCTGCTAAAATTTCAATTAAAGGTTTTGCATATTGTCTTACTTTGGTTGAAGCGTATTCAGCTAAATAAATTCCACTCATCAATCCAATTGGTATAGCAACACACATTGCAATTAATGCTATAAAAAATGTTCCGGCAAAAATTGGTACAGCCCCAAATGTATCAGAATACATTGATGGATCCAAAGGCTCAGAAGCATCTCTCACAAATGCTTTAGCTGGATACCAATGAGTTCCAAAAATAAAATCAAACAAGGGAATTACTTTAAAAAAATCGATAGTTTGAAATATTAATGAAAAAACAATTCCAATAGTTGTTAATATAGCTGCCAAAGAAGCTGTAAATAAAACAGCATTTAAAAATTTTTCAACCGGTTCTCTTGTTCTGTTGTTTGAAGAAATTCTTTTATAACCATAAACTATAGAAGCTATAATTATTGCCAAAATTAAAACAACTTTAGAGTTTTGGGCTATAGATCGAAGATTTAAATATTTTTCTGCAGATGTTTCAAGATAAGTAGTAATTTCTCCACTAAACTGACCACGAGATAATGATTTAGTTTTTTCATAAATTAGATTTAGTTCGTCATCAAGATATCCTTGATTGCTATAATCACTTAAAATTATTAACTTAACTATACTCGGCTCAAATATTGCCCATAAAGAATAAATAATAAAAGCGGGTATTGCGCACCATATTGCTAAATAATACCCATAAAATTGTGGAAGTGCTGTTAATCTAGTATTTGTTGCTTGAATTGAGTAGGCTTTTTTTCTTCCAAAATAGTAACTAGTAAAACCAAGAAGTACAATAAAGATGAATATAACTAAGTTCAAAGAATCTCCTAATGTTTTACTTTACACTTTCTTAAAAAAAAAGGGGTCTAAAAAGACCCCTTATCTTTATTTGTTAACCAGCTTTATTAGTCAGCCATTGCAACAAGATCTTTCGCATTAGTTCTAGTTGTCTTGTACAACTTCTTATCTAATGGTACTAAACCAATATCAGCCAAATAGCCATTTTTACCTATAGCTTTAGTTGTAGTGAACTCTTTTACAAATTCATGTAATCCAGGGATTACACCAACGTGAGCTTTTTTCACATAGAAAAATAATGGTCTTGCAACTGCATAACTGTAGTCTTGAATACTCGCAAGAGATGGTTGACCACCATCAATGCTAGCAGCTTGCAATTTGTCTTTAGCAGCTAAGAAATAACTAAATCCAAAGAAACCAAACATGTCTTTATCTTGTACTAATTTTTGAATGATTAAACTATCGTTTTCACCAACTTCAATAGCAGCACCATCTTCTCTATAAAGTTTTTGAGGTTTTTTGTATTTTTTATTTCCAGCCTCATAACCAGCTTTATAAAGAGCTTTAGCTTCTTTAGTCATACCTTTTTTCATTACCAAAGAATTCCAAGCATCTCTTGTTCCAGAAGTTCCTGGAGGGATCATTACAGAAATTTTCTGTTTAGGTAGACTTGGATCAATTTGGTCCCAAGTTTTATAAATATTTGGAACTAATTTACCATCAACAACTGTATGTGCAGCTAATGCTAAATATAATTGCTCTTTAGTAAAGTTAATTGGTTTTGCATCTTTACTATAAGCTAATGTAATACCGTCATTACCAATAACGATCTCAACGATTTCATTAACTCCATTTTTTTTACATAGAGCTTTTTCTTTATCTTTCATGGCTCTTGATGCATTTGTAATATCTGGATGTTGTTCACCAACACCAGCGCAGAATAGTTTAGCTCCTCCACCAGTACCAGTCGATTCGATTACAGGAGTTTTAAATCCTGAACCACCGAATCTTTCAGCAACAACAGTCGCGTAAGGGAATACTGTAGATGAACCAACTATTTTAATTTGATCTCTTGCTTGAGCAACTGTCGCAATTGTTAAAGCAACAAGCGAAGCAATTATTATAGTTAGTTTTTTCATTATCTTTAATCCTTTCATTATTAATTAAAAGATTTCAGACTCGTATAAATTTATTGAATCTTTAATATTACAGAATTGTTACAGTTTTGTTAAAAAGGTAACTTTTTAGTTGTATTTCATTGAGATAATAATCTCATTTTTTTCGGTTTCCAAACCACCTTTGCATGAAACTGGATTAACATTATCCTTAAAAGCAAGTTCTGTTGTAGGCCTTAAAATAACTTCCAATTTCACGAGATTAACTAATTCCTCAAGAACACTTTGATCATAACGCCATTTGGGCCAACTACTTGGAGTTGAAAATATAGATGTTAAATAACTTGTTGCCATAGTAAATCTATAATTACTCATATTTTCATTTCTTAGTAAATGATCTCTGACAGAATTAAATATATTTCTACATCTAAATGAATCTGACATGTAGTTTTCTTTTTTTAAATTTTCGTTTACAGGAATTGAAATAATTAGATCTACTGAATTGTTTCGATATGAAGTGAGAACATCCATGTAAATATCTTCATATGGGACATCTTTATGTTTTTTAATTTCAGAATAAGTGCTTTTTAAATCTTCTTGTAATCTAAAAACACCAATATCGAATACAGTTAATTGTTGATTCCTTAGAATTGTAGATATATCCGATGATATACTTTTAGTAATCATCGACATAAAAACAAATAAGATAATTAAAATACTATGCAATACCTTAATCATATTAAAAATTTAATTAAAATAGGATACGAATCAACAAAAGATTTGTTAAATATTGATCGAATAAGAGTTAATTTTAAACAACTTTTTAAATTAATTATTTTGTTGGAAGATATATTTTAATTTCAGTACCTTCATTAAGTTTACTAAGAATCTCGTAATCACCTCTGTGTTGAGATATAATATGTTTCATGATAGCTAAACCTAAACCTGTGCCACCAACTTTTTTACTTTTTTCTGTATCTACTCTAAAAAATCTTTCAGTTATTCTTGGAATTAACTGTTGAGGTATTCCAATCCCTTCATCTTTAATACTAATGACAATATTTTTACCAATTAATTTACCTTCACTATTTTGACTTTTGACATATATATTTTTTCCACCTTGAGAATATTTAATTGAATTATCAATTAAATTTGAAAATACAGTTAACAATTTATCATTATCACCAAAAACTAAAGTTGGTTCAATAAGTTCAAGATGTAAATTAATTTTCTTTTTTTTAAGAATTAATTCAAAGTTACTTTTAATATTTTTAAAAATATCATTTAGATTAATGATTTTATTTGGTTTAATGTGTTCTTCAAGCTCAATTCTGCTTAAAATCAATAAATCATTGATTAAGTTTTCCATTCTCAATACTTGATCAGACATGATAGACATAAATTTTTTTTGACCCTCTTGGTCTTTTGAAGCTGGTCCAAGAATAGTATCTAAAGAGCCTTTAATTGAAACTAAAGGTGTTCTTAATTCGTGACTCACATTAGCAACAAAATCAGTTTTTAATTTTTGTGCTTTTGTTATTTCTGTAAAATCTTTTAGAAATAATACAACCGAGTCTATTTCTGGAAACAAATGAGTAGGACCAGGAATAACGTAAATTTTGTAAAGCTGATAAGATGGTAAATTGATTTCTACATTAACATTTTTTGTGGTTTGGTCCTTAATAGCTTCATCAATTGTTTCTAATAATTTTGTATCTCTTATTACACTTGAAATATTTTTATCAATTAAGTTTTCGCCAAAACGTTGTTTTGCACTTTTGTTAAGATATTTGATTAAGTTATATTTATCTAAAGCAAAAAATTGATCTTCTAATTCTTCAATAATTACTCTCTTTCCTAAATCATCTTTATTGGTCTTATTTACAACTGGAGCTGTATTTTCTGGCTTAATATTTTTTTTAAATAAAAAATATAATAAAATAATTATTACAACTATGAGTATCAACTCTGTCCAAAACATGGATATGTTTTAACAAATGTAATGAATATTGTCTTTAATAATTAGGTGAAATATTTTCAAAAAATATTTTTGCTGTTTCTTCCCATGAATATTTTTTTGCAAAATCAAGACAATCTTGGCGACTTACCTTCAAAGCTTTTAAAGCAGAAGCCTTCAAATCATCATCTAAAGTATCAATATTAGTTCCACCTAATATATCTTTAGGTCCTGGCACTGGATAAGCTGCAACTGGTGTACCACAATTTAATGATTCCAAAACAACAATACCAAATGTATCAGTTTTACTAGGAAAAACAAAAACGTCTGATGATGCAAAATGAGATGCTAATTCTCCATTAGTCTTTTCTCCTAAAAAAATATCATTTGGAAATTTTTTTTTCAAATTGTTCAAATCTGGACCTTTTCCAATAATAACTTTAGTACCTTCAAGATCGAGATCTAAAAATGCTTTAATATTTTTTTCAACTGCAATCCTACCAACATATATCCATATAGGTCTTTTATAAGGTAAGTCTCTCTTAATGGGATTTTTAAACGCACCATGATTACCTCCCCTAGTCCATGTAACCATTTTATTATTATCAACACCTAATGCAATTAGCTCCTCACGCATAGATTCTGTTGTCACTAAAATTCTTTCAGCTTTATTATGAAAATTGCATAAAAATTTCTCTGACCATTTAGCTGGAATGATAGGCATATAAAGTTTCATATATTTATCAAATCTTGTATGAAAACTCGTTGTAAACTTTAAACCTTTTTTAATACAATGTCTTCTTGCCATAAAACCAAGAGGCCCTTCTGTTGCAATGTGTATTGCATCAGGTTTAATTGAATTGATTAAATTACTTACACGAGGCCAAACATTTAAAGATAATCTAATTTCATTATATTTGGGCATAGGTACAGTCAGAAATTGTTGAGGTGTAATATATTCAATAGTGTGACCTTGTGATTTAAGTATTTCACCTGTTTGATGGAGAGTTCTTACTACACCATTAACTTGCGGGTAATAAGCATCAGTAACTATTAATATTTTCATTTTTTAGGATGCTTTTTTGAAAGAAGTGAACTTGTCTTTATCAATATTTTCTGAAATATATTCTTTTCTTTTTTTATCCCAATAAATTATCTCAAAAGTTCCATCATATTTTTCTGTTAATGCTGTACAAGACTCAACCCAATCACCACAATTTAAATAATTCACACCATCAAGGTTTAAATTTTCAGCGTGATGGATGTGACCACAGATTATTCCATCAAATTTTTTTCTTTTTGCATATTTTGAAAGTGTGTTTTCATATTCACCTATATATTTGACAGCATTTTTTACCTTATATTTTAAAAATTTTGCCAAAGACCAATAGTCTTTACCTCTCAACTTTCTAAAGAAATTTATAATAATATTAATTTTAAGTAATAATTCATATGCAATAGCTCCTAATTTAGATAGCCATTTTGCATGTTTCATTACTCCGTCCCAAGCATCACCATGAACAACTAGATATTTTTTTCCTAACTGTGTTTCATGAATAACTCTATTTACAATTTTAATATCACCCAAGTGCATTGGGATAAATTTTCTAAACACCTCGTCATGATTACCAATAATGTAAAATACTTTTGTCCCGTGCCTTGCTTTTCTTAATATTTTTTGAATGACATCATTGTGCTCTTGAGGCCAATAGAAACTCTTTTGCATAGCCCAAACATCGATTATGTCTCCAACCAAATAAAGATTTTCAGATCTTGAATTTTTGAAAAACTCTAGAAGCTTGCCTGCTTGACAACCTTTAGTACCAAGATGTACATCAGATATGAATATACTCTTATATTTTAATAGTGGGGCCATTAAAAAAACTTTTTTTGTAACACAACTGTAACTCGAATCATCTATTTCTTATTTCATTGAAATGTTAAGGATTTATTAAAATTTAATTACGAAAAAATTATGCATTATTGTTTAATTTATAATCTCAATTCATCATCAGGGAAAAAAGTAAAATTAGTAAATAAAATTTATGAAAAATTAAAGATCAATAATACTGTTGATTTTTTCAAAACCAAATCTGAACAAGAGGCAAAAAAAATATTCCTTGAATTTAAAAATAAAAATTATGATAGATTGATAGTTGCTGGTGGTGATGGATCAGTATCATTTGCTATCAATGAATTAATCAAAAATGACTTTGATTTTAATGAAAATTTTGCAATTGGGTATATACCGGCTGGGACTGCCAATTTACTTCAAGCAGAGTTATCTATAACCAAAAAAGTAAATGATATTTGCAGTGCTTTAACATCAAATAATTATAAACAATCTAATCTTATAAAAATAAATGAAAATTATTTTTTTTTAATGGCTGGTATTGGTTGGGATGCTAAAATTGTTCACTCTATTGATACGCGTATAAAAAAAATACTAGGAAAGATAATTTTTGGTTTAAAAGGATTTCAACATTTTTTATTTATGAATAATAATAAACTTAATGTTTTCTTTGACGGTCAAAAACATCAGGCTGATTGGATATTGTCATCTAATACAAAGTATTATGCTGGTCATCATAAGATAAATAAATCAGATATTTTTGATGATAGATTGGTAACTTACGTGTTCAAAGATTTAACAAGATTAAAACTAATATATTATATAATTTTAATTATTATTTATGGAGATCTATCGAAAAACAAATCTGTTATCACTACTTACTCAAAAAATATTCATATTGATGGTAATAATTTTGAAATTCCCGTTCAGATTGATGGGGACAATTTTGGATGTCATAAACAGATTGATATTGAATTTTCAGATAAAAAAGTAAATTTTTTACTATAATTTTAAATAACATAATTTAACAAAAAATTATTTTACTAAGATATTTAATTTAAATATAATTGTTTTTAAATTTACTATAGGAGGTTGTCATGGGTAAAAAACTAAAGAAAAATGAAAAAAGAAAAAAGAAATTTATCAAATCAATAGATAAACTTAAAAATAAGATAAGTTTAAAAGAAAAAAAATTATCTAAAATTAATATAAAAATTGCAAGTTTAGAAAAAAAAATTGCTGAAAAAAGAGCAAAAAAAATAGCTAAGAAACAAGCTAATGAAAGCTCAGCATCTGTAAATAATTAATATCTAAATTCGTCTTTCTCTCTTCTCAATTATGAAAAGAGAGAAAGTTGTTAATTAACAAAATTTAAAGTGAATACGAGAAGAATAATTTATTATTTAACTATAAATTTTGTAAGCAATCATTAGATAAGTTTAATTACAAAAATATTTATCTAATATTACAATTCAGTTAATTTAACGAACTCTTCCATAAACATCTTGATATCTAACAATATCACTTTCCTTCAATATTGAACCGATTTGAGCTTCGACAATTTTAAGAGGTTTTTTTCCTGGATTTTGAACTCTATGGATTGCTTCTAATGGAATGAATATATGTTCACCTGGTTTTTTAACAATTATATCTTTATTAAGAGTTATTTTAGCATTTCCTTGTGTAACTAACCAATGCTCCGCTCGGTGATGGTGTTTTTGTAAACTTAGAATGCCTTTTGGTTTTACATATAGCTCTTTAATTAAAAACTCTTTTCCTTCAAATAGATTGGTATATCTGCCCCATGGACGGTAATAGACATTTTTTTTCTTAATATATTTGTTTTTATTTTTGTCATACATCTTCAAAATTTCTTTCCAACTACCAAGATCTGACCAAGGAATGTCTAATTTGATAGCGTTAATTTGTTTGGTTTTTTCTAAAATTGCATAATCAAATGATTTAGCACTCGCTTTTATAAATGAAGCTTTGTTTAGATAATATGTATTAGCCTTATATTTTGCTTTATTAACAGCATTTAAACAATTTCTGTAAGTTTTAGGCTGATATTTTTTAAAGTTACTAATAATGGAGTCTTTTCGAAGATAAAACATTCCAGAATTCCAATAGCCTTTATTTTTTATAATTTGTTTTGCTTTAGTCTCTTTTGGTTTTTCAATAAATCTAGTTACTTTATTGATATTACCTTTAATTTTTTTGGTTAAAAAATAACCATAATCACTAGTTGGAGATTTAGGTTTTATTCCAAAAACAAATATATTTTCTTCATTAAGGTTTAATTTATTTTTATTTATCGCCTTATTAAAAATACTCATCTTTTCAATCAAATGGTCTGCTGTAAAAAACATTAACGGTTGATTGTTTGGAATATCTTTAATTAAAGCTGTACTTAATATAGCTGGCGCTGTGTTTCTTTTAGCTGGCTCTACAACTATTTTATATTTGCTAATTTTGTTTTTTTTTAAATGCTGTTTTACTTTGTTTAAGTACTTCTTATTGGTACTAATAATTGGAGGATCGTAAATTGATGCTTTTGTTCTCTCAAGTGTTTTTCCAAGCAAAGTCCAATTACCAAAATCAATGAACTGTTTTGCTTGATGATTTTTAGTGTTTGGCCAAAGTCGAGTTCCAGCACCTCCACATAAAATGACTGGACGAATTTTCATTAAATCTCTGAATAATCCTTAACTTCTTTTTTCTTACCTGGATGTGTTGGTGCACCTAAATACGCAGGTCCAACTGTTTGTGCATATTTCCATAAAGTACCTGAACCAAAATCTGATTTTCTAGCTTTCCATTTTCTTTTTCTTGCAGCTAATTCTTTTTTAGAAAGTCTTACATTGATTGTTCCTTTCTTGGCATCTATATCGATGATATCTCCTGTTCGTAAAAGGCCTATAGGACCCCCTAGAGCGGCCTCAGGGCCCACGTGACCCACACAAAAGCCTCTTGTAGCACCAGAGAACCTACCGTCTGTAATAAGGGCTACTTTCTCTCCTTTTCCCTGTCCATAAATTGCACTTGTTGTAGATAACATTTCTCTCATACCTGGACCTCCAACAGGTCCTTCGTATCTAATTATAATTACATCACCATCATTATACTTTTTGCTTTGAACAGCTTTCATTGCACTTTCCTCATTTTCAAAGCATCTTGCTTTACCAGTAAATTGTAATTTTTTAAGTCCTGCAACTTTAACAATTGCACCTTCAGGTGCTAAGTTTCCTTTTAATCCAACAACACCACCTGTTGGTGATAACGGATTTTTATATGATCTCATTACTTTTTGTTTTGGATTAAATTTAATACCTTTTAAATTTTCCTTCATAGTTTTTCCTGTAACCGTCATGCAATCACCATGAATATATCCACCTTCATATAAAGTTTTTAATAACATTGGAACACCACCTGCTAACCACATATCTTTTGCAACATATTTTCCACCTGGTTTTAAATCTGCAAGATAAGGTGTTCTTTTAAAAATTTTTGCAACATCCATTAAATCAAATTTAATTCCTGCTTCATTTGCAATAGCAGGTAAATGTAATCCTGCATTAGTGGATCCACCTGTTGCAGCAACTACTGTTGCAGCATTTTCTAAAGCTTTTCTAGTTACAATGTCTCTTGGTTTAATTCCTTTTTTCAAAAGGTTCATAACAGTTTTACCACTAGCTTTTGCGTATTTATCTCTTTCTTCATATGGAGCTGGTGTTCCTGCTGAATAAGGAAGTGCTAATCCAATTGCTTCAGATACACATGCCATTGTATTTGCAGTAAATTGACCTCCACAAGCACCTGCACTTGGACAAGCAACTAATTCTAATTTTCTAAGCTCTGCAGCTGACATTTGGCCTGTTGAGTGTTTTCCAACTGCTTCAAATACATCTACTACTGTTACGTCTTTTCCTTTATATTTGCCTGGAAGGATTGATCCACCATATATAAATACACTTGGTACATTTAATCTAACCATAGACATCATTAGACCTGGTAAAGATTTATCACATCCTGCAATACCAACTAAAGCATCGTAACAGTGACCTCTAACTGTAAGCTCAGCTGAATCAGCGATTACTTCTCTTGATATCAATGAAGATTTCATTCCTTCATGACCCATTGCAATGCCGTCAGTAACAGTAATTGTGCAAAATTCTCTTGGAGTTCCACCATTAGCTCTAACCCCTTTTTTAACTGATTGAGCCTGTCTCATTAGAGCAATATTACATGGAGCTGCCTCATTCCAGGTAGAAACTACACCAACAAAAGGTTTTGCTACGTCTTTCTCAGTTTCTCCCATAGCATAATAAAACGATCTGTGTGGAGCTCTATCTGCCCCTAACGATGTATGTCTGCTTGGAAGTTTCTTTTTATTAAATTTAGCCATTATATACCCTTTATTGTTACTGATATTTTATCAATATCATTCTTTAAATTATTATAATTATTTTTTTCTTGTTCAACAATCTCTTTTGGAGCTCGGTCGACAAAACTTTTATTCTCTAATCTTTGAGATATTTTATTCATCTCTTGCTCTAATCTGCTTTGTTTATTTGTTAAATTTTCTTTTATTAATTTTAAATCGACATCTTTATCAAAATAAATCTTAAACAAATCCCCAGATACAACCATTGTCGCAGCTGGTTTATCTAAATCCTTATCTAATATACTGTTTATTCTTCCTAGTTTTTTTAGAATAATTTCATTTGTATTAATAAAGTCTTTTTGATTTTTATTAATATTGCTTATTGATACATCAATAAATGAGCCTGGGCTTACATTAAGCTCATTTTTAAATGATCTAATCTCTGAAATGATGTTAATGATGTTTTCAACCTGTTCAGTACTGCTGTCCTTATTTATCTCACCTGACAACCAATTTTTTAGCATCAAATAATCACTACCGTCATTATCAAATTTATTTTTAAGCCAAATTTCTTCGGTAACGAAAGGAATAAAAGGATGTAACAAAATCAAAATTTGTTTAAATACAAAAGATGATACTTTTTTTACCTCTGCTTTAGCTTTTTCATCATCTGAAAAGAGTATAGTTTTAGATAGTTCTAAATACCAATCACAATACGAATGCCATGCAAATTGATAGGCATTTTTAGCAGCCTCATCAAATCTATAATCTTCGAGGTTTTTTTCTATCTTATTCTTAGTTTCAACAAGTTCTGAATAAATCCATTTGTTAATATTAACATTTAAACTAGGAACTTTATCTATCTCTTTAAAATCACATTCATTAGTGATTAAAAAATTATTTGCATTCCATAATTTATTTAAAAAGTTTCTATAACCTTTTACTCTATCCTCAGAAAGCTTCACATCTGTGCCTGGGGAAGCCATTGATAACAAAGTAAATCTAAGTGCATCTGCACTATATTTTTCAATTAAATCTAAAGGATCAATTACATTACCTTTAGACTTAGACATCTTTTGTCCCTTCTCATCTCTAACCAATGCATGAACATATATATCTTTAAATGGTTCTTTGTTTAAAAATTCTGTACCGAACATAATCATTCTAGCTACCCAGAAAAATATAATATCAAAACCTGTAACCAATACTGACGTTGGGTAAAATTTATCTATAAATTTATTATCATCAGGCCAACCAAGTGTAGCAAAAGGCCATAATCCTGATGAGAACCAAGTATCTAAAACATCTGGATCACGATTTAATTCAACATCTTTACCATAATGTTTTTTGGCTTGTTGTTTTGCATCATCTTCATTTTCTGCAACAAAAATTTTTTCATCTGGTCCATACCAGGCAGGAATTTGATGTCCCCACCAAAGCTGTCTAGAAATACACCAAGGTTCTATATTGTTCATCCACTGAAAATAGGTTTTCGTCCAATTCTCAGGAAAGAATTTTGTTTTTTTTGAGTTAACAGCTTCTTTAGCTTTGACTGATAATTTACCAGCATCAGCAAACCATTGTTCTGTTAAAAAAGGTTCAATTATTGAATTAGATCTATCTCCATAAGGAACTTTATTTTTAATATTCTCTTCTTTAATAAAAAATTCTTTTTCTTTAAGTTCTTTTAAGATTTTTTTTCTTGCCTCAGACCTATCAAGACCTACATAAGTTTGTGGAGCATTTTTATTTATTTTACCTTCTTCAGTAAAAATATTTATAATTTCAAGATTGTTTCTTTGCCCAACTTCATAGTCATTAAAATCATGAGCTGGAGTTATTTTTAATGCACCTGTTCCTTGCTCGGGATCAGCATAATCATCCTCAATAATTTTTATTTTTCTTCCAACAATTGGAATGGTAACTGTTTTTCCAACAAAGGATTTAAATCGTTCATCTTTTGGATTTACAGCTATAGCTGTATCACCAAGCATAGTTTCAGGTCTTGTGGTTGCAATCGTAATAAATTCATCTGTTCCATCTATAGGATATCTTATGTAATAAATTTTAGAATTTACTTCTCTTTGATCTACTTCAAGATCTGAAATAGCTGTTTTTAAAACCGTGTCCCAATTGACTAATTTTTTGTCTTTATAGATTAGTCCTTTTTTATAAAGGTCTACAAAAACCTTAATTACTGATCTAGATAAATTCTCATCCATGGTGAAGGCATTTCTTGACCAATCACAAGAGCAACCAAGTTTTTTTAATTGATTTATAATTATGTCTCCATATTGCTCTTTCCATTCCCATACTTTTTCAATAAATTTTTCTCTACCAATTTCATTTTTATCAATTTTTTCAGAACTTAATTTTTTCTCAACTAAGGCCTGTGTAGCAATACCTGCATGGTCTGTACCTGGTTGCCATAAAGTTTCAAAATTATTCATCCTATGATATCGAACCAATAAATCTTGAATAGAATTATTTAGAGCATGTCCCATATGCAAACTACCAGTCACATTTGGTGGAGGAATTACAACTGAGAATTTTTTTGAATTTTCTTTAGGTTTAAAAAGAGCATTTTCTTCCCAATAAGAATAAATCCTATTTTCTACATCAGAATGTATATATTTATCACTACTCATTGAACTTAAAGTTTATAATTTAATAATTTAAATTAACAATAATGAATTTGGATCGTTATTTAATAGACTAATAGAAAAAATTTATTATAAAAAGGCATCTGCAGCTATTAGCTAAAAATAAGATGGCAACGTGGCGGAATGGTTACGCAGAGGATTGCAAATCCTTGTATCCCGGTTCGATTCCGGGCGTTGCCTCCAAAAAAAATCTTGTTTTAGTTATAAAAAAAAGTAAGTTGGCTTTTTTACATTCCTCGGTAGCTCAGTTGGTAGAGCAGTTGACTGTTAATCAATTGGTCGCAGGTTCGAGTCCTGCCCGAGGAGCCAAAAAATCAGACAATAAAAAAAATATCTTTTAAATTAAAATCTAGGGTCTTAAAAAATTTAATTAAACTGCTTTTGAAATTCCTGATCCTGAAATTTGTAAAGATTTATTAAATTTTAATTTTTGATCAGCATTAAGTTCAGAATACAATTTAACCAAAAAATTATAATTTATACTCATATGACCTTCTTGTGATTTTTCTACATTTACTAAATATTCTGAAAAATCCTCAAAGAAATAATTAATTGGTACTTTTAAATAATTTGCAAGTTGGAGTAGTCTTATCGAGCTTACCCCGTTAGTACCTTTTTCATATTTTTGAATTTGTTGAAATGTTACATTTATTGCCTTTGCAACTTTAGTCTGTGTTAAACCTAAAGCTAACCTTCTTAGCTTAAGCTTATTGCCTAAGTGTTTATTGAAATTATCTTCCATTAAGACCCCTCTTAATTAAATTTTATAATGACCATTGAACCTATTTATTAATGTTACTGCAATAGAAAAATTTATTTTTTTTGGTAGGAAATTTAAAAAAATCAAAATACTGTCAAGCATTAGTTGATGAAGAAAACAACATTTTTAGATTGTTATAATTTAACATTATCCTTATAGTTATTATATTTTTTATAGGATTTGACTTAAAAATAGCTTGGTTCTATCGTTCTTTGGGTTGGCAAAAAACTCTTTTGTATCAGCTTTTTCTACTATCATTCCCTCATCCATAAATATCATTTTATCAGCTACTTCTTTAGCAAATCCCATCTCGTGTGTTACTACTATCATTGTCATACCTTGGTTTGCTAAATTTACCATTACGTCCAAAACTTCTTTGATCATCTCTGGATCAAGAGCTGAAGTAGGTTCATCAAATAACATAATTTTAGGCTCCATACAAAGTGCTCTTGCTATAGCAACTCTTTGCTGTTGACCACCTGATAATTGCCCAGGAAATTTATGAGCTTGATCAAGAATTTGAACTCTTTCTAAATGTTTTAACGCCAATTCTTCTGCTTCTTTTTTTGGCATTTTTTTGACCCATATTGGTGCCAAAGTACAATTATCAACAATAGATAAATGTGGAAATAAATTAAATTGTTGAAAAACCATTCCAACTTCTGCTCTTACTTGCTCTATATTTTTTGTATCTTCTGAAATTTCTGTTCCATCAACAATTATATTGCCTTCTTGATGCTCTTCTAATCTGTTTATACATCTTATTAGAGTTGATTTTCCTGATCCTGAAGGGCCGCAAACAACTATCTTTTCTTTAGGTTTAACATCTAAGTTAATATCTTTTAATACTTGAAACTCACCAAACCACTTATTAACATTTTTTATTTCAATAATACTATCCGACATAATTTATCTATCTGTTTTATATTTTAGTTCTAAATTATAACTGTATCTGCTCATTGCATAACAGATTATGAAAAAAATTATAGCAGAAAAAACATAGCCTTCCATAGCAAACCCTAACCATTTAGGATTTGTTTTAGCCATCTGTAACATCCCAACAATTTCTGCTAATCCAACTACAAATATTAAAGGTGTATCTTTTACGAGTGCTAAAAATGTATTTGCTATTCCTGGTATGACTAATTTTAAAGCTTGTGGCAAAATAACAAAAATATGCATTTTCCAATATCCCATACCAAGTGATTTTGATGCATCATATTGACCCCTAGGTAGTGCTTGTAGCCCTCCTCTAATAACCTCGGCTACATAAGCAGCTTCAAATAATGAAATTGCAATAATCACTCTAACAAGTTTATCCATAAAAAAATCTTGAGGTAAAAACATTGGGAACATTACTGATGACATGAATAATACTGTAATAAGAGGTACACCTCTCCAAAATTCTATAAATCCAACCGAAACATATTTAACAACTGGAAGTTCTGTTCTTCTTCCTAATGCGAGTGCCATGCCTAATGGAAAACAAAATATCAAACTAAAAAAAGAGACTATGAAAGTTAACGATAACCCCCCCCATGCACCTGTTTCAACCCACTCTAAACCTAAAGCACCTCCAGAAATAAGATAGTAAATTAAAATAAATGCAATTATTGGGTAAATTACAACATAATATAAGGTTAAAAATTTTTTATATTTTTCTGCAGTAAAAAAACCAACAAAAGCTAATGCAATCAAAAATATAAATGCTAGATTAACTCTCCATATTTGCTCATTAGGATACATGCCATACATAAATCTTTTGAACCAAATTTTAATATATGTCCAACAAGCCCCAGATCCTGAGCAAGCATCTTTAGTGTCTCCTGAAATGTTCGCATCAAATATCATCCAACTAAATACGGGAGGTATGGCTTTAATGATTATGAACAAAATTAACAATGTCAAAGCAGCATTAAAATTGCTTGTATTTATATTCTTATTTAAATTATCTAATTTTTTTATTCCTGAATATTCAATCCTTATTAAATGAAGACCAATCATTCCAAGAACAAAAGGTAAAAAGAAACTTAATATAAAAGGTAAAAAGGAGATTAAATTCAGTTTAAAAAATGAATTTAAAAAAACATCAATAAGTGAGATTATTACTAGACATGTACCAACATATAAATTTGGAATTAGGTTTTCCTTTGTTGGATTTATAAAATTAAATTTTTTCATTATTTTTCCACAATTGCTATCTTTGCATTGTACCAATTCATAAGTAATGAAATGGATAAACTTAGTGTTAAATATGTAAGCATTGTTATAGATACAATTTCAATTGCTTTACCTGTTTGCATCAAAGCAGTACCTGCAAAAACCAATACTAAATCTGGATAGGCTATTGCAGCAGCTAATGAAGAATTTTTCGTCAAATTTAAATATTGATTTGTTGTTGGTGGTATAATTATTCTTAAGGCTTGTGGCATTATAATTAAGTTTAAAACTTGTTTTCTGTTTAATCCTATAGATGCCGCTGCCTCTCTTTGACCTTTACCCACTCCTTGAATTCCAGCTCTTACACATTCTGCAATAAATGTTGCTGTATATAAAGATAGTGCAATTACAAGAGAAAGTAATTCAGGTGGTATGCTCAAACCACCCTCAAAAATAAAAGAAGTTTTGGCTAGTTGTTTTAAAACCGGAGTTTCGTAACCTACTTTTACTCCTCCAAAGAAAAAAGTTAGCAATGGTAATATAAACAAAATAGCTATAGAAATATTTAGAACTGGAATATGTTTACCTTCATTTTCTCTAAGTTTTTTTCCGTGAATTCTTATAAAAATAATTGAAACTATTGAGGCTATAATTGAATATATAAAAATATCCAAATTCATCCAAACCAAAGAAGGTGTATAAAAACCCTTAATAGTAAGAAAAAAAGAACCTAACATTGGTTCAGCTTCTTGTGGTAGTGGAAGAGCTCTTAAAGCTGCGTAGTACCAAAAAAATATTTGTAATAAGAGAGGTATATTTCGGAAAAATTCAACATACCAAGCAGCAGTTGTTCTTATTAAAAAATTTGGTGATAATCTAGCTATACCTACAACTACCCCTAAAACCGTGCAAAAAATAATACCTAAAATAGAAACTAAAAGTGTATTTAAAAGACCTACCAAATAAGCTCTACCGTAACTATCAGAACCGCTATATTCAATTAACGAAAACTGAACATCAAAAGAAGACTCTTGAGTTAAAAAACCATAACCAAAATCAATTCCTCGATTTGCCATATTAATTTGAGCATTGAGAGAAAAAAAACCAAATATGATTACAACAACAAGCAGTGTAATAGCTTGTGGTAAGAATTTTTTAAACTTCATCAAGGGGAATATATTAAATATTAAAAAAAGGGCTAGATAAATCTAGCCCTTTTAAACTTGTTAGAGTTAACAATTATCTTGCAGGTGGAACGTAAAGAATTCCGCCTTTAGTCCACAATTCATTTGGACCTCTGTCTGGTAAAATACCAGTGTCTGCTATATTTCTTTTATAACTTTCACCATAATTACCAACTTGCTTAATAATTCTTAAACTCCATTCGTTATCTAAACCAAATGCAGCACCTAATTCACCTTCAGCACCAACTAATCTTTTCACAGCTGGATTGTCAGAAGTTTTCATAGAATCTGCGTTTGATGAAGTAATACCATACTCTTCAGCCTCAATCATTGCGTTCAAAGACCATCTTACGATATCTTCCCAAACTGAATCACCTTGTCTAACAACAGGACCCAAAGGTTCTTTTGAGATAGTTTCTGGTAAAACCATATGGTCATCAGGGTTTGCCATTTTTGTTCTTTGTGCAGCTAAACCTGATTTGTCCGTAGTATAAGTATCACATCTTCCAGCATCATAAGCTGCAACGACTTCATCAGCTTTTTCAAATGCTACTGGTTCATATGAAATATTTCTAGAGTTAAAGAAATCTCTCATGTTAAGTTCAGTAGTTGTACCAATATTTGTACAAGCTGAAATTCCATCTGAAAAATCATCAACAGAATTAATTCCAGAATCTTTTCTTACCATGAAACCTTGTCCATCATAAAAGTTAACACCAACAAATGTTAAACCAATGTCAGCGTCTCTAGATAACGTCCAAGTAGTATTTCTTGATAATACATCAATTTCACCAGAAGTAAGCGCTGTAAATCTTTCTTTAGCACTTAGAGGTGTATATTTAACTTTACTTGCATCACCTAAGACAGCAGCTGCAACAGCTCTACATACATCTACGTCAACTCCAGTCCAATTACCTGATGCATCAGCGTTTGAGAAACCTGGTAATCCTTGAGATACACCACATTTAACAAAACCAGCTTTTTTAGTAGCATCTACAGTTTTAGATGCTCCTTTCTTTTGTTGTTTATTCCCGGCCATTTGATCACAAGCAGCAACGAATACTAATGATGCAATAGCAATAAGAGAAAAAACTTTCTTGATATGTTTGAACATATTTTATCCTCGTTATTAAGTTTATTAATATTAATGTTATTATCTAAACATTTAATTTGCTTTCAATCAATAAGAAATTTTTAATTGAAATTTCAATAAAAGTGGCGCGCCCTGAAGGATTCGAACCTACGACCCTCGGTTTAGAAAACCGATGCTCTATCCAGCTGAGCTAAGGGCGCATATAAAATATTCTACATATATATAACTATATTAATATTTAAAAAGAAATTTTTTTAATATTAATAGTAAAGACAAAAATTCAACTCTACCTATAATCATAAAAAAAATAAGAAAATATTTGGTTAAAAAGTGCAAATTTTGAA
>CABYVK010000008.1 GCA_902522385.1 uncultured Pelagibacteraceae bacterium
ATCTGTAACCTCATCAAGACATACAAAAGTTAAATTATTTTTACCTTGAATAAATTGTTTTAATTCTGGTTGATCTAAATGTTCTATCTCTGCAACATATCCATTATGCATGAGTTGTTCTTTAGAAGAATATTTGTCTAATTCTTTTTTAGATTTAAAATAAACTTTGACGTCTTCTAAAATATTCTTGTTAGGGTTTTTTCTATGAATATTTTTTTTAGACTCCTCGGTTAAAAAAACTCTTAAAACCTTTCTTTTGGGGTTTCTAAGAGCCTCAATTACTGCATGTTGACCAACAATGAAAAAAGATGATTTATTCATAAATTATAATGTGTTTTACACGCTTTTTTTAATATTTACTTATTAAATCACGTATTGCATTTGCATAAATAAAATATATAAAACGCTTGTTATTTGAAGCTTTATTGAACAAGGGGACACTTCCCCAAAGGAGGGGTTCCAGAGCGGTCAAATGGGGCGGGCTGTAAACCCGTTGACTTCGGTCTTCGAAAGTTCGAATCTTTCCCCCTCCACCATTTAATAAATTTTAGATAACATGGAGTGTTACTCTTGGGGTTGTGCGGGTGTAGTTCAATGGTAGAACGCTAGCCTTCCAAGCTGGATGTAAGGGTTCGATTCCCTTTACCCGCTCCAAGAAAATAAAATTGAAAATGAAAACAAATAAACTGAGGTAAAAACGTAATGTCAAAAGAAAAATTTGTAAGAAATAAACCCCACTGTAACATTGGGACTATTGGTCATGTCGACCATGGTAAAACAACTCTTACTGCCGCAATTACAAATGTATTAGCACAAGCTGGCGGCGGAACTGCAGTTGCTTATGATCAGATTGATAAAGCACCTGAAGAAAAAGAGAGAGGTATAACAATTTCAACAGCACACGTTGAGTATGAAACAGAAAAAAGACACTATGCTCATGTAGACTGTCCTGGTCACGCTGACTATGTTAAAAATATGATCACTGGTGCTGCACAAATGGATGGAGCAATCTTAGTTGTTAATGCAGCTGATGGTCCAATGCCACAAACAAGAGAACACATTCTTTTAGGAAGACAAGTTGGTATTCCTGCAATTGTTGTTTACTTAAACAAAGTAGACCAAGTTGACGATAAAGAAATGATTGAGCTCGTTGAGGAAGAAATTAGAGAGCTTTTAACTTCATACAAATACCCAGGTGACAAAACACCAATCGTTAAGGGTTCAGCTTTAGCAGCAGTTGAAGGTAGAGATGATGAAATTGGAAAAAATTCAATTTTAGAATTAATGAAAGCTGTTGATGAACATATTCCACAGCCAGCTAGAGAAGTTGATAAACCATTCTTGATGCCAGTTGAGGACGTATTCTCAATTTCTGGAAGAGGAACAGTTGCAACAGGAAGAGTAGAGTCTGGTGTAATTAAAACTGGTGAAGAAGTTGAAATAGTTGGAATTAGAGAAACAAAAAAATCAGTTTGTACTGGAGTTGAGATGTTTAGAAAACTTTTAGATTCTGGTGAAGCTGGTGATAACGTTGGAATTTTATTGAGAGGTATTGAAAGAACTGATATCGAAAGAGGTCAAGTTCTTTGTAAGCCTGGTTCAATTACTCCACACACTAAATTTGAGGCTCAAGCATATGTACTCAAAAAAGATGAAGGTGGAAGACATACTCCATTTTTTACTAAGTACAGACCACAGTTTTATTTTAGAACAACAGACGTTACAGGTGAAGTAGAATTACCAGCTGGTACTGAAATGGTTATGCCAGGTGATGATGCTAAATTTACTGTTAAACTTATTACACCAATTGCTATGGCAGAGAAATTAAACTTTGCGATTAGAGAAGGTGGAAGAACTGTTGGAGCAGGAGTAGTAACTAAAATTATAGAGTAACTCTATAAATAGGAGTGTAGCTCAATTGGTAGAGCGCCGGTCTCCAAAACCGGAGGCTGAGGGTTCGAGTCCCTCCGCTCCTGCCAATTTGAGCTTAGAAATTATGAGAAACCCAATAAAATTTATACAGGAAGTCAAACAAGAGGCTTTTAAAGTTACATGGCCAACTTGGAAAGAAACGCTCCAGGGTGCCTTGATGGTTTTTGTAATGGCCGTTGTAATGTCTCTATTTTTTCTTCTTTTAGATCAGGTTTTAAAATTTTTCTTAGAACTCTTACTCAAAGTGAGCATTTAATGAAGAATTGGTACATTGTTCAGTCTCATTCTAGTTTTGAAAATAAAGTTGCAGCTTTAATTAAGGAAGAGGCTGATAAAGCAAAAATTTCTGATAAATTTGAGGAGATTATTGTACCTACCCATGATGTTACAGAGGTTAAGAGAGGTAAAAGAATTCAAAGAAAAAAGAAATACTTTCCTGGATATGTACTAATAAAAAGTGAGATGGATAATAATATTTATCACATGATTAAGAATATAAAAAGAGTTAGTGGTTTCTTGGGTACAAAAGGTATTCCTGTTCCAGTTTCAGATAAAGAAGTAGAGAAGATTTTAGGTCAGATTAAAGATGGTGTAGCTCAGCCAAAATCTGGCGTAGATTACAGCGTTGGTGAAAAAGTTCAGGTTGTAGATGGACCATTTGCATCATTTACTGGAATGATTGAAGAAATTGATGAAGAAAAAGCTAGACTTAAGGTGTCAGTTTCTATATTTGGTCGTCCTACACCAGTAGATTTAGAATATAATCAGGTTGAGAAGGTAAGTTAATGGCAAAAGAAATAAGTGGATTTATAAAACTACAAATTAAAGGCGGTCAAGCTAATCCAGCTCCGCCCGTTGGACCTGCATTAGGTCAACGAGGTGTAAATATTATGGAATTTTGTAAAGCCTTTAATGATAAAACAAAGTCAATGGCAGGTAAGCCTGTTCCAGTAGAAATTACGGTATATAAAGATAAAAAATTTGATTTTAAAATTAAAACACCTCCAGCATCTTTTTATATAAAAGAGGCGGTAAAACTTAAAGGCGGTTCAAAAGAACCTGGAAGAAATATTGTTGCGTCAATTTCTAAAAAACAATTAGAGAGTATAGCAAAAGAAAAAATGAATGATTTAAATGCTAATGATATTGAAGAAGCTATAAAAATTATTGCAGGATCAGCTAGATCTATGGGTATCGAGGTAAAGGAATAATGGCGTCTAAAAGATATAAAAAATTACCAGAAAAAACTAAAGACTTAAGCGCTGAGTCTATAGAAAAATTAATACCTGAACTTAAGAAAAACTGTACAACTAAATTTGATGAGTCTTTGGATCTAAGTTTTCAAATAAACAACAAACAAAAGAAAAGTGAAGTTAATATCAGAACAGTTGTTAATTTACCTGGTGGAACAGGTAAGAAAGTAAAAGTTGCTGTAGTTTGTGAAGATAATAAAGCTCAAGATGCAAAAGATGCTGGTGCAGATATTGTAGGAGGTGATGAGTTTGTTGAAAGAATTAAAGGCGGAGAATTAAACTTTGAAAAATTAATTTGTACACCAGGAATGATGATTAAGCTTTCTAAATTAGGAAAAGTTTTAGGACCAAAAGGTTTAATGCCTAATCCTAAGCTTGGATCTGTTTCTGAAAATATTAAAGAAGCTGTAACTGATGCTAAATCTGGTCAAGTAGAAATTAGAAATGATAAAGATGGAAACATTGGAGTTAGTATTGGAAAAAAATCTTTTAGTGATGATAAATTACTAAAAAACTACAATGCAATTTTAGATGCCCTAGAAAAAGAAAAATCAAATAATACTTTAAAAGGTGACTTAATTAGAAGTGTATTTGCTACATCAACAATGGGCGTTTCATATAAAGTTAAATTAGGGAAATCGATATAGTTATGATGAACAAAGAACAAAAGAAAAATTATATTGAAGAAATGACTAATAATTTTGAAAACAGTAAAGCTGTAATGGTTACTCACTACCAAGGTTTAACAATGTCTCAATTAGATGAATTGAGAGCGAAAATGAGAGAACATGGAATTATTTTCAAAATAACAAAAAACAGAATCACAAAATTAGCCCTAGAAAAAACAAAGTGCAAAGATTTATCAAATTTATTCACTGGTCCCACAGCGGTTGCATTTGGAGAGGACGCTATAATGTCTGCAAGGATTCTATCAAAATTTGCAAAAGATAACGAAAACTTAAAATTAATTGGCGGATTAATGGATAATGAAGTCTTAGATTCGGCTGGTGTCCAGAATGTAGCAAATTTACCTACATTAGATGAAGCAAGAGCCAATATTGTGGGTATTTTGAACTCTTCTGCATCTAAATTAATTAGTATTTTGCTTGCACATTCAGAAAAAATGAGTAGTTTGTCCGCAGAAAATTCTGAAACACAACCCAAAGAGTAAAACATATGCCTGACCTAAACAAAATTATTGAAGATCTATCAAGTTTGACAGTTGCAGAGGCAGCTGAACTTTCAAAACAATTAGAAGAAAAGTGGGGAGTAACTCCAATGGCAGCAGCAGCTCCAGCAGCAGCTAGTGGTGCAGCTCCAGCAGAAGATAAAGATGATTTTACAATCATGTTAGTTTCTGCAGGTGATAAGAAAATTAATGTTATCAAAGAAGTGAGAGCAGCTACTTCATTAGGTTTAAAGGAAGCTAAAGATCTTGTCGAGGGAGCACCAAAAGAAGTTAAGTCTGGTGTAAATAAAAAAGACGCTGAAGAGATCAAAGCTAAATTGGAAGCTGCTGGCGCTAAAGTAGAACTTAAATAAATTAAATAGAAAGAATTCAGATACTGATTTTTTAATCAGTATTTATAAACATAGATGCAATTATCTTTTACTGAAAAGAAAAACATTAGAAAGAGTTTTGGTAAATTAAAAGAGAGTTTATCAATTCCAAATCTAATAGAAGTACAAAAAAATTCTTACAAAGAATTAACAGAATTTAGCTCAGAGGCAGTTGAAATTACTAAGGGATTTGACAGGGTCTTCAAAAGTATTTTTCCTATTGAAGATTTAAATGATAAAGCAACATTAGAGTACGTTTCATACAGATTAGAAAAACCAAAATTTGATGTCGAAGAGTGTATAGCAAGAGGTCTTACATATTCTTCAGCTCTTAAATGTACTTTAAGATTAGTGGTTTACGAAATAGATCAAGAAAATAATACAAAAGATATTTTATCAGCTAAAGAGCAAGAAGTTTATATGGGTGAAGTTCCTATGATGACTAATAGCGGAACTTTTATTACTAATGGTGTTCAAAGAGTTGTCGTAAACCAAATGCACAGAAGTCCAGGTGTATTTTTTGATCATGATAAAGGAAAAACCCATGCAAGTGGTAAACTTTTGTTTAATTGTAGAGTAATACCTAATAGAGGCTCATGGTTAGATTTTGAATATGATGTTAAAGATTTTCTATATTTTAAAATTGATAGAAAAAAGAAAATTTTTTCATCTACATTACTCTTAGCTTTAGGCTACACAAAATCTGAAATAGTAGACGAATTTTATGAATTTGAACAATATAATTTTGATTCAAAAACGCAAAAGTGGAAAACTAAATTTAATCCTGAAAATTATAAGTCTAAAAATTTCTCTGAAGAAGTGATTGATGCAAAGACCGGTCAAGTAGTAATTAAATTAGGTGATAAGATTAATTTTTTAAATGCAAAAAAATTAGCAAATGATGGTTTAAAAGATATATTGGTTTCTAGAGAGTCATTGTTTGGTAAGTTTTTACATAGAGATGTAAAAGTAAACGAGGAGGAGGATGGTACATTTAAAATAGGTACAGAATTGAATGATACAATTATTCAACAAATTTTAGATGCAAATATACATTCACTTAAAATTTCTGTTACAAATTCTATAAATAAAGGACCTTATTTACTTACTACTATTCTAGCCGATAAAAATAATACTAAAGATGAGGCTATCACAGAAATTTATAAGATGCTAAGACCTGGTGAGCCGCCAACTATAGAAATAGCAACTCAAATATTTAATAATCTTTTCTTCAGTTCAGACAGATATGATTTATCTGATGTTGGAAGGGTTAAAATGAACTCAAGGTTAAATCAAGAGTGTTCTGACAAAATTACCATATTAAGAAACGACGATATTATTTCAATCATTCACAAAATGTTAGATTTACGTGATGGTAAAGATGATGTTGATGATATAGATCACCTGGGAAATAGAAGAGTTCGTTCTGTTGGAGAATTAGTTGAGAACCAAGCAAGAATTGGTGTTTACAGAATGGAAAGAGCTATTAAAGAGAAAATGACAACTCTAGATGTTGAGTCAGCAATGCCACAAGATTTAATTAATGCAAAACCTTTGACCGTTTCTTTAAAAGATTTTTTTGCAAGTTCACAACTTTCTCAGTTTATGGATCAAACAAACCCACTATCTGAAATTACTCACAAGAGAAGAGTTTCAGCTTTAGGACCGGGTGGGTTAACAAGAGAAAGAGCAGGTTTCGAAGTTCGAGATGTGCATCCAACTCACTACGGAAGAATTTGTCCAATTGAGACACCAGAAGGTCCAAATATTGGTTTGATTAATAGTTTATCAACATATGCAAAAATTAATAAATATGGTTTTATTGAAAGCCCATATAAAAAAGTTAAAAATGGTGTTGTTCAAGATAATGTTGAATATTTGTCAGCAATGGAAGAAACAAAATTCACAATTGCTCAAGCAAATACAAAACTTGATAAAGGTGGAAAAATTACTGAAGAATTAGTTTCATGTAGACAAAATTTAAACTTTCTTTTAGCTAAACCAGAATCTATTGACTACATTGACGTTTCGCCAAAACAACTTGTTTCAGTTGCAGCATCATTAATTCCTTTCTTAGAAAATGATGATGCAAATAGAGCACTGATGGGGTCAAATATGATGAGACAAGCAGTTCCATTGTTAAAACCTGAGTCGCCGCTTGTTGGTACAGGAATTGAAAGCGATGTTGCTTTAGACTCTGGTGTTACAATTGTTGCAAAGCGTGATGGTATAGTTGACAAAATTGATGGTAAAAGAATTGTAATTAAGGTAACTGAGGAAACCGATTTTAGTAAATCAGGTGTTGATATCTATAATCTACAAAAGTTTAAAAGATCAAACCAAAATACTTGTATTAATCAAAGACCACTTGTTAGAGTTGGTGATAAAGTTAAATATGGAGATATAATTGCTGACGGTCCTTCAACAAAATTAGGTGAACTTGCGCTAGGTAAAAATGTAACCGTAGCTTTCATGCCATGGCAAGGTTACAATTTTGAGGACTCAATTCTAATTTCAGAAAGATGTGTTACTGATGATGTATTTACATCTGTTCACATTGTTGAATATGAAATTATGGCTAGAGATACAAAGCTTGGGGAAGAAGAAATAACTAGGGATATACCAAATGTAAATGAAGATGCTTTAAAAAACCTTGATGAATCTGGAATAGTTTATATTGGTGCAGAAGTAAATGCAGGAGATATTTTAGTCGGTAAAGTTACTCCCAAAGGTGACTCAGCATCAGGTCCTGAAGAAAAATTATTAAGATCAATTTTTGGAGAAAAAGCCATAGATGTAACTGATACATCTTTAAGAATGTCTAGAGGATCTAGTGGAACAGTTGTGGATGTAAGAGTATTTAATAGACATGGAATTGAGAAAGATGAAAGATCAATAACTATTGAGAGAGCTGAAATAGAACAAGTTCAACAAGATAAAATAGTTGAGGAAGAAATATTAGAAAGAAGTATCAAACAAAGAGCTTCACAATTTTTATCAGGATCGTCTTTAACCAAAAAAATCAAAGAGTTATCTGAAGGAACTAAGTTAGATTTTGATACAATCAATAAATTATCAATTAATGATGTCTTTAAGATTACTGTAGGAAATTTAAACAATGAATCGACTCTAGCTCAGTTAAAAGATCAATATAATAAAGCAAAACAAGACATAAATGAGAGATTTGAAGATAAAGTTTTAAAAATAAGAAGTGGTGACGACTTACTACCAAGCGTTATGAAAATGGTAAAAGTATTTGTTGCTATAAAAAGAAGATTAAGACCAGGGGACAAAATGTCAGGAAGGCATGGCAACAAAGGTGTTGTAAGTAAAATTGTACCTGTAGAAGACATGCCTTACAGAGAAGATGGTAGACCCGTTGATATTGTATTAAATCCCCTGGGAGTACCAAGTAGGATGAACGTAGGACAAATTTTAGAAACACATTTAGGTTGGGCATGTAAAGAATTTGGAGAACAAGTTAAACAACTAGTAAATGAAAATAACAAAAAAATTGAGAGAACAGAAAAAATTGAGAAATTCTTAAGATCTGTTTATGGAGAAGAAATTTTTAATGAAAAAGTAGACAAATTAAGTAAGAGTGAATTTAAAGATCTTTGTGAAAATTTGCAAAACGGTGTAGCAATCTCAACCCCTGTTTTTGATGGAGCAAAAGAAAAAAATGTAACTGAAATGCTTGAACTAGCAAATTTACCAGGATCAGGGCAGACTCACTTGTGGGACGGAAGAACAGGAGAAAAATTCGATAGACCGGTTACAGTTGGAATAATTTATATGTTGAAACTTCATCACCTAGTTGAAGATAAAATTCATGCTAGATCTACTGGACCATATAGTTTAGTTACTCAACAACCACTTGGTGGTAAAGCACAATTAGGTGGTCAAAGATTTGGAGAAATGGAAGTATGGGCACTCGAGGCATATGGTGCGTCATACACATTACAGGAAATTTTAACTGTTAAATCTGATGACGTTGCAGGAAGAGTTAAAGTTTATGAAACTATAGTTAAAGGTGAGGAAAACTTTGAGTCAGGAATACCAGAGTCATTTAACGTATTAGTTAAAGAGATTAAATCATTAGCATTAAATGTGGAGCTTAATTAATGAAAAAAGAATTAACAGATCTATTTAAGGGCAGCGAAATTTCAGAAGCTCAAAATTTTAATAGCATTAAAATTTCACTTGCTAGCCCAGAGAAAATTAAATCTTGGACATTTGGTGAAATTAAAAAGCCTGAAACAATTAATTATAGAACGTTTAGACCCGAAAAAGATGGTTTGTTTTGCGCAAGGATTTTTGGACCAATAAAAGATTATGAATGTTTATGCGGTAAGTATAAACGAATGAAATTTAGAGGAATTATATGTGAGAAATGTGGTGTTGAGGTTACAAAATCAAATGTAAGAAGAGAAAGAATGGGCCACATTAATCTTGCTACACCGGTTGCTCATATTTGGTTCTTAAAATCTCTTCCAAGCAGAATTGCTTTAGCAGTGGACATGAAATTAAAAGAAATAGAGAGAGTTCTTTATTTTGAAAACTTTATAGTAATAGAACCTGGTTTAACTGGTTTACAAAAAAATCAACTCTTAAATGAGGAAGAATTAGCTAAATACCAGGATGAGTTTGGTGAAGAGAGCTTTACAGCAGGAATTGGAGCAGAAGCCGTTCTAGAGATGCTTAAAAATTTAGATTTAGAATTAGAGAGAAAAAATCTTGTTAGCTTTATTAAAGAAACTAAATCAAAAGTTAATGAAGAAAGAGCAATAAAAAGATTAAAATTAATCGAGTCGTTTATTGAAACTGGTCAAAAACCTGAGTGGATGATTATGACGGTAGTTCCAGTTATACCACCTGAATTAAGACCGTTAGTTCCTCTAGATGGTGGAAGATTTGCTACTTCAGATCTTAACGATTTATATAGACGAGTAATTAACAGAAATAACAGATTAAAAAGATTAATGGATCTTAAAGCTCCTGATATCATTGTAAGAAATGAAAAAAGGATGCTGCAAGAATCTGTAGATGCTCTATTTGATAACGGTAGAAGAGGCAGGGTAATAACAGGAACTGGTAAAAGACCACTTAAATCTCTTGCTGAAATGTTAAAGGGTAAACAAGGAAGATTTAGACAAAATTTATTAGGTAAACGAGTTGATTATTCTGGAAGATCAGTAATCGTTGTAGGTCCTGATTTAAAACTACATGAATGTGGTTTACCAAAAAAAATGGCTTTAGAATTATTTAAACCATTTTTATATGCAAGATTAAATAAATTAGGCTTAGCATCAACTATTAAACAAGCCAAAAAATTAGTTGAAAAAGAAACGAATGCAGTTTGGGATGCTTTAGAATTAATTGTTAGAGAGCATCCGGTTCTTTTAAATAGAGCTCCAACACTTCATAGACTGGGAGTTCAGGCATTTGAACCAAAATTAATTGAAGGTGACGCAATTGAATTACATCCATTAACTTGTGCAGCATTCAATGCTGATTTTGATGGTGACCAAATGGCAGTGCATGTTCCATTGAGCTTAGAAGCACAATTAGAAGCAAGAATTTTAATGTTATCAACAAATAACATTCTTTCTCCATCAAATGGAAAACCAATTATCGTTCCAAGTCAGGATATGATTTTAGGAATTTACTATCTGTCACAGGAACCTATATCCGATAAACCAGCTGGATACTTTACTAATTCAGATCAAATTGAATTTGCGCTATCTTCTGGTCAAATAAACGTACATAGTACTATCATTTCAAGATATGAGACAATAGATGAGCAAGGGAATAATAAAATTGAAAAATACACTTCTACAGCTGGAAGATTTTTATTAGCAAATTTATTACCTAAGAATAGTAATATTAAGTTCTCTTTAGTTGATAGATTATTACCTAAAAAAGTTGTTTCAGAAATTATTGATGTTGTATTTAGATTTTGCGGTCAAAAAACAACCGTAATCTTCTGTGATAAACTTAAAGATTTAGGTTTCAAGCATGCATTTAAAGCAGGAATTTCTTTTGGTAAAGATGATCTTGTAATACCGGCAAACAAAACTCAATTAATAGATGATACTAAGAAATTAATTGCAGATTATGAAACTCAATATGCTGAGGGTTTAATTACAAGAGGTGAAAAATATAACAAAGTTGTTGATGCTTGGTCTAAGTGTACTGATAAAGTTGCTGGCGAAATGATGAAGGGAATTTCAGCTACAGAAAAAACTGATGAAGGATTAAAAATAAATTCTGTATTCATGATGGCCGACAGTGGAGCTAGAGGATCTGCTGCTCAAATGAAACAATTAGCTGGTATGAGAGGTTTGATTGCAAAACCTTCGGGAGAAATTATTGAAAGTCCAATTATTTCAAACTTCAAGGAGGGATTAACTGCTTTAGAATATTTTAATTCAACTCACGGAGCAAGAAAAGGACTTGCAGATACTGCACTTAAAACAGCTAGTTCTGGATATTTGACTCGAAGACTATGTGATGTAGCACAAGACTTAACAATAACAAAAGTTAAGTGTGATGATCCAGGATTTATTGAGCTTTCAGAAATATTAGAGGGGGGGTAATGTGGTTGTAAGTTTATCTGAAAGAGCTTTAGGAAGAGTTACAGCAGCTGAGGTTAAAAATCCTCTATCGGGTGAAGTAATTATTAAAAAATCTGAAATGATAGATGAAGCAGGCTGTGATAAAATTGATGCAGCAGGTGTAAAATCTATTAAAGTTTATTCAGTAATGACATGTGGTTCAAAAGAAGGTGTCTGCGCTACTTGTTATGGAAGAGATTTATCTAGAGGTAAAATGGTTCACGTTGGAGAGGCAATAGGAATGATATCAGCTCAATCTATTGGAGAACCGGGAACACAATTAACAATGAGAACTTTCCACGTTGGAGGAACAGCTTCTGTTAAACAAGATTCTCAAATAGTTACAAAAAGTGATGGAACTTTAAAAATAATAAATTCAAATATTTTAGAAGATTCTAAAAAGAATTTGATTGTTATGGGAAGAAATACTCAACTTTCTATTGAGGATGATAAGGGAGTTCAGATAGCAGTTTATAAAGTTGCATATGGTTCAAAATTATTTTTTAATAACGGTGATAAAGTAAAAGCTAATACCAAAATTTGTGAATGGGATCCATACACAACACCAGTTATTGCAGAAAAAAGTGGTATAGCCAGTTATGTTGATTTAATTGATGGTGTTTCAATCCAAGAAACTACTGATGACGCAACTGGAATTTCGTCTAAATCAGTAATTGATTGGAGAGGTCAATCAAAAAGCACTGATTTAAAGCCTAGAATTACTCTGAGAGATGAAAAAGGTAATGTAATTAAAAAAGCTGATGACAATGAAGCTAGATATTATTTAGTACCAGACTCTATTTTATCGGTCAAAGATGGTCAAAAAGTTTATGCAGGTGACGTAATAGCAAGATTACCTAAGGAAACCACAAAAACAAAAGATATTACAGGTGGTCTTCCAAGAGTTGCTGAATTGTTTGAAGCAAGAAAAGCTAAGGATAGCGCAATCATTGCAGAAAATGACGGCAGTGTTGTTTTTGGAAAAGAAGTAAGAGGAAAACAAAGAGTGTCTATTGTTCCTGAAGATGGAACTGAACCTTCAAATTATTTAATTCCAAAAGGAAAACATATTAATTTTAACCCTGGTGAAAAGATTCAAAAAGGAGAATATCTTTTAGATGGTCAACCTTTACCGCATGATATTTTAAGAATTTTAGGAATCAAAGAATTAACTGAATATTTTGTTAATCAAGTTCAGGAAGTTTATAGACTTCAAGGTGTAATTATAAATGATAAGCATATTGAAACTATTTTAAGACAAATGCTTAAAAAAGTTGAAGTTAAAGTATCTGGTGACTCAAGTTACTTACCCGGTGAAGTGATTGATAGAATAAAGTTTGATAATACAAATGAAAAACTAATTGCAGAAGGTAAAACACCAGCAGTTGGTGAAAGAGTTTTAATGGGTATTACTAAAGCCTCACTTCAAACTGAGTCCTTTATTTCTGCAGCTTCTTTCCAAGAAACAACAAGAGTACTAACTGATGCCGCAATTAAAGGAAAAGTTGATCCATTAAATGGTCTAAAAGAGAACGTAATTGTTGGAAGATTAGTTCCAGCAGGTACTGGTAATATTAAAAACAGATGGAACAATAAGGCTCTAGAAGACGATAATAATTTCTTAGCTGAGCAAGATAAGATAGAAGCAGCTGAAGCTGAAGAAACACAGACAAATCAGTAAAAAATCGCCTGAAAATTGCAGTTTTAGTTTGACAAAGGGCAATTATTAAGTATTTTGGCGATGTTTTTGGTTGGAATGTAGTACTTCTAACGGTACTAAACGCTGCCACAAAATAACCTGTCAGTTATTTTCATCTCAAAAATAAATTAATTAATTTTAAAAAATTATGCCAACTATTAATCAGTTGTTAAGAAAAAAAAGGGTTAAACCAACAGCAAGGAACAAAGTTCCTGCTCTACAAAAACAACCTTTAAAGAGAGGTGTTTGTGTAAAAGTTTATACAACAACTCCTAAGAAACCAAATTCTGCATTAAGAAAAGTTGCTAGAGTAAGATTGTCAAATGGATTTGAAGTTACAGCTTATATTCCTGGAGAAGGTCACAACCTTCAAGAACACTCGGTAGTTCTGATTAGAGGCGGTAGGGTAAAAGATTTACCAGGTGTTCGTTATCATATTCTAAGAGGTAACCTTGATACTCAAGGTGTTGCAAACAGAAAAAAAAGAAGATCTTTATACGGAACAAAAAAAGGTAAATAATGTCTAGAAAAAAAACTCAACCAAAAAAAAATGTAGTTCCTGATCCAAAATTTAAATCAACTATTATTCCAAAATTAATCAACAACATCATGTATGACGGTAAAAGAGGCATTGCTGCTAAAATTGTTTATGATGCAATTGATAAAATTAAAACAAAGACGAAAGATGAACCAATAAATATTTTTAATGAAGCAATTAACAACATTAAACCAACTGTAGAAGTTAGATCTAGAAGAGTTGGTGGTGCAACTTATCAAGTTCCTGTTGAGGTAAAAAATAAAAGGGCACAAGCATTAGCAATCAGATGGTTAGTTGAATCAGCAAGGAAAAGAAAAGATAAACACATGGCAGATAAAATTTTTAACGAGCTCTATGATGCTTATGAAAAAAAAGGAGCTGCAGTTAAAAAAAGAGAGGATGTGCATAAAATGGCAGAGTCAAATAAGGCATTTGCTCATTTTAGGTGGTAATAAATTATGGCTAGAACTCACACATTAGACAAATACAGAAATATTGGGATCATGGCCCATATAGATGCCGGTAAAACAACTACTACTGAACGAGTTCTATACTATACAGGAAAGAGTCACAAAATTGGTGAAGTACACGATGGTGCTGCAACAATGGATTGGATGGAGCAAGAACAAGAAAGAGGAATTACAATTACATCTGCGGCCACTACTTGTTTTTGGAATGATCATAGAATTAATATTATAGACACACCTGGTCACGTTGATTTTACCATTGAAGTAGAAAGGTCTTTAAAAGTTTTAGATGGTGCTGTTGCTGTTTTTGACGGTGTTGCAGGTGTAGAGCCACAATCCGAAACTGTATGGAGACAAGCCGATAAGTATAAAGTACCAAGAATTTGTTTTGTAAACAAATTAGACAGAACAGGTGCTGATTTCTTTAGATGTGTAGACATGATTAGAGATAGATTAGGTGCTAAACCTTTAGTTGTACAAGTCCCTATAGGAGCTGAAGCCTCTTTATCTGGTGTAGTTGATCTTGTTAAAATGAAAGCTCAAGTTTGGAAAAATGAGGCACTAGGAGCTGAATGGGAATACAAAGAAATTCCAGAAGATTTAAAAGAAATTTCAGAAAAATATAGAACAGAATTAGTTGAAACAGCTGTTGAACAAGATGAAAAGCTAATGGAAGCCTATTTAAATGGCGATGAAATTAAAGAAGAAGATTTAGTCACATGCATAAGAAAAGGAACTCTAAATTTTAGTTTTGTTCCTGTTTTGACAGGTTCAGCATTCAAAAATAAAGGTGTTCAGCCTTTACTAGATGCAGTTGTGAACTACTTACCAAGTCCTGTAGATATAGGATCTATCAAGGGAACTAAATTAGGTAGTGAAGACGAAATGGAAATGAAATTTGAAGATAGTTTTCCATTTTCTGCTTTAGCTTTCAAAGTGGCTAACGACCCATTTGTTGGCTCACTAACTTTTATTAGAATCTATTCTGGTACAATCAAAACTGGTACAGCAGTCTTTAATTCTTCTAAAGAAAAAGAAGAAAGAGTTGGAAGAATGCTTTTAATGCATGCAAACTCTCGAGAAGATATTAAAGAAGCTAATGCAGGTGATATAGTTGCTTTAGCAGGATTAAAAAATACTATTACAGGACATACTTTATGTGACAAAGAAAATTCTGTCCTTCTTGAACCAATGGAGTTCCCTGATCCAGTAATTGAAATTGCAGTAGAACCAAAAACAAAAGCGGACCAAGAAAAAATGGGTGAAGCATTAGGCAGATTAGCTAAGGAAGATCCTTCTTTTAGAGTTACTTCAGACGAAGAGTCAGGACAAACAATTATTAAGGGAATGGGTGAACTACACTTGGATATTATTGTTGATAGAATGAAAAGAGAATTTAAGGTAGAAGCCAATGTTGGAGCGCCACAAGTTGCTTATAGAGAAACTATAGAAGCTGCTTCAGAGGTTGAATACACTCACAAAAAACAAAGTGGTGGTGCTGGTCAATTTGCAAAAGTTAAACTTTTAGTAGAGCCTCAAGAACCTGGTAAAGGTAGAGATGTTGAGAGTAAAATTAAAGGTGGTGCAATTCCAAAAGAATTTATTCCTGGTGTTGAAAAAGGAATAGAAACTGTTTCAGATACTGGAATTTTAGCTGGATTTCCAATGATTGATTACAAAGTAACCATCTTAGATGGATTGCATCACGATGTAGACTCAAGTGTACTAGCATTTGAATTAGCAAGTAGAGCTTGCTTTAAAGAAGCATGTACAAAAGGTGGGCTAAAATTATTAGAGCCAGTAATGAGAGTTGAAGTAGTAACTCCTGAAGACTACATGGGTGATGTTATAGGTGATTTAAATAGTAGAAGGGGTCAAATTAATACTCAAGAGCAAAGAGGTAACGCAACCGTAATAACAGCAATGGTTCCTTTGGCTAACATGTTTGGTTATATAAACAATTTAAGATCAATGTCTCAAGGTAGAGCACAATATTCAATGTTTTTTGATCATTATTCAAAAGTACCACAAAATGTTCAAGACGAAGTTACTAAAAAGATTGCAGGTTAATCATGGAAAAACAGAATATTAGAATTAAATTAAGAGCATATGATAACAAAGTTCTAGATGCTTCTACAGAAGAGATTGTAAATACAGTAAAAAGAACTGGAGCAACAATTAAGGGACCAATACCATTACCCACTAGAATTGAAAGATATACAGTTTTAAGATCACCTCATATAGACAAGAAAAGTAGAGAGCAATTTGAGTCAAGAACTCATAAAAGATTAATAGATATTATTGAACCAACACCACAAACTGTAGAGGCATTAATGAAACTTGATTTAGCTTCTGGAGTAGATGTGGAGATAAAAATTTAATTATGAGTGAGATAGCTTTAATAGGAAAGAAAATAGGCATGACGAGAGAGTTCTATAAATCTGGTCAATTAGTTCCTGTGACTGTACTTAAGGTCGAAAAAGCTAGAGTTATTCAGGTTATTGAAGAAGAAAAAAGAGGATACAAAGCTGTTCAGCTTGGATATGGGAAAATTAAAAATTCAAAATTAACAAAAGCTATGAAAGGTGTTTTTGCTAAAAAAAATACTGAAGCTAAGAAAAAATTAAAAGAATTTAGAGTAAACGACACATCTATTTACAAAGAAGGTAATGAGTTTGGTTTAGAAATATTCAAAGACATTAAATTTGTAGACACAAGATCAAAAACAATTGGTAAAGGTTTTGCTGGTGCAATGAAGAGACATAATTTTGGTGGTTTAAGAGCCAGTCATGGTGTTTCTATATCTCACAGAGCACATGGTTCAACAGGACATAGTCAGGATCCAGGAAAAGTTTTCAAAGGAAAAAAGATGGCTGGTCATATGGGAGATAAATTGAGAACTATGCTAAATATTGAAATTATAAAAACAGATTTAGAAAATGAGCTTCTTTATTTAAAAGGGTCAATTCCTGGTTCTAAAAATGCAGAGGTTATTGTCAAAAAATCTGTCAAAAACATCAGTAAAATGACTATTGGTGAGAAACATGCAGCTGCAGAAGAAGCAAAAAAAACACCTGAAAAGAAGAAAAAATAATGAAATTAGATAAAATTAGCATAGACGGTAAGAAAGATAGTATTGAAGTTTTGGATAAGATTTTTTCTGCAAAAATTAACCATAAATTAGTTAGCGCTGTTCTTTATAAAACAAATGCTAATTACAAAGGAAGACACGCAAAAACTAAACAACAAAATGAAGTAAGAGGCCCAACATCAAAAATATATGCTCAAAAGGGAACAGGTGGTGCAAGGCATGCCAGTAGAAAAGCTCCTATTTTCGTAGGTGGTGGTATAGCTCATGGACCAAAAGGAGAATTAGCTTATAAAAAAAGAAAACTAAACAAAACTGAGAAAAAACAAAGTGTAGCTTCACTAATTACAGAAAAAAATAATAATAAAAACTTATTAATTTTAAATGACTTTAGTTCAGAAATTAAAAAAACTAAAGAGATGAACTCAATTATTAATAAACTTGAAATTACAAATTCGCTAATAATTCTAGATAAAAATTCAAAAGAAAAAATCGAAAAATCAGTAAGAAATATTCCAAATGTTAAAGTTACAGATGTAAATCATTTCAGTGCTTACGACATTATTAAATTTAAAAAAGTAGTTTTCACAGAAAGCTCCGTAAAAGAACTAGAAAAGAGATATTCATAAAATGGAAAAAATTCACTTATACGATAAAATTCTATCACCAGTAGTTACTGAGAAATCAACTAACTTGTCTGAACTGAATAAAATTGTATTTAAAGTTCCAGATGGTGCAAATAAGAAAAACTTAAAAAAGAATATAGAAAAAATATTCAAAGTTAATGTGACAAAAATAAATATTATTAACAAACAGAACAGAACAAAAGTTACCAGAGGTAGAAAAGTAAAAGTGTCTGGATATAAAAAAGCAATAATTACTTTAAAAAAAGGTCAGAGTATTGATCTAACAACAGGAATTTAATAAATGGCATTAAAAACTTTTAAACCATATACAAAATCTACAAGAGGTACCATTTTAGTTGACAGAACTGGTTTGTGGAAAGGTAAACCATTCAAGAACTTAGTTTCACCTAAAAATGCGATGAAAGGTAGAAATAATAATGGCCATATTACCTCTATTAATAGAGCTGGTGGGCATAAAAAAATGTACAGACATGTGGATTTTTATAGAAAAAAATTCGACATGGAAGCTACTGTTGAAAGAATAGAGTATGATCCAAATAGATCATGTTACATCATGTTAGTTAAATTTGTTGATAATACGCATGCATACTTCTTAGCACCACAAAAAATTAAAGTTGGAGATAAAGTTGAAAGTGGATCTAAAAAAGAAATTAAAGTAGGTAATTGTATGCCATTGCAAGATATTCCAGTGGGTATAAACATACATAATGTTGAGATACAGCCAGGTGGTGGTGGAAAAATCGCTAGAGCAGCTGGTTCATCAGTTACTATTAGTGGTCTAGATGGAAACTATAGTTTAATAAAATTAGCCTCAGGTGAAGTCAGAAAAATAGATTCAAGAGCTTTAGCTACAATTGGAATTTTAAGTAATCCAGATCAAAAAAATATCAAAATTGGAAAAGCAGGTAGATCAAGATGGTTGGGTAGAAGACCTCATACTAGAGGTGTTGTTAAAAACCCAGTTGATCACCCACATGGAGGTGGTGAAGGAAAATCTGCTGGAGGAAGACATCCAGTTTCACCTACAGGACAATCTGCTAAAGGTTTAAAAACTAGAGATAATAAGAGAACAGATAAATTTATAGTTAAGAGAAGAAATAAGAGGAAGGATACTAAGTAATGGCTAGAGCAGTTTGGAAAGGACCGTTTGTTGAGGAAAGCTTAATGAAGAAAGTAGACAAGTATAAAGACGATCCAAAGAAAATTCCCATTAAAACTTGGTCAAGAAAATCTACAATTTTACCTGATTTTGTAGGGGTAAGCTTCCAAATTTATAATGGAAAAAAATTTATACCAATAACAGTTTCAGAAGATATGGTTGGACACAAATTGGGTGAATTTGCACCAACAAGAACATTTTTTGGTCATACACCAGCTGATAAGAAAGCTAAACCAGCAACAGCAGAGAAAAAATAATTATGGGTAAGAAAAAGAAAATTAATAAATCTAAAGAGAAAATTGTTAAGTCTGTAAACAACGGAATTAGAACGAGTGTCAGAAAGCTGAGTCCAATACTAAGAAGTATTGTTGGAAAAAAAGTTGATGTTGCGATCAGAGATTTACAGTTTTCAGAAAAGAGGGTGACCAAAGATGTAAGAAAAACTATTAGTTCGGCGGTAGCTAATGCTGAAAATAACTTTCAATACGACATTGATAAACTAGTAGTTAAAGAAGCATATTGTGGAAAAAAAATAGTTATGAAAAGATTTAGACCGAGAGCCAAAGGAAGAGCGGCACCAATATTAAAGCCTTGGTCAACTGTTACAATAATTTTATCAGAAGCAAAACAAATGGAGAAGCATGGGACAAAAAGTTAATCCTGTAGGTTTTAGATTAGGTGTCAACAGAGGATGGGACTCTGTATGGTATGCTAAGAAAAAAGATTTTGGAAATTATCTAATCGAAGATTTTAAAATTAGAGAATATATCAAAAAAAACGTAATTAATTCTGGTGTATCCAAAGTAATGATCGAAAGAACATCTAACAAATGTTATGTTACAATTTATACTTCTAGACCTGGATTTGTTATTGGTAAAAAAGGAAGTGATATAGATAAAATTAAAAACAATCTTTCAAAGTTTACATCCAATGAAGTTAATCTAAACATCAAAGAAGTTAAAAAACCTGAGACAAATGCATATTTAGTAGCTGAAAATATTGCTCAGCAACTTGTAAAAAGAATTTCTTATAGACGAGCTATGAAGAGAGCTATGCAATCATGTATTAGACTTGGAGCTAAGGGAATTAAAGTATCAGTAAGTGGAAGACTCGGTGGAAATGAAATAGCAAGAACAGAATGGTTGAGAGATGGAAGTATTCCATCACATACTCTAAGAGCTGATATAGATTATGCAGAAGCAGAGGCGCTAACAACTTATGGAATTATAGGAATTAAGGTTTGGATTTATAAAGGTGAAGTTTTCGCTAGAGAATTCAGCCAAGAAACTAACAAAGTAACACCAAAGGAAGATAAACAATAATGCTTCAACCGGTAAGAACAAAGTGGAGAAAAGCTCATAAAGGCAGAATTCATGGTAATGCTACGAGAGCAAGTACTATTAACTACGGTGCTTACGCTCTAAAAGCCTTGCAGCCAGAAAGAGTTACTGGAAAACAAATAGAAGCAGCGAGAGTTGCTTTGACAAGACACATGAAAAGACAAGGACGAGTTTGGACAAGAATATTTCCAAATATACCAGTTTCCAAAAAACCAATTGAGGTTAGAATGGGTAAAGGAAAAGGTTCACCAGAATTCTTTGCGTGCAGAGTTAAACCGGGAAGAATATTGTTTGAAGTTGATGGAGTTTCAGAACAAATTGCAAAAGAAGCTTTATATAAAGCATCGGCAAAATTACCAATTAAAACCAAAACAATTAAGAGATTTGCTTAATGAAAAAACAAGAAATTAAAAAATTATCAAAAGATGAAATTGTGAAGAATATTGATAAGCTTAAAAAAGATCTTTTTAATTTCAGATTTCAAAAAATGAATTCACAAGTAACAAACCCATCTAAAATCGGGGAAACAAGAAAAACAATTGCAAGATTAAAAACCATTTTAAAAGGAAAAGCAAATGCCTAAAAAAATACTTACAGGCGTAGTTATAAGCGATAAACCAAACAAAACAGTTACTGTAATGGTAGAACGTAAATATTCTCACCCAGTCTTAAAAAAAGTAATCAGAGTAAGAAAAAATTACAATGCTCATGATGAAAACAATAAGTATAAAACTGGTGATAAGGTCTCAATTATTGAGAGCAAACCATTTTCAAAAAATAAAAAATTTCAAGTTATGGAGAGTAATAAGTAATGATTGGTGTTCAAACAGAATTACAAGTTGCTGACAATACTGGAGCAAAAAGAATTGAGTGTATTAAAGTTCTAGGTGGATCAAAAAGAAGATACGCTAGTATTGGTGATACAATTGTAATTGCAGTTAAAGAAGCGCTGCCTAAAGGAAAAGTTAAAAAAGGATCTGTTCATAAGGCTGTAGTTGTTAGAGTTAAAAAAGGAATCCACAGAAATGATGGTTCAAAAGTAAGATTTGATAACAACGCAGCTGTTTTAGTTGATGATAAAGGAGAGCCAGTAGGAACAAGAATTTTTGGTCCAGTTACAAGAGAATTAAGAAGTAGAGGTCAAATGAAAATTATTTCTTTGGCACCGGAGGTTTTATAATGATTAAAAAAGGATTAAAAGTAAGAGTTTTAACTGGAAAAGATAAAAAAAAAGAGGGTGAAGTTATTGAAATTGACAGAGTTAATAACAGAGCGAAGGTAAAAGAAATAAACATGGTAAAAAAGCACGTTAAAACAACAAAAGAGAAAAAAGGTGGAATTTTTCCTAAAGAAAGTTTCATTCATATTTCTAACTTGAAACTAATTGATGAAAAAGTAGCTAATAAGAAAGAGGCTAAAAAATAATGACACCAAGATTAAAAGAAATATTTAATAAAGAAATTCAGCCTGCATTAAAGGACCAATTTGGTTTTAAAAATATTTATATGGCTCCAAAAATTGAAAAAGTTGTTTTAAATATGGGTCTTGGTTTGGACGCTGCAGATTCTAAGATTTTAAAATCATGCGAAGAAGATATGGCTAAAATTACTGGACAAAAACCAATAACTTCAAAATTTAAAAAATCTGTTGCAAACTTTAAAACAAGAAAAGGTTCAAATGCTGGTTTAAAGGTAACATTAAGAAAAAATAGAATGTACGAATTCTTAGATAGATTAGTGAACATTGCATTACCAAGGATTAAAGACTTTAGAGGTTTGTCATCAAAAGGGTTTGATAAATTTGGTAATTATACATTTGGAATTAAAGAGCATATAATTTTTCCAGAAGTAAGCTTTGATAGAGCAGACAAAGTAAGAGGTCTAGATATAACAATAGTTATTAAAGCTATTAATAAAGAGCATAGTTTTGCGTTGTTAGAAAAAATGAATTTTCCATTTATTAAAAAAGGAGATAATTAAATATGGCAAAGTTAAGCGCTGTTAATAAAAATAAAAAAAGAATTAAGCTTTCAGATAAGCTTTATAAGAAAAGACAAGCATTAAAGAAGATTGTAATGGATAAAAAGATTTCATTAGAGGAAAGATTTAAAGCACAACAAAAATTATCTAAACTGCCAAGAAACTCAGCAAAAGTAAGAGTTATGAATAGATGTGAGATCACTGGAAGACCTCATGGTGTCTACAGAAAATTAAAGATTTCAAGAATTGCATTAAGACAATTAGGATTACAAGGAAAGATACCGGGCTTAGTCAAATCTAGCTGGTAGAAAGGAAAATTATGAGTTTAAGTGACCCAATAGGAGATATGATTGCAAGAGTGAAGAACGCTCAAGCTAGAAATCATAAAAAAGTAGAATTACCTTCATCTAATTTTAAAACAAAAATTGCAGATATACTTAAAAATGAAGGTTTTATTAAAGATTTTAAAGTAAGTTCTGAAGAAAAAAAACCAATTCTATCATTAGAACTTAAGTATCATTCAGGTAATCCAGTAATCAGTGCTTTTGAAAGAGTATCAAAACCCGGAAGAAGAATTTTTTCATCTGCTGATAGCTTACCTAAAATAAATAATGGTTTAGGAATTGCCATTGTTTCAACTCCAAAAGGAGTGATGACTGATATAGATGCTAGAAAACAAAAAGTTGGTGGCGAAATAATTTGCAAGGTATTTTAATGTCTAAAATAGGTAAAATAAACATATCGATCCCTGAAAAAGTTAAAGTTGCTTTAGCTGAAAATGTTATAAATATTGAAGGACCTTTGGGGAAAAAATCAATCAATGTTGATCTAGATATGTTTAATTTAGACATAATTGAAGGAAAAGAAATTTCTATTAAACCAAAAAAAGTAGATCAAAATTCAAAAAGACTTTGGGGCATGAATAGAAGTTTAATCAATAATGCTGTAATAGGATCAAGTAAAGGTTACGAAAAAACTTTAGAATTAGTTGGTGTTGGTTATAGAGCAGCATTAAAAGGAAATCAGTTAAATTTGCAGTTGGGTTATAGCCACGACATCAATTTTGATATACCAGAAGGCATTAAAATTGCTGTTGAAAAACAAACAACATTAAAAATCACAGGGTCTGATAAGCAGCTGGTGGGTGAAGTTGCTTCTAAAATCAAAACATTAAGAAAAATCGAACCGTATAAAGGAAAAGGTGTTCGAGAAAAAGGACAGTATGTTCTTAAAAAAGAGGGTAAGAAAAAGTAATGAAATTAAACACTAGTATAAGAAAAAGATTTAGAGTAAGCAATAAAGTTAAGAAAGTTGCTTCAAAAGATAGATTTAGATTAAGCATTTCTAGATCATCAAAAAACATTTCAGCTCAAATAATAGATGATACAAAAAAAATAACTTTGTTATCAGCTTCATCTATAGAAAAAGATCTTAAATCAGGTGATAAAGTTAATAAAACAGAATTATCTAAATTGGTTGCTCAAAAATTAGCAAAAAAAGCTCAAGAGAAAAAAATTACTAAAATTTACTTTGATAGAGGTTCTTACAAATATCATGGTAGAATAAAAGTTTTTGCAGAAACTTTAAGAGAAAACGGAATGGAATTTTAAATATGGAAAATTTAAAAGATAAAAAAACTGACGATATATTAGAAAAATTAGTCCACATAAATCGTATTACTAAAGTTGTTAAGGGTGGAAGAAGATTTGGATTTTCAGCGCTTGTAGTTGTTGGAAATCAAGCAGGTAAAATTGGTATAGCACACGCAAAAGCTAAACAAGTACCTGATGCTATAAAAAAAGCAAATGAGATGGCAAGAAGAAAACTTACTCATATACCATTAAGAGAAGGAAGAACGATACATCATGATGTAAAGGCAAAAGATGGTTCAGGTAGAATAGTGCTAAGAGCAGCTTCTAAAGGAACAGGTATTATTGCAGGTGGTCCTGTTAGGGCTGTATGTGAAGTTTTAGGAGTAAAAGATATAGTTGCAAAATCAATGGGAACTTCTAATGCACATAATGTTATTAGAGCTACAATGAAAGCATTAATGAAACAAAGTTCACCAAAACAAATATCAGCAATTAGAAATAAAAAAATTTCTGAAATAATTGAAAAAAGAGGATAATGATTACTTTAAATAATAGAGAAAAAATCAATAAATCTAAAATTAGAGTTGGAAGAGGAATTGGTTCGGGCAAAGGAAAAACATCAGGGAGAGGTGTTAAAGGTCAAAAATCAAGATCTGGTGTAGCTATAAAAAGTTTTGAAGGTGGTCAAATGCCATTATACAGAAGACTTCCAAAAAGAGGTTTTAACCCAATATCAAAAGAGAGCATTGCAATTTTAAATCTGGATAAAATTCAATCTTACATAGACAAAAAAAATATTAATCCAAATGAAGTATTAAACTCAGAATTATTAAAAAAACTTAAATTAATAAATAAAAACTCAAAAAAATTAAAAATTTTAGGTTCTGGCGAAGTAAAAAATAAAATTAATATTGAAGCTGACCAAGCCTCTAAATCAGCAATAGAAAAACTGGAAAAAATTGGTGGATCTATTCAATTAAAAAAATAATTTGTTTATATGAGTACATCATCATCAACAAATGATTTAAGAAATAGAATTATATTTACTATTTTAATTTTAGCCGTTTATAGATTTGGAACTTTTGTACCTTTGCCAGGTATAGACCCAGAACAATTGAAAATAATGATGGAGGGTAATCAAAAAGGGTTGTTAGGCATGTTTAATGTTTTTGCAGGAGGTGCAGTTAGTAGAATGGCAATATTTGCATTAGGAATAATGCCATATATTTCTTCTGCAATTATAGTTCAACTTTTGACTGGGGTTTCTGACTATTTTAAAAATCTAAAAGCTCAAGGTGAGACTGGAAGATCTAAAATTACACAAATCACTAGATATGGGACAGTATTACTTGCAACAGTTCAAGGATATGGTTTATCTGTTGGTTTAGAGTCATCAGCTGACTTAGTAATCAATCCAGGAGCATTTTTTAAAATAACTACAGTTACAACTATTGTTGCAGGAACAATTTTTTTAATGTGGTTAGGAGAACAAATTACTCAAAGAGGTATTGGTAATGGTATATCGTTGATAATTTTTGCTGGTATTGTTGCTGAAATCCCACGAGCTTTAGTTACAACTTTTGAATTAGGTAGAACAGGTGCTGTTTCTACTTTTATGATTTTGGCACTATTTGTTTTGTTAATATTGGTAATTTTATTTGTTGTATTTATGGAAAGAGCATTAAGAAAAATTATTATTAATTATCCTAAAAGACAAATGGGAAATAAGATGTACGGTGGAGAATCATCTCATTTACCTTTAAAGATTAATCAGGCTGGAGTAATACCAGCTATTTTTGCATCTGCACTTTTGTTGTTACCAGTCACATTTTCAAACTTTTCTTTTTCAAATAATGAAACTTTTTTAAATTTAAGCTCTTATTTTACTCAAGGACAACCTCTTTACATGTTGTTTTATGCATCTGGAATTATATTTTTTACATTTTTTTATACTTCTATAACTTTTAATCCAACAGAAACAGCAGAGAACCTTAGAAAGTATGGAGGTTTTGTACCTGGAATTAGACCTGGTGAAAGTACAGCATTGTATATACAAAATATATCTACAAAATTAACAACTATTGGTGCTTTATATTTAACTTTAGTTTGTTTAATGCCAGAATTTTTAATTGCAAATTATCCAATACCTTTTTATTTAGGTGGTGCATCTATATTAATTGTTGTTGTAGTAGCTATTGACACTGTAACACAGATACAAACAAGATTAATGAGTTCTCAATACGAACAACTGATTAAAAAAACTAAATTTGGTAAGTAAGTGAATATAATTTTATTTGGACCGCCTGGTGCTGGTAAAGGTACTCAGTCTAAATATTTAGTAGACAAATTAAAAGCTTTTCAAATTTCAACAGGTGATCTTTTAAGAGAAGAAATCAAAAAAAATTCAGATATTGGCAAATCTATAACCAATGATATGAAGAAAGGAAAATTTATAAGTGATAATATTGTTAATAAACTTATTGAAAAATTAATATCTGATCCTCAAAAAAAAAATAAACTAATCTTTGATGGTTATCCTCGATCATTAAGTCAGGCTCAAAATTTAGAAATGTTACTAAAACATTCAAATCAGAGTATAGATTTAATTTTATTTTTAAATGTAAACAAAGAAACAATTCTTAAAAGGCTTAAGAAGAGAAAAATTTTAGAAAATAGGTCTGATGATGACGCTGATACTATAGTAAGAAGGTATGAGAAATACATGAAAACCACCCAACCAGTTCTAAATTTCTACTCAAAGAATCCAAATTTTAAAGAGATTGATGGAGGATTAGAAATAGAGGAAATAACAAGGAAAATAGACGCTTTTATCAATGTATAAGACATTGACTTTGATTAATCTTCTTATATAAAAGGCACAATTTATCACAAAAATTATGGCTCGTATCGCAGGTATAAACATTCCACAGAATAAGCTTGTTCATATTGGTTTAACTTATATTTATGGAATTGGTGATAAATTTTCTCAGCAAATTTGTTCATCTTTGGAAATCCCAAGAGCTAAAAGAGTAAATGAATTAACTGATGAAGAGATTTTAAAAATTAGAGAATACATTGATCAAAACTTTAAAGTGGAAGGTGATTTAAGAAGAGATTATTCGTTAAGTATTAAAAGATTAATAGATTTGGCTTGTTACAGGGGGACAAGACATAGAAAGAAATTACCTGTTAGAGGTCAAAGAACAAGATGTAATGCAAGGACAAGAAAAGGAAAAGCAATTGCTATTGCTGGAAAAAAATTAACACCAACTAAAAAATAGTTATGGCTAAAACTGATAAAGTCGAGAATAAAGATCAGAATATAGAAAAATCATCTAAGAAAAGTTTAAAGAGTTCTTATTCAAAAAAAAAGAAAGTTAAGAAAAATATTTTAAATGGAATTGCTTATGTGCAATCAACATTTAATAATACCATCATCTCTATTGCTGATACAAATGGAAATGTAATTTCATGGGCATCTGCTGGACAAAAAGGATTTAAGGGATCAAGAAAATCCACTCCTTATGCTGCTCAGGTTGCTGCAGACTCTGCTGCGTCTAAAGCACTCGAATATGGAATGAAAACTTTATCTGTTGAAGTTAAAGGACCTGGATCAGGAAGAGAAACAGCATTAAGAGCATTACAAGCTAGAGGATTCAAGATTTTATCAATTAAAGATACAACCCCTATGCCTCACAATGGAACTAGACCACCAAAAAAAAGGAGAGTTTAATGGAAGTAGAAAATGTTAATGTAAAAAATTGGAAGTCATTAATTAAGCCATCAAAATTAGATGTTCAAATAAGTGAAGACCTAACACATGCAAAAATTGTAGCAGAGCCTTTAGAAAAAGGATATGGATTAACTTTAGGAAATTCTTTAAGAAGAATTTTATTATCATCAATAAGAGGAGCTGCTGTAACATCGATTCAAATTGATGGAGTTTTACATGAATTCACTTCAATAAAAGGTGTCAGAGAAGATGTTACTGATATCGTATTAAACGTAAAATCTTTAGCATTAAAAAGTAATTCAGAGGGAACAAAAAAATTAATTTTAGACGCAAAGGGACCTGGAGAAATTAAAGCTTCAGATATAGCTCCAGTTGCAGATGTTGAAATTTTAAATCCTGATTTAGTTATTTGTAATTTGGATGAAAACACCACTTTTCATATGGAGATGAATGTGAATACAGGAAAAGGATATGTTCCTGCAGAGCTAAATAAACCTGAGGAACCGCCATTAGGTCTTATAGCTATCGATTCACTCTATAGCCCGGTGAAAAAAGTTTCATATTCAGTCAGTACTGCTAGAGAAGGTAAAGCATTAGATTATGATAAATTAATTATGGAAGTTGAAACCAATGGATCAATTTCTGCAGAAGATGCAGTAGCCTATTCAGCTAGAATTTTTCAAGATCAGCTGAAAATGTTTATAAACTTTGATGAGCCTGTTGAAGCTCCTGTAAAAGAAGTTTCTACGGAACCTGAATTTAACAAAAACTTATTGAGAAAAGTGGATGAGTTAGAACTTTCTGTTAGATCAATGAACTGCTTAAAAAATGATAATATTATTTATATTGGTGACCTTGTTCAAAAATCTGAAGGTGAAATGTTGAGAACACCTAATTTTGGAAGAAAATCACTAAATGAAATTAAAGAAGTTTTAACAGGAATGTCTTTATATTTAGGAATGGAAATACCAAACTGGCCACCTGATAATATTGCAGAAATGTCTAAGAAATTGGAGGAAGCAATTTAATGAGACACGGTTTGGCAAATAAGAAGTTAAACAGAACTTCAGAGCACCGAAAAGCTCTACTTAAAAATATGCTTAATTCCTTAATTAAGTATGAGCAGATCAAAACTACTTTGCCAAAAGCTAAATTTCTAAAACCTCAAGCGGATAAAATAATAACATTAGGTAAAAAAGAAACTTTACAGACAACCAAGATGTTGGTTTCTAAACTACAAGATATTAAATCAGCTAATAAAGTTAAAAAAACTCTTTCTAAAAGATATCTGAATAGAAAAGGCGGCTACACAAGAATTATTAAAGCTGGATTTAGATATGGAGATAATGCTCCGATGGCAATAATTGAATTTGTTGATAGAGATGTAGAAGCTAAGAGAGTTGATAAACCTAAAAAAGATACAACTAAAGAAGCTCCTAAAATAGAAGAAAAAAAACAAGCAACAACTTAAATCTTAAATCATGAAAAAATCTTACATCGTTGATTCAACGTGTAATGATATGCGTTTAGACAGATGGTTAAGATTAAAAGTTGGAAAAATTCCACAAAGTCTTGTTGAAAAATATTTAAGAGTAGGAAAAATAAAGCTCAATAAAAAGAAAGTTAAAAGTTCTTTTAAAGTAAAAACAAAGGATGTAATAAATTTATTTAATATAAATTTTAAAGAGACAGTCCAGCAAAAGAAAATTAAATTTTTACCCTCAAAAGAAATTATCAAATCAAATGAAGATCAAATTATTGACAATAATGATAATTTTATAGTTTTAAATAAAGCCTCAGGTATATCAGTCCAAGGTGGAACTAAATCAAAGAAAAATTTAGTAGATATTTTTACTAGAAGTGAAATTTTTCAGGGAACAAAGCCTTATTCTGTTCATAGATTAGACAAAGATACCTCAGGAGTTTTTATTATGGCTAAAAACAGAGAGAGTGCACAATTACTTACTTCTTTATTTAGACTGAGAAAAGTACACAAAACTTATTTAGCTATATGCCAAGGTGAAATTAATAAAAAATCTGGTATTTGGGATGAGGATTTAATTAGATACGATGGTCATAAAAAAATAAAAGAAAAAGCAAAAACAATTTTTAAAGTTATCGATAAAAATTCACAGGCAAGTTTGCTTGAACTGAAACCTATAACAGGAAGAAAACATCAATTAAGGAAACAATTATATGCGACAGGAAATCCTATATTTGGTGATACAAAATATAAATTATCAAACTCTAATAAAGGAGTTAATAAAAATTTAATGTTACATTCATATCAAATAAAATTTAAAATAAACGATGTGAAACACACTTATTCAGCATTACTGCCTGATTATTTTAAAAAACTTTTAAAATCTAAAAGACTTAGATTTTCAAATTTGAAGTAAAATTTTTAATTAATACATCACTTAAATTTGAATAATCCTGATCTATTATATTTTTTAAATTTGTTACACCTTTGTCCGAAATACCACATGGTATAATTTTTTTATAATTTTCTAAGTTATTATTTATATTTATTGAAAAACCATGATATGCAATCCATTTGCTAACTCTTATACCTATTGCAGCAATTTTTTTAATATCTTTGTTATCGTTGTACCATATACCTATATTATCTTTGTCAGGAAAAGTTTTTATTTTATAAAATCTTAAAGTTTGAATTATTGTATTTTCTATTAAAGATATGAATTTTCTAATATCTTTTTTTTTTCTTAAATCTAAAACGAAATAACAAATTAATTGACCTGGCCCATGGTAGGTAATTTTCCCACCTCTATTTGTTTCTAATATTTTGATCGATTTATCAATAATCTCATTTTCTTTATATGAAGTTCCTCCTGTAAAAACTTCATTATGCTCCAACGTCCAAATTAATTCTTGTTCATTGTTTTCATATAGAGTCTTTAATCTTGTCTCTAAAACATCAATAGCATCAAAATAATTTACTGGTTTTATTGACTTTTTGATCTCTATGTTCATTTATAATTTGTATTATCTTTATTATGTATTAATAGTGCAAATCTAAATTATAGGTAGATTTATGTCTTTAACTAAAAAAACTAAAGATAAAAAAGTAAATTTTGAGTTTAATAAAGAATATATAAGAGTTGTTACTAGTAAAATAGCTAACAATGACGCTCAATTTATTACTAATTCATTTAATGAAATGCACCCTGCCGATGCTGCTGATATTATTGAGCATCTTAGTGAAGGGGATAGAGAAAGTTTAATTAAATTAAACAATTTCAATATTGATCCAGAAGTTTTTGTTGAATTAAATGAATCTATTCAATCTGAAATTATTACCTATCTTTCATCAGACTCAATTGTAAGCATTTTGAAGGGTTTAGAATCAGACGATGCTATATCAATATTAGAAAATGTCCCAGAAGAGGATAAAAATGCAATTCTAAGTTCTTTACCGCCTAAAGATAGATTTGCTTTGTTAGAAAGTTTAAGTTATCCAGAAGATACTGCTGCAAGACTTATGCAGCGTGAGTTTACTGCAATTCCAAGTAATTGGTCTGTAGGACAAACAATTGACTATTTAAGAGAAAACAAAGACTTACCAGAGGAATTTTTAGAAATTTTTATTGTTAATGAAGATTTTAAACCAATAGGAACTGTTCCTTCATCTAGAGTTCTAACAACACCACGTGAAAGTAAAATGGCAACAATTATGTCAGAGTCTCAATTGTTAATTCCTGTTGAAATGGATAAAGAGGAAGTTGCCAACTTATTTGAAAATTATAATTTAAATTCTGCCGCTGTTGTAGACAAAAACAACAAATTAGTTGGTATGATTATGAACGATGACGTTTTGACAGTTTTGAAAGAAGAGGCTGAGGAAGATGCTTTAAGATTAGCAGGAGTAGGAGACGAGGAAATTACCGACGGAGTTGTAAAAAAAACAAAAAGAAGATTCAATTGGCTATTACTAAATTTATTTACTGCTTTTTTAGCTACATGGTGTATCAGTTTATTTGGAGCAACAATTGAACAAATGGTGGTGTTAGCATTTTTAATGCCTATTGTAGCTTCAATGGGTGGAAATGCTGGAATGCAAACTTTAGCTGTAACAGTTAGAACAATAGCAACTAATGATTTAACTCAAAATAATTTTTCATCAAATGTTTATAAAGAATTTTCTATTGGTATTTTAAATGGAATAATCTTTGCAGCAATAAGTGCTTTTATTGTTCAGTTATGGTTTCAAGATAGTATCCTTTCACTGATCATAGCAATATCAATGGTGTTAACAATGATCATAGCAGGATTATTTGGGATATTGGTTCCCTTTACCTTGAAAAAGATGAACATTGATCCAGCAATCGCTTCAAGTGTTTTTGTGACAACAATTACTGATGTAATAGGTTTTGTCTCATTTTTGGGTGTTGGGGCTTATTTTCTCTAAAAGTTGTCAATTAATCTTACTTTATCAATATAATAAGCTACAAATAAACGTGAGCCTTTGACAGTATTAGATATTTTAAGATTTTTTATTGATCTTAATTCTAAGTATTCAATTTTAATTTTTAATAATTTCTCTAAATATTTGATTTGAATTTTTAAATTTTCTTTTATTTTTTTACTATTTACTAGATTTCTTTTTAATTTAAGTAAACTTTTACTTAGAAAACTTGCTTTTTTAATTCCATTTAAATCTAAATGATTATTTCTCGAAGACAAAGCTATTTTGCTTTTATCTCTAATTGTTTTGCATGGAATAATAGAAGTTTTATGTTTATTTTTAAGATAATTTCTTATTAAGAAGTATTGTTGATAATCTTTTTCGCCCATAAATATTTTTTTTGGATTTACTAAATTAGTTAATCTTTCCATCACATCCAGCACACCTTCAAAATGGCCTTTTCTATATTTGGCACATAAAACTTTATCTTTTTTAATAATTTTTATGTTTGATTTTTTATTATTACCATAAATATGTTTGAATTTTGGGATGTATAAAAAATCGACCTTTTTAGTTTTTTTTAAGATTTTAATATCCTTTTTAATATTTGTGGGATAATTCATAAAATCTTTTCTATTGTTAAATTGTTTAGGATTAACAAAAATACTTACTATTGTTTTTTTACAAGCTCGTTTTGATATATCAATAAGTGACAAATGACCTCTATGGATACTACCCATTGTGGGAACAAAGCCAATATCACTAAAAGGCCTTAAAGATTTAGATAATGAACTATTATTTAATATAATTTTCATTTGTATTAAAAATCTAGATAAGTAAAACATTTATATGATTAAACAAGCAATAATTCCTCTGGCTGGACAAGGAACTAGACTTTTGCCTCTAACAAGTGTTTTTGCGAAAGAACTTCTCCCGATAAATGGAAAGCCTGGAATTGAGTATATTTTAGATGAGTGTATTGAAGCTGGGATTAAAGAAATTATTTTTATCATCTCAAATAAAAAAAAGATGATTAAAAATTATTTTTATAGTGATGTTTTTTACAAAAAAATTATAAAAAAGAAAAAAGATCCTCGAATAATTTCTGAATATAAAAAAATATTAAAATATAAAAAGCTAATAAAGTTTGTGTATCAAAATATACCTAAAGGTACAGGTGATGCTGTATTTAAAACAAGAAAATATATAAAGAATAATTATTTTTTAATGTTGCTACCAGATGATTTAATAATAAAAAAAAACTGTTCTAAAGATATGATTAAAGTTCATCACAAATATAAATCATCTGTAATGGCCAGCATGAAGGTTAATTCTAAAACAGTTTCAAGATGGGGAATATATAATTTAAACAAAAAAATTTCAAAAAATAATTATTTTATAAATGGTGTTGTAGAAAAACCTTCAATTAAAAATGCTCCTTCTAATAAAGCAGTAATAGGAAGATATATTCTTCCTAAGACTATATTTAGTAAATTAGCTAAGCAAAAACCTGGTAAAGGAGGTGAAATACATATAACTGATGCTATTCAAACTTTAATAACAGAAGGTGAAAAATTTATTGCTCATAATTTTTCAGGAAATTATTTAGACTGTGGGACTATGCAAGGATTTATTAATTCAAATAAAGAAATAGGAAAATTATGAAGCTTTGCATGATAGGTACAGGTTATGTTGGTTTGGTTAGTGGTGTTTGTTTTTCTGATGTCGGCAATACAGTCTACTGTGTAGATAAAGATAAAAAAAAAATAGAAGAATTAAATAAAGGTAATGTCCCTATTTATGAGCCTGGTTTAGAGGAAATATTAAAAAAAAATTATAAACTAAATCGTATAAAGTTTACTACTGATTTAAAAAAAGCAGTTTCAAGTTCTGATATAATTTTTATATGCGTTGGAACACCAACTAAAAAAAATAGCAATACAGCTGATTTAAAATATGTTTTTAGTGTTACAAAAGAATTAAAAAAGATAATTAAAAGTTATAAAATTATTATAACCAAATCTACTGTTCCTGTTACTACAGGTGATAAAATTGAAAATATTTTAAAAAATTTAAAAAAAAAGAAATTAGTTGATATAGTTTCCAATCCTGAATTTTTAAGAGAGGGAGAGGCCATAAGAGATTTTGTCTACCCAGATAGAGTTATTATTGGAACTGATAGCAACAAAGCTAACAAGATTTTAAAATCACTCTATATGCCAATTATTAAAAAAAGTAGTAGATATTTTAAAACTTCTCGGAGAGGTGCTGAATTAATAAAATATGCTTCAAACGCATTTTTAGCTACAAAAATTTCATTTATAAATGAGATTGCAAATCTCTGCGAAAAAACGGGTATAGATGTGAAAGATATATCTTTCGGTATGGGGTCAGATACGCGTATTGGTGATAGGTTTTTGAGAGCAGGGCCAGCTTATGGAGGATCATGTTTTCCAAAAGACACTAGAGCTTTAATTGATACAGGTAAAAAATTTAATATAGATTTATCAATAGTTAAAACAGTAGTTTCATCGAACTATAAACGCAGATTTTTATCAATCAAAAGAGTTGAGAAAATATTAAATTATAAACTTTTAAATAAAACAATCACATTTCTTGGAGTAACATTTAAACCAAATACTGATGATATGAGAGAAGCTTCTAGCATACCAATGATTGAGTATTTTAATAAAAAAAATTCTAAGATAAGATATTTTGATCCGTCAGGTGAGAAGAAAGAATTTAAGAATTTAAAAAATGTTAATTATTTCAATAATATAAATACTGCATGCTTGAATAGTGATTTAATAATTTTACATACAGAATGGAATGATTTTAAATTATTAAATTTTAAAAAATTAGTAAAAAAAAGAAATTTTAAGATTTATGACATGAGAAACATGTATTCGCCAGCAAAAATGAAAAAATTGAATATCAATTATTTTGGAATTGGAAGATAGCTTAATTTAACTCAAATATAGCATCAACTTCTACAGAAATACCAAGTGGTAGACTATTTGTGCTGACAGCTGCTCTTGTATGCATCCCAGCATCTCCAAATATTGATGCAATTAAGTCTGAAGCTCCATTTATAACTTTTGGCTGATCTGTAAAATCATTTGTTGAATTAACAAATCCTGTTAATTTTACACAAGATTTTATTTTTGAAAGGTCACCATTGCAAGCCTCTTTGGCTTGTGAAACAATACTTAATCCACATCTTTTTGCCGCCTGATAGCCCTCATCAGTATTTAAGTCTTTACCTATTTTTCCTTTAATCAAATCACCATTATCAGAAATTGAAATTTGACCAGATATAAATAGAAGCTTTCCAACTATTTTTGTTGCTACGTAAGATCCTACTGGAGCTTTTGCTTCTGGTAAATCTATACCTAATTCATTAATTTTTTTCTCAAATGTCATAATTTTAATCTTTTTTCTTAAAAGGTTTGATAAGTTTACTGCCAATATTTTTCACACCACCAGTAATTTTTTTTGATTTATTTATAGTTCCATCTTTAATTGATTTAGTTTTACATGCCAAAAACTCTTTAGATAATTTTTTCATTCCTTCGCATTTTTTTTCAGCTGAAAATACATTACCTGAAGAAATTAAAATAAATACGAATATTAAAAATATTTTTTTCATTTTTTTTTTGTTTTTTTAGACTTTTTCACCTTATCGTATTCTTTTCTTTTCTCAATTAGAATTAAAGCCTCTTCCATTGTTAATTCAGTTGGATCTTTTTCCTCTGGAATCGTTGCATTTAGTGATTTATATTTTATGTAAGGACCATACTGTCCTTTCATAACTCTTACAGGTTTTTTATCTTCAGGATGTTCTCCCAAATCTTTTATGATTGATGAGGACATTCTTCCAGGTTTTGCTTCAGCTATTAATGTAATAGCTCTATTTAAACCTATAGAAAAAATTTCTTCTACATTTTCTAATCTAGCTGATTTATTTTCACATTTTATATATGGTCCAAATCTACCTGTATTTAATGTAATTTCTTTTTGATTTTCTGGATTTACACCCAATGACATAGGTAACGAACATAGAAATTTTGCTTTAACTATGTCAATACTTTCTAATTCAATTCCTTTTGGTATAGATACATTTTTCAATAGTTCATTTACCTCAGGTTTCTTTTTCTTGGTTTTTTTTCTTTTTTTAGGTTTTTCTTTTTCAATATTTTCTTCAAGAACTTTCTCATACTGAAGATAGGGACCAAATCTTCCATTTTTTAGAAATATATCATTTCCATTTTCGTGTTTTCCAAGAAATTTTGGTTCTGCTAGTTGTGATTGAGCAGCCGCTTTAGCTTTTGATAGTGGTCTTGTAAATTTACATTCCGGATAGTTTGAACATCCAATAAAAGCACCTCCTTTAAAACTATTTTTTAAACTCAGTGAACCAGTATCGCATAACTGACATTTTCTAACTATCTTTCCCTCTTTATCAGTGTCAAATATTAATGCTCCCAAACTTTCATTTAAAAGATCTAAAACTTCTCTAGTCCTTTTTTCTTTTACCTCTGAAACATTGCTATTAAAGTCTTTCCAGAACATCTCTAGAACTTTTAACCAACTTTCTTTTCCTGAAGTTATTTCATCTAGCTGATCTTCTAATCCAGCTGTGAAGTTATAATCCACATACTTTGAAAATAGTTTATCCAAAAATGCAGAGATTAATTTACCTCTATCAGTTGGAAAAAATCTTTTATTAACTATTTCTGCATAACCTCTATTTGCTATTGTTGAAATTATACTTGCATAAGTTGAAGGTCTACCAATTCCTAACTCTTCTAATTTTTTAACCAAACTTGCCTCAGAGTAACGTGGGGGAGGTTGGGTAAAATGTTGTTCATCAATAATAGCTTCTATATTAATTGGTCCTTTTGACATCTCCGGTAAAATTTGCTCATCATCATCTTTGCTTTGATTTGAGTAAACTTTTAAAAATCCATCAAATTTTAAAACTGATCCGGTTGACTTACATATAGTTTTACCATCTTCAGACTCAATCGATATTGTATTTCTATCAAATTTTGCTGTTTCCATTTGAGACGACAGTGCTCTAGACCAAATTAAAGAATATAATTTTTGCTGGTCAGAACTTAAATATTTTTTAATAGAAACTGGATTTCTATTAATATCAGTTGGTCTTATTGCTTCATGAGCTTCCTGAGCATTTTTTGCTTTTTTTCCTGAGTAATTATTTGGATTTTCTGGCAAATATTCGTTACCATATTCTTTTTTAATAAAATTTCTAAAATCAGAGACAGCATCAGCTGATAAATTAGTACCATCCGTTCGCATATAAGTAATTAACCCAACTGTATCTCCGTCAATTTCTATTCCTTGATAAAGTCTTTGTGCTATTTGCATAGTTCTTGATGCACCGAAACCCAATCTACTAGAAGCAACTTGCTGAAGTGTTGAGGTAGTAAATGGTCCTGAGGGATTTCTGCTGACAACTTTTGAGGAAATATCAGTTATGTTAAATTTTTTGATCTTAATATTAGAAATTGCTTTTTCAATTTCCTCTTTATTTTTAAATGAGAATTTTTCAATTTTTTCTCCATCAAGTTGAGAAATACTTGCTGTAATTTTGCTTTTGTTTTTATCCTGAAAATTAATACTTAATGTCCAAAACTCTTCAGGTTTGAATAATTCAATTTCATGTTCTCTTTCAGTGATCAATTTTAGTGCAACAGATTGAACTCTACCTGCTGATTTTGAGCCAGGTAATTTAGTCCAAAGAATTGGTGATATATTAAATCCCACCAAATAATCTAATGCTCGTCTAGCCATATATGCATCGACTAATAAAGGCTCTATTTGTCTTGGATTTTCAATACCATGTATGACGGCTTTTTTTGTTATTTCATTAAATACCACACGTTCAATTTCTTTATCTTTTAAAAGTTTTTTTTCATTTAAATATTCTTTTACATGCCATGCTATTGCTTCACCCTCACGATCTGGGTCAGTAGCAAGAATTATTTTTGAGGAATCTTTCGCAGCATCAGTAATTTCTTTTAAATATTTTTTTGAAAAACTATCAACTTCCCATTCCATTTTAAAGTTTTGATCAGGATCAACAGATCCATTTTTTGAAGGAAGATCTCTAATATGACCATAGCTAGCTAAAACGGTATAGTTATCACCTAAATACTTGTTAATTGTTTTTGCTTTAGCAGGGCTTTCAACTATGACCAGATTCATAAAATAACAAACTACTCAAAAGAGTTTGATAGTCAAATTAATAAATTTTTGTCTGAGTTTCTTCTTTATTTTTCAAGCGTTTAATATTTTCTCTGTGAGTAAAAAATATTAAAATTAACATTATTACATAGAAAAATATGTTTTCTGAACCTTCCATAATTAAAATATAAACAGGCGTAGAAAGTGATCCTATCAATGAAGCTAAAGATGAATATTTAGAAATAAAAAAAATTATTAACCAACAAATACCAAATACTAAACCAAAAATAATATTTAAAGAAAAAAGTATCCCAACATATGTAGCCACACCTTTGCCACCTTTAAATTTTAACCAAACAGGAAACACATGACCTATAAAAGCACATAAGGCTGATATATATACTGCATCAGGGAAATTAATTTTTACATATAAAACAGGTATTACCGCTTTCAACACATCTAGTATTAGTGTTGAATAACCAATTAGTTTGTTACCAGTTCTTAAGGCATTTGTTGCGCCAATATTACCAGAACCAATTTCTCTAATATCTTTTTTTAAAAATATTTTAGTTAAAATTAATCCAAAAGGAATTGATCCCATTAGGTATGACATTATACCTATTATAAAAAGTTCCATTTTTATATTTTAAATAATTCTATACCTTTTACAAATGTATTGGTTACTTTTCCTTGAAGTTTCTTATCTTCAATTGAGGTATTTTTAGATTTAGAGATTAAATTTTCTTTTTTTACAATCCAAGGTTTATTGATATCTACTATACAAAAATCTGCATCATTACCAATAGACAGGTTTCCTTTATTTATATTTAATATTTTTGCTGGGTTGGAGGTTAAAGCTTGAATTATAGTTTCAAGTTTTACAGATCCATTATGAAATAATTCTAAACTAAGAGACAACAATGTTTCAATACCAGATGCACCTGTTGCAGCTTGCGCAAAAGTTAATCTTTTAGATTCTTCATCTTCAGGTTTATGATCAGAAACAATTACATCAATAGTTTTATCTTTTAATCCTTGAACTAAAGCTTCTCGGTCTTCCTCTCTTCTCAGTGGAGGTGATAATTTTAAAAATGTTCTAAATTCTCCAATATCATTTTCGTTTAGTGAGAGATTGTTTATTGATACACCACAAGTAAATTTAACATTTTGTTTACGTTCCTTAACTATATCTACAGATCTTCCCGCTGATAGTTGAGATATATGATATCTACATTTAGTTTTTTCTAAGAGTGTAAGATCTCTTTCTATTATGATTCTTTCAGCAATATCTGGTATGCTTGATAAACCTAGTTTTGTCGCAATAATACCAGAATTAATCATTCCATTTTGAGCTAAATCATAATCTTCAGCATGTTGCATTATAAGGCATCCCAAATCTTTAGCAGAATTCATAATTCTAGACATAAGTCTAGTATTTTGAATTGTTTTTAATCCATCTGTAAATGCAATAATTCCTTTTTTAGCTAGTAACCCAAATTCAGTCATATTGGTCCCATCAGTGTTTTGAGTTAATGAAGCGCAAGGAAAGATATTTATTTTAGACTTATCACGTCCTCTTCTTTTTAAAAAATCTACAATTGATACATTGTCTATAATTGGATCTGTATTAGGCATAGTCACAACAGAAGTTACTCCACCAGATAATGCAGCATTACTCAAAGTCCTAAAATTTTCTTTATATTCATATCCTGGCTCACCTACAAAAACTTTCATATCTACTATACCGGGAAATATATATTTACCCTTTAAGTCAGTAGGTTTTTCTCTGGTTGGTAAATTATTTATATTTACCTTTTTTCCTATAGCCTCTATATTTCCGTTTTCTCCAATTATTAATCCACCATTTTCGTTTATAGAGTTATGAGGATCTATAATTTTTGCATTTATAAAGTATTGTTTTTTCATTTATTCACAAAATATTTTTAAACATGCCATTCTTACAGCAACACCTAATTCAACTTGTTCCTTAATTACACTTTTATTTATGTCGTCAGCTAATCTTGTATCAATCTCTATTCCTCTATTCATTGGACCAGGATGCATAATTAGAGCATCTGATTTTGCATGATCAAGTTTGTCTGGAGTTAATCCATAATATTCGTAGTACTCTCTATTTGATGAAAGATATGAACTAGTCATTCTCTCATTTTGCAATCTAAGCATCATCACAATATCACAATCTTTGAGACCTTTTTTCATATCAGTAAAAGTATTTACACCAAATTTTTCAATTTCTTTTGGCATGAGATTAGATGGAGCAACTATATTAACTTCAGCTCCTAACATTGTAAGAAGATAAATATTTGATCTAGCTACTCTTGAATGAAGTATATCCCCACATATAGCTATTCTTAATCCTTGAATTTTTTTTTTTCGATTTCTAATTGTTAAAGCATCTAACAATGCTTGAGTAGGATGTTCTCGTCTACCATCACCAGCATTTAATACAACACAATTAACTTTTTGAGATAATAGATTACAAGCACCAGAGTCTTGATGTCTGATCACGATTATATCAGGATGCATTGCATTTAAGGTCATCGCAGTATCAATCAAAGTTTCACCTTTTTTAATGGCTGAGTTACCCATATTCATTGACATTACGTCTGCACCTAGTCTTTTTCCTGCAAGTTCAAATGAGCTTTGTGTTCTAGTTGATGGCTCAAAGAATAAGTTTATTTGTGTTTTGCCTCTTAACACATCAATTTTTTTATTTTTACTCTGGTTTAATTTTATGAAAGCTTCTGACTCATCCAGGATATAATTAATATCATTAACTGATAAATCTTGGATACCTAATAGATGCTTTTGTGAGATTTTAATAGCTTTATTGGTTTTAATTGCCATTAAAATTAACTCTATAGCTATAAAGCCCCTAAATGGCAAGGATTAATTATTTAAATAATCTATAGCTCCTTGAAGAATAAATGCAGCTGCATTTTGATCTATGTTTTTTTCACGCTTAGAAACATTAACATCAAGCTGACTAGATAGATTAAATGCCCCAACAGTTGAAAGTCTTTCATCCCATAAGCAAACTTCTACATCAATATTTTGGTCTATATTTTTAGATACATCACTTACTGATTGAGCAGAAGAACCTAACGAACCATCCATGTTAATTGGATATCCAATGATAATTCCTTTAATATTGTTTTCCTCTATTATTTTTTTTAATTCGTTGATTAGATCATCATTATTGGTTTTATTGATTGTTTTAAAAGGTGTGGCTATTGACTGTTTTTCATCACAAATTGATACACCGATTCTTTTTGAACCAAGATCTAAACCAATCAATCTAGAGGTTTCAGACTGTTTTTTTTTGAATTCTTCAATAGTGATCATATTGTATATTTTAAACTTAAGTGATAGTTTGCGACATATTTAAATACCATATGAGCATCGATCTTAAAACAATAAAGCACATATCTAAACTATCAAGAATTTCTGTAGATGAGAAAAAAGCAGAGAAGCTTGCAGGAGATTTAAATTCAATTTTCAATTTTATTGAAAAACTTAACGAATTAAAAACTGACAATATTGAACCATTAACCTCTGTTGCTGAAACAACTCTAAAACTAAGGTCAGATGAAGTAAAAAGTAAAAACTTAAGAGATCAAGTGATAAAAAATTCTCCTAAGGAAAATGAAGATTATTTTGTAGTACCAAAGGTAATTGAATAATGTCAGATATAACTAAACAATCATTATCTGAGTTAGTAGAAAATATAAAAGGTAAAAAACTTTCCTCAAGTGAAGTTACTAAAGCATTTGTTGAAAGATCAGAAAAATCAAAAGAATTAAATGCATATATAACTGAAGATTATGCAAATGCTTTAAATAAAGCAAAAAAATTTGATGAAAAACCTAATCTTGATCTGAAATTACCTGGCATTCCAATGGCTGTAAAAGATTTATTTTGTACAAGAGATTTAAGAACTACGGCAGGTAGTAAGATTTTAAATAACTTTGTTCCAACATACGAGTCAACTGTTACACAAAACATTTGGAATGAAGGAGCTATCCTAATGGGTAAATTAAATTGTGATGAATTTGCAATGGGTTCATCTAATGAAACTAGTTTTTTTGGTAATGTACAAAACCCAATTGATAAAAACTTAGTCCCAGGAGGTTCTTCAGGTGGATCGTCTTCTGCTGTAGCAGCTCAATTAACACCAATAACTATTGGAACAGATACAGGTGGATCTATAAGACAGCCTGCTTCATTTACTGGAACTGTCGGATTAAAACCTACTTATGGTAGTTGCTCTAGATACGGAATTGTAGCATTTGCATCATCCCTAGATCAAGCTGGTCCAATGGCGCAAAATGTTAAAGATTGTGCATTGTTGCAGGAAGTTATTAGCACTTATGATGAAAAAGATTCTACATCAATAGACTTTAAAAGAAACGAGTACAGCAAAGAATTAACAAAAGATATAAAAGGTAAAAAAATAGGAATACCCAAAGAATATAGAGTAGATGGTATGCCTAAAGAAATAGAAGACCTATGGAAAAAAGGTATTGAATATGCAGAAGATTGTGGTGCTGAGATTATCGATATATCTCTACCTCATACTAATTATGCACTACCAACTTATTACATAGTAGCACCAGCAGAGGCATCATCTAATTTGGCTAGATACGACGGTGTTAAATACGGTTTTAGAGCTGAAGGAGAAAATCTTATTGATATGTATGAAAAAACTAGATCTGAAGGATTTGGTGCTGAGGTTCAAAGAAGAATAATGATTGGAACTTATGTTTTATCTTCAGGATATTATGATGCTTATTATCTTAAAGCACAAAAGGTAAGAAAACTTATTAAAAATGATTTTGATGATGCTTTTAAAAAAGTTGATGCAATTCTAACCCCATCTACTCCAAGTTCTGCGTTTAAAATTGGTGAAAAAACAAATGATCCGGTTTCAATGTATTTAAATGATATTTTTACTGTTCCTGTAAATTTAGCAGGTTTACCTGGAATTTCTATACCTGCAGGCCATGATGCTAAAGGATATCCATTAGGATTACAGATAATTGGTAAAGCTTTTGATGAACAAAATATTTTAAACATTGCATATGCTATGGAAGAAAAAATTAATTTTAAAAACAATATTACTGATTGGTGGATTAAGTGAGTAAGAACAAATCTCAATATCTAATTAATAGACATGATAATCAATATGAGGTTGTCATTGGTTTAGAAGTTCATGCACAAGTTACATCGGAGTCAAAATTATTTTCAACATCAGCGACCAAATTTGGAGCTGAGCCAAATACTCAAGTAAGTTTAGTTGATGCAGCATTTCCAGGAATGTTGCCGGTAATAAACGAGTATTGTGTAAAACAAGCTATCAAAACAGGAATTGGCTTAAAAGCTAAAATCAATAAGAGATCTGTCTTTGATAGAAAAAATTATTTTTATGCTGACTTACCTCAGGGGTATCAAATCTCACAATTCAAAGATCCGATTGTAGGTGAGGGTAAAGTAATACTTGATATGCCTGATGGTCAAAAAGAGGTAGGTATAGAAAGATTACACTTGGAGCAAGATGCAGGTAAAAGCATTCATGATCTAGATCCTAAAAATACTTTTGTAGATTTAAATAGATCAGGTGTGGCTTTAATGGAAATTGTAAGTAAACCTGACCTAAGATCTCCAGATGAAGTAAATGCATATGTTAAAAAATTAAGATCTATAATGAGATATTTAGGTACATGTGATGGAAACATGCAGGAAGGATCTTTGAGAGCCGATGTAAATGTATCTGTTAGAAAAAAAGGTTCAAAAGAATTTGGAACCAGATGTGAAATAAAAAATGTTAACTCAATAAAGTTCATGCAGATGGCAATTGAATACGAAGCCAACAGACAAGTAGATTTAATTGAGGAAGGTCAAACAATTGATCAAGAAACAAGACTTTTTGACACTAAAAAAAATGAAACTAGATCAATGAGATCAAAAGAGGATGCTCATGATTATAGATATTTTCCAGATCCAGACTTATTGCCATTAGAGGTTTCAGATGATTTTATTGAAAATTTAAAATCAGAAATTCCAGAGTTACCTGATGAAAAGAAAAAAAGATTTATAGAAAAATTCAAATTATCACCTTACGAAGCAAACATTTTAGTTTCTGATATTGAAACATCAAATTATTTTGAAAATGTAATTAAGAAGTCTGATGTAAAACTTGCAACAAATTGGATAATCGGTGAATTATTTGCAGCGTTAAATGAAAAAAATTTAGAAATAACTGAAAGCCCTATAAGCGCAGGCAATTTATCAAAATTAATCAATTTAATTAAAGATGGAATAATTTCTGGAAAAATTGCAAAAACAGTTTTCGAACAAATGATGGAAGGCGACAAAGATCCTCAGAAAATTGTTGAAGAAAAAGGTTTAAAACAAGAGAGTGATCCAAAAGCACTTGAGGCACTGATAGATAAGGTTATTGATGACAACAGAGACAAAGCTACCGAATATAAATCAGGTAAAGTTAAATTATTTGGTTTTTTTGTGGGTCAAGTAATGAAAGTTTCTGGTGGAAAAGCAAATCCTCAATTAGTCAACGAGATTTTAAAGAAAAAACTTTAGAATTTATGGGTTCAGACCTAAATATAACTAAAGAACTCCAAGAGTATATTTTAAGTCATGGATTTAATTTACATCCAGTCCAAAAAGAAATAATTGATTACAACACTTCTCTTGGTGATATCAAAAGAATGCAAATCTCAATTTCACAAAGTCAATTTCTGCATTTAATTATAAAAATTTCAAATATCAAAAAAGTTTTAGAGATTGGTACATTTACAGGATTAAGCACGTTATCTATGGCTTTGGCATTATCAGATGATGGCAAGATAACTGCTTTAGATAAAAATGAAGAAACTAATAAAGTTGCAATAGATTTTTTTAAAAAAGCTAATCAAGACCATAAAATAAAAACATTAATTAAACCTGCTTTAGAAAGCTTAGATGAAATTAAAAATGAAAAGTTTGATTTAGTTTTTATCGATGCTGATAAAATGAATTATATTGAATACTATGAACGTTCTTTACAATTATTGAACAAAAATGGTCTAATAATCATTGATAATGTTTTATGGTATGGAGAAGTTGTTAATGAAAACAATAATGATAAATTTACCAAAAGTATTAAAGAGTTTAATTATCATATCTCAAAGGATACAAGAATTGAAAAATTAATAATTCCTCTTGGAGATGGAATGACCGTTTGTAGAAAATTATAATGTTTCAAGTAGTTGGTTTTTATAAATTTGTTAAAATTTCTTATCTAAAGAAAAATCAAAAAGTATTATTAGAAGCTTTAAAAAAGAAAAACATTAGAGGCACGATAATTATCTCCAAAGAAGGTTTAAATGGAACTATCTCTGGTAAAGCTGCAGATATTAAATTCGCAATTAACAGTTTAAAAAAAACTCTTAAATTTAAAGAATTTAATAGTAGCAATGTATCTAAAAGCTCATTCCAACCATTTCATAAACCTAAAGTAAAAATTAAAAATGAAGTTGTTCCTATGAATTTAATTTTAAATAAAAGAATAAAGAAAAAAGATAGCCATGTAGATCCAAATAAATGGAATAAGCTGATAAAAGAAAAGTCTACTGTTCTAATAGATGCGAGAAAACCATTTGAATACGATGTTGGAACATTTAAGGGAGCAATCAATCCTGATGTTGATAACTTTAGAGATTTTCCAAAATATCTAAAAAAATTAAAAAAAAATCAACCTATAGCTATGTTTTGTACTGGTGGAATTCGTTGTGAAAAAGCATCTGTATACTTGGAAAATAAAGGTTTTAATAACATTTATCAGTTAGATGGCGGAATTTTAAATTATCTGAAAAAAACAAATAAGAAAAAAAGTTTATGGAAAGGTGAATGTTTTGTTTTTGATAACAGAATTAGTTTAAAACATGGTCTAAAAGTTGGTTCTTACTCAATGTGCAGTGGTTGTAGGAAGCCTATTTCTCCAAAGGATAAAAAATCAAAAAAATACGAAGAGGGCGTTTCATGTCCAAATTGTCACGATAATCTAACAGGTCATCAAAAATCAAGATTTAGAATGAGACAAAAACAAATTAATCTTGCTAAAGAAGCAGGAAAAAGACATATCTTCCAAAAAGAATATTAAAAAATCTTAAATTAATGAATTTATTAAAAGATGAAGTTTCGTTTTTAGTAAGAAAACTTGCTGTACCAGCAAGTGTAGGAACTTTATTCCAAACACTTTATACAATTGTAGACACTTTTTATGCAGGAAAAATATCGCCTGAAGCCTTATCTGCTTTGAGCAAGTCTTTTCCGATATATTTTTTGATTATTGCGACATCCATTGGAGTTACCGTAGCGGGAACATCACTGATTGGCAGCAGTATTGGAGAAAAAAATGAAAAAAATGTTTTAAGTTATTTTGGAAATGTAATCATTTATTCGATTATAATCTCGGTAGTTGTATCTATTTTAGGATTTGCTTTTGGAGAAAATATATTTCTATTAATGAATTCCTCTCAAGAAGTAACAATTCTTGGACTTGAATATATAAATGTAATTTTTTTAGGCGCGATATTATTTATTTTAGTAGTTGCACTAAATTCATTTTTACATGCAGAAGGAGATACTAAAACTTACAGAAATGTACTTATATTTTCTTTTTTCTTAAATATTATTTTAAATCCTATTTTTATTTTTGGTTTTTTATTTATACCACCATTAGGAATAACTGGTATTGGGATAGCAACTTTAATTGCACAATTTGTATCTTTGTTGATTATTCTAATAAAAATATTAAATAATCAAAGAATTAAGCAAATAAATTTAGATCATTTCAAAGCTAAATTTTTTTTCTTAAAAAATATTTTTTTTCAATCAATGCCAATAACAATTGCTATATTAGGGTATTCTATTGCTGCAACAGTTGTTTTTACATATGTTGGATTATTTGGCGAATATGCTGTAGCAGGGTATGGATCTGCCACGCGAATTGAGCAAGTAGTTTTGTTACCAATATTAGGAATTAATACAGCTATAATTTCTATAATAGCCCAAAATATTGGAGCAAAATATTACGATAGAGTGGAGCAATCCTACTTTACTTCAATAAAATACGGTCTATTTATAATGTTAATCGCTGGTGTAGTTATTTTTATAAGTGCAGACATTGTTCCTAAATTCTTTTCTTCAAATCTAGATGTAATTATGCATGGCTCGATATACCTTAAGATTTCTGCATTTATTTTACCTGCTTATCCAATATTTTTCTTATCAAATGGATTTTTTATGGCATTAAAAAAATCTGAAAAAGCCATGGTTAATAATATTGCCAGAAATGTTATAGTACCAGTTTTATCCTTTTACATTGCAAAGTATTTAAATGCAGATTTTAAAACTTTTTTTTATATTTGGGCTATCTTTCAATGGTTGATATCATTGATATTACTATTTTATGTTAAATATTATATTAAACATAAATTGACTAATGTTTAATATTTTTTAAATATGTTTTTTACAAAAAGGAAAGTAATAATTTTAATTATAATCTGTTCGATATTTTTTATTCTCACATATAACGATGTTAGGTCTGATGAGATAAAAGAAATTTCTGGAAATGCTCAAATTATTGATGGTGATACAATAAAAATAAATTCAAAAAAAATAAGATTGTATGGAATTGATGCTCCTGAATTCAAGCAAATGTGTAAAAAACCAAATTTAACAATATTTTTTTTTACTTTTACTAAAGATTATCCATGTGGACAAATTTCAACACAAAAATTACAAAAAAAAATAAATAACAAATTAATAACTTGTAAAATTTTGGATATTGACAGATATAAAAGATTAATTGGAGAATGCTTTAAAAGAAATTTAAATCTGAATTCTTGGTTAGTTTCAAACGGTTATGCAGTAGCTTATAGAAAATACTCAAAAAAATATATATCAAACGAAATTAATGCTAAAAATGAAAAAAAAGGTATTTGGCAAGGTAAATTTGAAATGCCATGGGACTTTAGAAGAAAAAAATAAGTTTATAATCTTGAAGCACAGTCTTCAATCCAAGAACAAAGATGTTTAGCAAAAGATCTTCTAACAAACAGATTTACAATATTTTCATCTTTATGGTGCAGAATCACATCTATATGATTTAAAACTGTCTGAGTTGTTGATCCTTTCTTTTCTTTAAATTCATTAAAATTAAAGGGAGATCCTGCTGAAAAGATTTCATAGACATTTTCACCTTTAATTTCTAATTGAACAAATTGATCTGTTACATCTATAACAGCACCTAAATTTGTTTTTGAAATACTATTAAATAACATTTCATATAAATCAGATTTATTAGTGTCTTTACCTGCCAGCTTATTTGAGATTATCATCCATTCGTCTGGACTAAGCCATATTGCTGTTAATTTATCACTCGTTGTTGAAGTGTTTGCTTCTGTAGGCAAGATCATATTAAGATTTTTACCAACATTTGTTAATAATTCTCTTTTTTTACCTCTCAAATTAATTTTTATTACTGGAGAGATTTCCTTAACAGAAATACTTTCTTGCTTAATTTCATTTTTAATAACTGAATTATAGTTAAGCATTTAACCTCTCATTTTTCTCATCATAAAAGACTGGATTTGAAACAGTGACATTAATATTTTGATTTTCCATCGGTACAAAAAGTTTTTTTCCCATCATATCTTTTCCACCTCTTACAACTGCAAGTGCAATTGACTTGTTTAAGTTTGGACTAAAATAACTTGAAGTTACATGTCCAAGCATTTCAACAGGGCTTTGGTTTAATTCAGAAACTATTTGTGCTCCTTCTTCTAAAACTATATTTGGATCATCGGTTAATAATCCTACTAACTGTTTTCGATCTTCTCTCGTTGTATCAGATCTATAAAGAGATCTTTTACCTATGAAATCGTATTTCTTTTTACTAACTATCCAATCCATTTGAAGATCGATAGGGGTCATCGTTCCGTCAGTATCTTGACCAACAATAATAAAACCTTTTTCTGCTCTTAATAAGTGCATTGTTTCAGTTCCATAAGGTGTAATGTTAAACTCTTTGCCTGCCTCCATACACTTTTCCCATAAATCTTTTCCATAGCTTGCTTGAACATTTATTTCGTAGCTGTGTTCTCCAGTAAAACTAATTCTCATTATTCTGCATTGAATATTGCCGATTTTCGCTTCTTTGAATGACATATGAGGAAAGTTTTCATCTGATAAATCTAAATCGGGAATTATTTTTTTAAGAATTTTTTTACTATTAGGTCCACATAAACTCGCTGTAGCGTAATGATCTGTTACAGAAGTTAAATACACATCAAGCTCAGGCCATTCTGTTTGAAGATAATCTTCAAGTTTACCTAAAACATTAGCAGCACCACCAGTTGTCGTAGTCATGATATAATGATTTTCACCCAATCTAGTGGTAACCCCATCATCATAAACCATACCATCTTCATTTAGCATTAGGCCATATCTACATTTTCCTATAGCTAATTTTGACCAAGCATTTGTATAAACTCTATTTAGAAATTCAGAAGCATCACTTCCTTGAATATCAATTTTACCTAGAGTAGAGGCATCTAGTATACCAGCACTTTCTCTTGCAGCTTTACTTTCTCTTTGAACTGCTTGATGCATTGTTTCTCCGTTTATTGGGTAGTACCACGCTCTCTTCCATTGACCGACATTTTCAAATTCAGCTTTATTTTCAACATGCCAATCATTCATTGGCGTTCTTCTAAAAATATCAAAAAACTTTCCTACATTTCGACCTACAATAGTTCCAAATGTTAATGGTGTGTAAGGAGGTCTAAATGTAGTAGTTCCTAATTCTCCCATTTTAACGTTGGCAGTATCTGCAATTATTCCTAATGCATGCATATTTCCTAGTTTACCTTGATCAGTTCCCATACCGGTAGTCGTGTATCTTTTAACATGCTCAATAGATCTAAAACCTTCTCTTAATGCTAATTTTATATCTTTAGCCGTTGCATCGTTTTGATAATCTACAAATGGTTTAGTTTTGCCTAAAGGTTTATCGGAAGGTAGTAACCAAATATTTCTTTTTGAATTTTCCTGATCAATCTCAACTTTAATACTATCTAAATTTGTTTCATAAATATTTAGAATATCTTTAAGCTTTTGATTTAAATTTTTAATGATTTCATCAATTTTAAAATCTCCATCACAAGATCCTACACTTATTTGTTCAGATGTATTCTGATTTGGTAAAAAAATTTGTTTTTCCTCATCAAACTTTAGTTTGCTTCCTGATTGTGTATATAAATGTACAGCAGGTGTCCAGCCACCAGCAACTCCTAAGCAATCGCATGAAATAGAAATTTTACTTCCACTAACTGAAGTACCATCATTAGATAGTTTCATTATTGAAATACTGTTTAGTCTCTTATAACCAGTTGTATCAACAATTGAGTGTGCCCAGTAAATTTTAATACCTGCTTCTTTTACTTTTTTAACAATTTTACTTTCGGATTGCTCTCTAATATCAATTATTGCTTCAACATTGATACCCTTGTTGTATAGTGACATAGCACTTTCGTAAGCACTATCATTATTAGTAAAAAATACATTTTTACTACCACAAGCAACTCCATAAAATTCACTGTATTTTTTAACAGCAGATGAGAGCATTATTCCTGGTCGATCATTATTATTAAATATCAAAGGTCTTTCTAAAGCACCTGTGGCCAAAATAACTTTCTTAGCTCTAATTTTCAGAAGTCTTTGTCTGATTTTATTTGTTTTATCTTTTGCCTCTAAATGATCAGTTAGATTTTCTCTAGCCAAAAGATAATTATATTGATGATAAGCAGCTACACTTGTTCTGGTTTTTATTTCAAGGTTTTTAATATTTTTAAGTTCCTTTATTTCTTTTTTTAACCATTCAGAAGAAGTTTTATTATCAATTTTGTTAAATTCGTTATTTTCTAAAATAGTTGAACCACCAAGTTCATTTTTTTCATCAACTAACAATGTTTTAAAATTATTTTTAGCTGCATTTTTTGCTGCTAATATTCCAGATATACCTGCACCTACAACCAATACATCACAGTGAATATTTCGGTGGTCATAAATGTCAGGGTCACTTGATGTAGGCGATTTTCCTAAACCGGCTGAGTGTCGTATGAAAAATTCATATTTTTCCCAGAAACTAGCAGGCCACATAAATGTTTTGTAATAAAAACCTGCTGGAAAAAAAGGGGAGAGAAAATTGTTTATTCCCCCAATATCAAATTCTACACTTGGCCAACAATTTTGACTGGATGCCTCTAAACCCTCGTAAATCTCGACTTCTGTTGCTCTTACATTAGGTTCTGTTCTGCTTGTACCAGGATTTACTTGAACTATTGCATTTGGTTCTTCAGAACCAGACGTCATAATTCCTCTTGGTCTATGATATTTAAAACTTCTTCCAACTAAATGAACATCGTTTGCAAGTAATGCTGATGCTAAAGTATCACCTTTAAATCCATGGTAACTTTTGCCATTAAATTTAAAGGAAATTCTATTAGTTTCATCAATATACTCGCTGGATTTTACTCTTAAGTTTTTAGTCATTTTATTGAGAAGGTGGTTTTTCACCCATTTTATAAATTGCTTTTATTTCATCGTTAGAAGTATCTCTAACCATATTAAACCATTTACGACAACCATGTGCATGGTTCCATCTTTCAAATTGAACACCTTTAATATTTTTTCTCATAAATAAATATTCTGCCCACTCATCATCACTTAATTCTGTTGGTTGCTTAGGTCTCTCGATATGAGCTTCACCGCCAGCCTTAAATTCTTGCTGATCTCGTTCTCCACAGTATGGACAGTTTATTAAAAACATTAATGAGCAACCGCTGCAGCCCCATGTTCATCAACAAGGTCTCCGCTTACAAATCTATTTAAATTAAATGCAGCATTAAGTTTGTGTGGCTCATCATTTGCAATAGTATGTGCAAACAAATCTCCAGATCCAGGAGTTGCTTTAAATCCTCCAGTACCCCAACCACAATTAAAGTATAAACCTTTTATTGAAGTTTTACTTAAAATTGGACTAGCATCAGGACAAATATCTACTATTCCTCCCCATTGTCTCAACATTCTCATTCTACTAAAAATTGGATATAATTCTAAAATAGCATTTAATGTTCCTTCAACTATTTGGTGACTTCCTTTTTGAGTATAAGAAACATAATCGTCCGTTCCAGCACCAATGACTAATTCTCCTTTGTCAGATTGACTGACATAAGCATGCACTGCATTAGACATTACAACTGTATTAATAATTGGTTTTACAGGTTCAGAAACTAAAGCTTGTAAAGGTTTACTTTCAAGTGGAAGTCTAAGACCAGCCATATTAGCTATTACACTAGAATGACCAGCTGCAACTACGCCAATTTTCTTAGTTTTGATAAATCCTTTTGTTGTTTCTATTCCTTCAACACTATCTCCATTTCTTTTTATTCCTCTAACTTCACAATTTTGAATAATATCAACACCCATTGCATCAGCTGCTCTAGCATATCCCCAAGCAACTGCATCGTGTCTTGCTGTACCAGCTCTACGTTGTAAAGTTCCTCCTAAAACAGGGTATCTAATATCTGGTGATGTATTTATAATTGGACAAAATTTTTTAACTTCTTCTGTGCTCAAGTAGACTGCGTCAATTCCATTTAGTCTATTAGCATGTGTTCGTCTTTTTAAATCTCTAACATCTTGTAAATTATGTGCAAGGTTCATTACACCTCTTTGACTAAACATTACATTATAGTTTAGTTCTTGAGATAAACCTTCCCAAATTTTTAATGCATGATCATATAATCCTGCACTGGCGTCCCATAAATAATTTGATCTTATAATTGTAGTATTCCGTCCAGTGTTTCCTCCACCAATCCAACCTTTCTCGACTACAGCAATATTATTCATATTGTGTTTTTTTGCTAAATAGTAGGCTGTTGCTAATCCGTGGCCACCACCACCAACAATAACTGCATCGTACGCTTTTTTAGGAGCAGGATCTTTCCACGCTCGTTGCCAATTTTCATGATATGAAAGAGCATTTTTGATTAACGAAAATACTGAGTACTTATTTCTCATAATAATTGAATAATTACTTTATATATATTGAATTTTCAATACAATCGCTTAATACACAATGTCATACGGAAGAGTGGGTGAGAGGCTGAAACCAGTCGTTTGCTAAATGACCGTGCGAGGAAACTTGTACCGAGGGTTCGAATCCCTCCTCTTCCGCCATTAAAATAGAGGCTGATCTATAAAAAAGTTTTTCATGGTCACAGGACGTTGTTCCAGAATATATCTATAGACATTATAATTTTCCATTACTCGCTGAACGTAATTTCTAGTTTCCCTAAATTTTATTAATTCAACCCAATCAACATAATCAACTTGTTTTTTTTGTGGATCTTTATTTATTTTTTTCCAATATTTAACTCTATTTGGTCCAGCATTGTAAGCAGCTACTGCAAATGGGTAAGCACCATCATATTGTAGAATTAAACCTGCAATATAATGTGAGCCTAAATTAATATTATATTCTGGATCAGTGGTTAATCTTGATTTTGAATAAGGAAGTTTTGCTTGTTTTGAAACTAATTTTGCTGTGTAAGGCATCAATTGCATTAATCCTTTTGCACCAGCATGACTATTAGCTTCTAAATCAAATTCACTTTCTTGTCTAATTATAGATAAGATCAAAGCACTTTCTGGAATTTTTCTTTTATTAATATATTTTGGAGTACTAATTATTGGGTAGTTGTATTTATTATGAAATCTTTTTTGATAAGACGCAATTTTTGAAACCTGAATAGCAAAATCATATCTATTAATACTTGTAGCTAATTCTGCGGCCAAAACCTCACTACCTTTTGCTATATTATCATTAGCTAAATGTCTTATAATATGTTTTGTATATTTATCTTTATTTAATTCATCTAGAAGATAAGAAATTTTTACAAGTTCTTTATTATAAAATTGAATTCTATATTTTGGATCAATTTCTAAATCTTTTTCTAACTCAAATTTTCTGTTTGGATTTAATTTTAAAAAAGCTAGTTGACCATAATATGTAGTTAAATATTTTGTAGCTTCTCTGTACCAATTATTTGATTGTTCTCTTTCGCCTATTTTTTCATATGCTCTTCCAAGCCAATAAGCACCTCTAGACAAACTAATAGGGTAACTAACATTTTCATAAAAATTTTTAAAATGATCTTTAGCAGTCATTGGATCATTTAAAAAACTTAATGCTATCCAGCCGCTCATCCATTCTGCAGCAGCATATTCAGATCCTTCAGTCATTCCATGATTGCTTGAAATTTTATATGAAATTTCATATTTTTTTTTATAAAGCAATGCTCTTGAAATAATTTCTCTTTCTTTCCACCATTTGTCAGGCCTAACTAAATACTCTTTATCATTTCTTATCTTTAACAAGATTTCAGTTGAGGAGTCTACACGTCCTTTTTTTCTTCTCCATTTCAATCGGTCATAGTTTAAACCTGCATCATTCTTAAATTTTTGTGGAACATTTGCTATAGCTTGGTCAACACCATACCCTTTACTCATTAAAAGATGTCTTGCGTTATATAAAAGTTCATAATCTTTTGGCAGATATCTTATTAATCTCTGTAAATCCCAACGATCTCCGTTCCAAGCTAAATAATCAGCACGTTTAATATAGTCATCTGCATTTAAATATTTTTTGTATTTTTTTCTAAAATATTTTAATTCATTTTTAGATAAATCTGCTGTGACCCAACCTTCTTTAATTAGTTTTGTACCTTTATTTTTGTCTCCGATTAAAATGTGACTTTCTCCAAGTATCATTTTTCCATAACCACTTAATGGATCTTTTTCTCCGAACCAATTTATTATTTTTTTAGGTGAAACACTTTCTGTTGATAGCTTATGTTCAGCAAGATATTTAACTCTGCCTATTCTAGGATAATCTGAATTTTTATTTAAAAAAACTTGATAATCGTAAAACGAAGCTTGGTTACCAGACGTCAAGAGATGTCTCCATTGTATAAAATTATAAATAGAGTTGTCTTTTGCTTTCTTTGCTATTTTAAGAGCAGATGACCATTTGCTTTTCTGCATATCTGAAATGGCTTTTTTAGCTAACCCAAAGTCTTTTTTACTATAATATCTCGAAATCTTAATATTCTTAGCAGTACTAGTGCCAGCTATAGTTGGTTTTTTCTTCGGTATTTTAAAACTTAATTTTTTTTCTTTTAAAACCAACTCTTTTTTTACAATCATTTCTTCGATTTTAATTTCTTTGGTTTGTGAGGGCTTCTTTAAAGGCTTAAGGATATTAATAGAAATTTTCTTTTGAATTTCCTCTTTACTTAAAACAGGTTTTTTCAAGGGTAAAACTGAATTGATTTCAGCAAAGAGTTTATTTGAAAATATTAATATTGATATAGTGAAACCTAAAAATAATATTTTTTTGAGCATAATCTTTTAGTATATGAATCTTTAAACTATGTTATAAGTATTTATGTTCAAAGGATCAAATGTTGCTTTAATTACACCATTTAAAAATGATGGTCTAGATGAGGAAGCATATATAAAATTAATCCATTTCCATATCGATAATGGTACTAATGGACTTGTTCCAGCGGGCACAACAGGTGAATCTCCTACATTAAGTCATGATGAGCATCAAAGAGTAATTGATCTATGTATAAAAGAAAGTAATGGAAAAATTCCAGTTATTGCTGGAACGGGTTCAAACTCAACAGAAGAAGCGATTTCTTTAACTACTCATGCAGAAAAAGCAGGAGCTAACGGAGCTTTGATAGTTACACCTTATTACAATAAACCAACTCAAGAAGGCTTGTATCAACATTATAAAGCAATAAATGACAAGTGTGGCATTCCAATTATAATTTATAATATTCCTGGTAGATCTGTGATTGATATGTCGGTGGATACAATGGCTAGACTGTATGAATTAAAAAATATAGTCGGTGTTAAAGATGCAACAGGTGATTTGGATAGAGTTAATCAGACACTAAAAAAAATGGGAAAAGATTTCATTCAATTAACAGGTAATGATGACAATGCATTCGAATTTAATAAACGTGGTGGGGTAGGTACTATTAGTGTAACTGCAAATATTGCACCTAAACTTTGTTCTGATTTTCAAAGATTTTCAAAATCAGATACTGATAATGAAATTAAAGAAGCAGAAAAATTAAATAAAATATTACAGCCGGTTCATCATTCAATGTTTGTTGAGAGCAATCCTTGTCCTGTGAAATACGCCGCAAAACTTTTAAGACTTTGTGATGATAATGTAAGACTACCACTCGTGAAAGTAACAGAGACAACAAAAGAAATTGTAAAAAAAGCTCTTCATTCTGCAAAATTAATTTAATGAACAAAAAAACCAATCCTGGTTTAAAAATCATTTGTTTAAATAGAAAAGCTAGTTTTAACTATTTTTTTGAAGATCTTTTTGAAGCTGGAATTGTTTTAAAGGGATCTGAGATTAAATCAGTAAGAGATGGTAAGGTAAATATTGCTGAGTCTTATGCTGTTGAAAAGGGAGGTGAAATTGTATTAATTAATTCACACATATCACCATACAAGCAAGCCAGTTATTCTAATCATAATCCAACGGATGATAGAAAATTACTTCTAAATAAAAAAGAAATAAATAAATTAATAGGTAAAATGCAAAGAGATGGTTTCACATTAGTTCCAACAAAAATGTATTTTAAAAAAGGGAAGGCCAAAATAGAATTAGCTGTTGCTAAAGGAAAAAAACAATATGATAAAAGAGCAACAAAAAAAAGCAGAGATTGGAACCGTGAAAAGGCAAGATATATCAGAAAATCAAGCTAAAATTGTTTTTTTAGGAATAGGTTCAAACTTAGGTTTAAGAAAAACAAATATTGAAAAAGCAAAATTTTTATTAGCAGATCATAACTTAGATTTTATCTCGGTATCTAGTTATTATGAAACCCCATCCTGGCCTGATCCAAGAAAACCAAAGTTCTTAAATATAATTTTAAAAATAAAATGCTATTACAGTCCACGAGAACTATTAAAAATTTGTAAATCTATAGAAATTCAGTTAGGTAGAAAAAAAGCAAAAAAAAACGCCCCTCGTACATGTGATTTAGATATAATCGACTTTAATAAATTAGTATC
>CABYVK010000009.1 GCA_902522385.1 uncultured Pelagibacteraceae bacterium
CTGCCCTTTGAAGAATACCCATACTTGTCAAAAATTTTTTTTGATTTGTAAAAATTGAATTAATTTTTTTAAATTGATTGATAAATTTTTCAAAAGAATGAAAGTTTATATTATAAGTAATATCTGAGTCTCCAATATTTTCTAATATGTTGGAATATTTGTGATTATTTACTGCCTGAAGAGTTTCATGCATTTTGCTATCTGCGTAACCATAATCAATAAGTAACATTCCTCCATCGTTTTTTTGTATTAAATCACAAATTGTTCTTAAATATTTAAATGTATCTGGTGAATACTCTATAATGTTCTGATTTTTTGATATTTTGAAATTTAGATGTTTTTCAATTTTTTCTATATTAATTTTTTCTTCTTTAAATTCAGCTTTTTTTTGATTACTCAAATTCACGAATCTTTCAAACCAACCATCTTTTTTTTTAAAAAATTGTTTGATAGGTATGGCATCAAAGAATTCATTAGCTAAAAAAATTGTAGGAATTGAATTTACTTTTTCAATATCTTTTAACCATGTAAATTTTTTAGTATTTAAATTTTTTTTTTGTTCTTGTATTAAAAAATTACTTTTTTCGTAAATTACAAAACTACAGGCATTGTAACATTCAGGAAAATTTATAAGTGTCTCATCTATGACTTTCATCATTTCGCCATTTCCAGCACCCAATTCTAGTAAATTAAATTTTTTTGGAGAGCCTATGCTTTTCCAAAAAGTAATTGTCCAAATTGCAATTATTTCTGAAAATAATCTTGTGATATTAGGGGCAGTAATAAAGTCTCCATTTTCACCAAAAGGGTTCTTTTTCATATAATAACCTTTATCTTTGTCGTAAAGAGCTAAATTTATAAATTGGTCTAATGGTAAATTATTTGTTTTAGCGTGTTTCATATTTTAAATAAAATAAGATTACCCCTGATAGTATAAATATTAAACTTGCTACTTGCCCTGTTGTTAAGTTTAAAAATATATAGCCTAGCTGCTCATCTGGTACTCTATAAAATTCAATTATAAATCTGAAGATCGAGTAAATTATTAAAAATAATCCTGAAATAACACCAGGTTTGTTTGAAAATTTATTCTTAAAATAAATTAATAATAAAAATAGAAATAAACCCTCGAATAGTGCCTCGTATAATTGTGATGGATGTCTAGGAAGATTATCTACCTGAACAAATATTACAGCCCAGGGTACATTCGTTATTGTTCCATATAATTCTGAATTTACAAAGTTTGCTATTCGTCCAAAAAATATTCCAATCGGAGCAAGCAAAGCTACAATATCCATATATAAAAATGAGTTTTGATTGTTTTTTTTTGCGAAAATTACACTTGCAAAAATAACTCCAATTAAACCACCATGGAAAGACATTCCACCTTGCCAAATTTTAAATATATCTAATGGATTATTTAAATAAAAATTTAAATTATAAATAATAATATAACCAAATCTTCCTCCTAAAATTATACCAATGATCAAATATGTTAAATAATCATCAAATTTATTTTTAATTTCTGTGTTTTCGATAAATAATTTTTTTGCAAGTATCCAGCCTAATAAAATTCCAAATATATAAGCTAGAGAATACCATCTAATTTCTAAAGAAAATATTTCTAAGGCTACTGGGTCAAAATTATTAATGAACATTTTTGATATTACTTATAATGTATATCTTAAATATGAAAAATTCTAAATTTATAATTGATAAGTTTGCAAAATTAATAGAGCAGGGCTTGATATCTTCAAAAGATTTAACCACAGAACTATTTAATATCTTAAAATCTAAAAGAGATGAGTTTGTATTTAAAATGAAACTCACAAGCAAGGACGAGTTTGAGGTACTATCAAAACGTGTTGAGAATCTTGAAAATAAGATAAATAAATTAGATAAAAAAAAAAATAAAAAAGTTAAACAGGCAAAAAAATCTTAACTCTTAAACCATCCATATTTGATTTCTCTAACATTATATTTCCCCCGTGTGATTTTATAATGTCTGATGAAATAGATAAACCAAGACCAACACTTGCTTTAGAGTCCGCCCGACCTTTGTCTATTTTGTAGAAGGGTTTAAATACATTTTCATACTCTTTTTTAGATATTCCTGGCCCATCATCATCAATAATAATAAATAAGTTAGAATTTTTTTTATTTAGGTTAATTTCAACTTTATTTGAGTATTTTATAGCATTATCTATTAAATTATTCAGACATCTATTAATTAAATTTTTCCTACCATTAAAATATATTCTTGGAATTAAATTTTGTGAAATATTCTCATTATTGTATTTTTTAACAACCTCAGAAATTAATTCGGATAAATTAAACATTTCATCCTTTTCAACATAAGATGAACTAGTAAATTGTAAATATTCATTTAACATTTTTTCCATTTCATTGATATCTTCGGTTAATTTTTTAACTGTTTCTTTGTCATTTATGAAAGCAAGTTGTAATTTCATTCTTGTTAAAGGAGTCCTTAAATCATGACTTATACCAGATAACATTTCTGTTCTTTGGTTTATATGTCTTTCAATTCTCTTCCGCATTTTATCAAATTCATGTGCTGCTTGTCTTATCTCAAGTGCACCCGAAGGTTTAAACTCCTCAATTTTTTCTCCTTTGCCAAATCTTTCTGCTGCTCGTGCAAGATTCGTTATTGGTCTTGTCTGATTTTTTAAAAATATTAGAGAAATAATTACCATTATAATTGCAGGTACAGTGATCCAAAGTGCAAATATCCTTGCTGAAGAACTTGCAACTCTATCTTTAGGCACTAAAAATTTAAAATAACCTCCCTCGTATTTAATTCTTAAATCAATTAATTCTTTATAACTCGTTGTATCAAACCAGTATTTATTTAATCCAAATTTAGATTTAAGCTCTCTTCTTAAAGTTCTATCTATTGGACTAAACCATCTTTCAGTATCTGTGGCTTGTAATTTTTCATTATTAGTAAATTCAATATTTAAGTCTAAAAATAATGAAAAAAGATCCTTTAGCTCTTGTTTATTTGTTTGCTCACTTTCGTAGGCTTCAATAAATGTACTAATTTCATTTACTAGTGTTCTTGTCATACCTTTATTTGTTTTGATCCAAAGGCTATCAAAAAAGACGACTGTAATTATTAGTTGTAAAACCAGAATTGGAATAGCAACTATAAGAAGTGCTCTGTAAAATAATCTTTTTGGTAATATTTTTTTTAAGTAATCACTCAATCCAGAGAACATATCCCGAACCTCTTATTGTTTGTAAAAATTTTGGATTTTTTGGATCAATTTCAATTTTTTTTCTAAGGCGAGTAATAATAACATCTATTGACCTTTCTTTATCTAAGTTAATCAATTGACCAATACCTTCTCTTGAAAAAGTTTTACCAGGGTTATTAATCATTTTTTCTAAAATTTTCTTTTCTGTTGTATTGATCTTAAATTCTTTATTACTTTTAAATATTATAAGTTTATTCAAATCAATTTTTACATTTTCAAATTCTATAACTCTTTTCTGATCTGTTTTAATAGTTTTTTTTAAAATATTCTGTATTCTTAGAATTAGTTCTTTAGGTTCAAATGGTTTTGGTAAATAATCATCCGCTCCAATCTCTAATCCTTCAACTCTCTCACTTGCCTCACCTTTGGCTGTAAGAAGTATTACTGGAGTTTCTAACTTTTTTTTATTTTCTTTTAGAAATTCAAGACCACTTTTACCTGGCATCATAATATCCAAAACTATTAAATCGAACTTAATTATTTTTATTTTCTCTAATGCTTTTTCTGCGTTTTCTGCAGTAGTAACTAAAAATTTATTCTCATTTAAATATTTTTTTACTAGGGATCTAATTCCATCATCATCATCAACCACAAGTATATGTGCAATAAATTTATCCATTAATTATTTTACTTAGTACATTATCAAAATTTATGACTTCTTCAGAACTTGAACTTAATAAGGCATTATAAATTCTCTTTTTTTGTAAACTAAAAATTTCATTAAAAATTTTTTTACCTTTATCATTAAGAAAAACATGCTTTACTCTAGTATCTTGATCATCTTTTCGAAACATTATTATTTCAAGTTTAATTAAATCTTTGAGAACACGGTTTAAGCTTTGTTTCGTTACTTTTAATCTCTTAAGCAGCTCAGAAATTGAAATACCTTCATACATTGATAGTAAATGAATTACTTTATGGTGCGCTAGACCTATAGAGTATCTATCTAATATTTTTTTTGAGTCGGAAAATGTTTCTCTATAACTCACAAATAGTTTTTCAATTAAGTCTTTAAGCTGGTCATCTTTTAAATATAAAAGTTCTCTCATAATAGGTAAGTTATATTGACATATTAAAGATACAAAGATATTTTTCAGTAATAAATAAAAAAAATTTTCATACATGATACCTTACGACAAGAGATCTGGAAAAATATGGTACAACAACGAATTAGTTGATTGGGCCGATGTTAAATTGCATGTTTTAAGCCATGGTATGCACTATGCTAGCTGTGTATTTGAAGGTGAAAGGGTTTATGACGGTTCAATTTTTAAATTAGAAGAACACACATCAAGATTTTTTTATTCTGCAAAAAGAATGGGTTTTGAAATTCCCTACACTGAGGAAGAAATAAACATTGCATCAAACAAAATTGTTGCTACACAAAAAGTAGAAAACGGTTATGTGAGACCTGTGGCTTGGAGAGGTAGTGAGATGATGGCTATTTCAGCGCAACACACAAAAATTCATGTCGCAATAGCAACTTGGGAGTGGGGATCATATTTTGATCCTAAACTGAAAGTTGAAGGAATAAGATTAAATATCTCTAATTGGAGAAGACCAGCGCCCAACACAATACCATGGGATACAAAGGCATCAGGGCTTTACATGATTTGTACTCTTTCAAAACATGAAGCAGAAAAACAAGGTTATACAGATTCTTTAATGTTAGATCATGAGGGAAATATTGCTGAGGCAACAGGAGCAAATATTTTTTTTAAAGATAAAAATGGAGAAATTCATACCCCAATACCAGACTCATTTTTAGATGGTATCACAAGAAGAACTGTTATTGGGATAGCAAAATCTAAAAATATAAAAGTCCATGAAAGAAAAATTAGTCCAACAGAATTACCAAATTTTGATGGGTGTTTTTTAACAGGAACAGCAGCTGAGGTAACTCCTGTGTCATGTATTGCAGAAAATCACTTTAAAGTTTGTAATACTATTATTGATTTAAATGAAAGTTATCAAAAATTAGTTAGAAAGAAAAAAGCAGCTTAATCTTTACTGTCTTCAGACATTGCGTGATCAATCCCTTTTCTCATATAATCATATGCAGTAAAAAGTGTTAAAGCAGCAGATAACCATAAAAAAATTATACCTATTGTTTGTGCGTTATAATTTTGAAAGTTAATTACCTTATTTCCTGTTTCACCAGATAATAAAAGAGCTATAGCTACCATTTGTAACACTGTTTTAAGTTTAGCAAGATTTGAAACAGGCAATTTTATTTTTCCTTTCGCTAAAAATTCTCTTAAACCTGAAATTAAAATTTCCCTAGTAAGTATTATAATTGCTGCAACTACTTCATAATTTCTAATAGTTCCATCCATGACCAAAAGTATTAATGCTGTAGCAACAATAATTTTATCAGCTATAGGATCTAACAATTCACCTAATTTAGATTCTACTCCAAACATTCTAGCCAACATACCATCCAAGAAGTCTGTAAACGATGCAACAATAAATAATATTAAAGCAGTCAAATCGCCATAAAAACCTGGAAGATAAAAAGCTAAGACAAAAAACGGAACAATTATTATTCTTCCAACAGTTAATATATTTGGAATTTTTTTAAGCATAATTATTCGTGAAAAAAGTTATATATCTTTTTTGCCACTTTTTCCTCAACACCTTCAACAGATTTTATTTCATCCAAACTAGCAGACTCAACAGATCTAGCAGATCCAAAATGGTTTAATAAAGCCCTTTTTCTTATAGCTCCTATACCCTCTATTTGATCTAACAAAGACCTGCTTATTCCTTTTTTTCTCTTTGCTCTATGTGCGCTTATAGCAAATCTGTGTGACTCATCTCTAATCCTTTGAAGGAAAAAAAGTGTAGGGTCATTTTTTGAAAATTTGAATTCTCTACCATTGTGAAAAAAAGTTTCATTTCCACTATTTCTAAATTTACCTTTTGCTATTGCTATGATTGGAATATCGTGAAGACCTAGTTCATTAAGACTTTCTCTTGCAACTGAATATTGACCTTTTCCTCCATCAACAAGCACTAAATCTGGAAAAGATAGATAATTATCTTTTTCTTGAACTGCACGTTTAAACCTTCTGTTTAATACTTCTTTCATCATTCCATAATCATCTTGTTCATTTTTTTTGTGTTTAATGTTAAATTTTCTATACCTTTTCTTTATAAATCCCTCATCACCATAAGCTATTAGTGCTCCAACACTATTTGTGCCTTGAATATGACTGTTATCATAAACTTCAATTAAATTTATATTGGTTTCCAAATTAAATTTTTGAGCTACAGCATCGAATAATTCTTTGTTATTCTGACTCTCATAAAGTTTTCTATTAAGACTGTCTTTAGCATTTTTAATTGCTTGATTAATAACTTTTAGTTTAGACCCTTTTTTTGCAATTGAAATATTAATCTGTTTACCTTCTTTTTGTGTAAGTGTTTTTTCAATTAAGACTTTCTCTTTTATTTCTTCCGAAAGAATAACTGATGATGGAACACTTTTATTTTCATAAAATTGAGAAACAAATGAATTTAGTATTTCACTGAATTTTTCATCTGGATCATGTTTTGGAAAAAAAGCTTGGTTACCCCAATTTTGTTTTGACCTATAAAAAAAAACTTGAATACAGGTTTTGCCAGATTCTTTGTATCCAGCAATGACATCAGCTTCAACTAAGTTTGCTTCATTAATTCTTTGAGAGGATTGAATTATATTTAATGCTTTAATTCTATCTCTTAGTATTACAGCTTTCTCAAAATCAAGATCCTCACTTGCTTTTTCCATCTGATTAGAAAGATTTTTTTGAATTTTCCTAGATTTACCTGAAACAAATTCAATAGCATCCTCTACGGTTTGATTATAATCTTCTTTTTTTACATAACCTACACATGGTCCTGAGCATCTTTTTATTTGATACAAAATACATGGCCGTTCTCTGTTTTTAAAAACAGTATCATCACAAACTCTTAAATGAAATATTTTTTGGATCATCTTTATTGTCCAGTTAGCTGAACCAGCAGAAGCAAAAGGTCCAAAATAAAAACCTTCTTTTATTTTTTTTCCTCTATGTCTTTTAATTTGAGGCCATTTGTCTTTATTACCGATAAATATAAATGGAAATGACTTATCATCTCTAAGTAGGATATTAAATTTTGGCTTATACTTTTTTATTAAATTTGCCTCTAAAAGGAGTGCCTCACTCTCATTAGATGTTGTTGTTATCTCTAACTTTCTTGTTTGAGATAACATTCGTTCAGTTCTTATTATATGATTTTTTTCAGCAACATAACTCTTTAACCTATTTGGTAAGTTTTTGGCTTTACCCACGTAAAGAATTTCATTCTTCTCATTAAGCATCCTATAAACTCCAGGAAGTTTAGGTACAAGAGCTAACTCTTTTTTTATAACATTTTTACCTATTTCAGAACTTATCATTGCTTCTCTTTTTGGTAATTTGAATACCAACAGATGAACATTGTTTCAAGATTTCTAATTTTTCAATTTTTAACATTATTTTAGCAATTCTCTTATCTTTAAATAGTTCATCAAAAACAGATTCTGCAAGCGTCTCTAAAAAATTATAATGTTTCTTTTTTACAAGTTTTGTAATTAATTTTACAATTGTTCCATAATTTACAATAGATTTTATATCCTTATCGCTTGAAGGTTTTTTATCCTCATAATCTATTTCAAGACTAAATTTTACTTTTTGTGATTTTTCTTTTTCAGAGTCGTAATAACCAAGTTTTAAATCTAAAATTAACTCATTAATTAGTATTTTTTTCTCATAATTAAATAAAGTTTTATTTTTATCTAATTTGACTATTTTAAAATTATTTTTTTTCATTATTTAGTTCCAAAAATAGTAAGATTCCAACATGTATTTCCATCCTCAATACGTACATAGCAACCAAAAAATGACATTATTTTAAATGCAAAAAAACCACCAATTATAATTATTGCTGCTGCAAGAAAAGGATTAATTTTTTTCATTCTTTTCCTCCCATAATATCTGGCGTTTGCCAGTTTAAATTTTGTCCACTATCAATAGCTAAAACTTGTCCAGTAATAGATCGATTTTTTATAAAAAAGTCAACAGCGTTGCATATTTGTTCTACATCAACTTGTCTTTTTAGTGGGGTTGCCAAGTATTGTTTCCTAAAATGTTTCACACTTTGTCTCTTGTTTTTAATAGTAGGACCTGGAGCAATTCCGTTTACTCTAATATTTGGCGCTAGTGTCATCGCACTAGTTTTGGTAAGGGTATATAGTCCTGATTTACTAATTGTATAAGAAAAAAAGTAAGGTGTTAATTTAAAAACTCTTTGATCAATTATATTTATTATATTGTTGTTCGCATTTTTAATATTTTTTGCGAATTCTTTTGAAAAAAGTGCTGGAGCCCTTAAATTAGTTCTTAAATGGTTACCCCAACTATCCATTGAAAAATTCTCTAATTTATCATTTTCAAATAATGATGCATTGTTTATTAAACAGTCAAAATATTTTAGTTTTGATTTTGCATATTTAATTATTTTTCTTATATCCTTCTCTTTCCTTAAATCTCCTTTGACTAAATAAATTTTAGTTCCATTTTTAGATAAGTCTTTCTTTAATTTTTCTGCTTTAGACTTTGATCTGTTGTAATGAATTAATATTTCTTTATTTTGACCAGACAACTGTTTAGCAATAGCAGCACCTATTCTAGTCGCCCCACCAGTAATAATTATTTTCCGTGCTTCCATTTTTTATCCCTTTTTTTTGTAACTTTAGTGCCTGGCATACCCATAGTTGATCTTCCTTTTGGATAAAGCTTATTTTTAACATCATACTGCCTTATTTTTGGATTTAATGTAATTTCTAATTCTGTACTTTCCAATTTTCTTATTTCATCTCTTATTTTAGCAGCCTCTTCAAATTCTAAATTAGATGCCGCCTCTTTCATCTTTTTATCTAAGCCTTTGAGATGTTTTTTAAGATTTCCACCAATATTCGAGCCTTCGCTTATTTTGACGTAGTCTTTCTCATAAACACTTTCTAGAATATCGCTAATATCTTTTTTTACCGACTTTGCATCTATTTTGTGTTTCTTGTTATAAGCTAATTGAATTTTTCTTCTTCTATCAGTTTCTGCAACTGCTTTTTTTATGCTTTTTGTCTCCTTATCAGCATACAAAATGACTTTGCCATCAACGTTTCGTGCTGCTCTTCCTATTGTTTGAATTAAAGATGTTTCAGATCTTAGAAACCCTTCTTTATCAGCATCTAAAATTCCAACTAACGCACATTCAGGAATATCTAATCCCTCTCTTAATAAGTTAATTCCAACTAAAACGTCAAATACACCTATTCTTAAATCTCTCATGATTTCAATTCTTTCTAACGTATCAATATCTGAGTGCAGGTATCTTACCTTGATACCATTTTCATGAAGATATTCAGTTAAATCTTCAGCCATTTTTTTAGTTAGCGTTGTTACTAATACTCTATGATTATTTTCTATAACTCGCTTACATTCATGCATTAAATCATCAACTTGATTTTTTGCAGGTCTTATTTCAACAGGAGGATCAATTAATCCTGTTGGTCTAATTACCTGATCTATAAAATTACCTTTTGTTTGCTCTAGTTCCCATGGACCAGGAGTTGCGGAAACAAATACAGTTTGAGTTCTCATTAAATCCCATTCTTCAAATTTTAATGGTCTATTATCCATACACGAAGGGAGTCTAAATCCATATTCTGCTAAAGTACTTTTTCTTGATCTATCACCTTTATACATTCCATTGAGTTGAGGAACTGTAACATGACATTCATCAACAAATATTAAAGTATTATCTGGAAAGTATTCAAAAAGAGTTGGGGGAGGTTCTCCAGGTTTTCTTCCTGACAAGAATCTTGAATAGTTTTCAATACCAGCGCAAGAGCCAGTTGCTTCAATCATTTCAAGATCAAATTTAGTTCTTTCTTCCAATCTTTGAGCTTCTAATAATTTATTTTCAGCGCGGTGTTTTTTTAAAGTTACTTCTAATTCTTTTTTTATATTAATTATGGCTTGTTCAATTGTAGGTTTTGGTGTGATGTAGTGGCTATTAGCATAAACTTTTACTAAACTTAATTCTCTTACTTTATCACCTGTTAAGGGATCAAATTCTTCTATCTGTTCAAGCTTATCTCCAAACAAACATAATCTCCAAGCTCTATCCTCTAAGTGTGATGGAAAAATTTCTAAGTATTCTCCTCTTGCTCTAAATGTACCTCTATAAAAATTTTGATCATTACGTTTGTATTGAAGAGCAACTAAAGACTTAATTATTTCTTCTCTGTTATAATCATAATTTTTTTGGAGTGTTAAAGTCATTTTGCTGTACGCTTCAACAGAACCAAGACCGTATATACAAGAAACACTTGCAACTATTAACACATCATCTCTTTCTAATAGAGATCTAGTTGCTGAGTGCCTCATTCGATCAATCTGCTCATTAATTGAGGCCTCTTTCTCAATGTATGTGTCTGATTTTGGTACATAAGCCTCAGGAGTGTAATAGTCATAGTAAGAAACGAAATATTCGACAGCATTGTCAGGAAAAAAAGTTTTCATTTCCCCATAAAGTTGAGCAGCAAGAGTTTTGTTTGGAGCTAAAATCAAGGCAGGTCTATTAGTAGCTTCAATAACTTTAGCCATGGTAAAAGTTTTTCCAGATCCTGTTACACCAAGTAAAACTTGGTTAAATTGATCTTTATTCGCACCATTTACTAATTTTTTTATTGCGTCAGGCTGATCACCTGCAGGTTTAAAATCAGATTTAATTTTGAATTTTTTTCCACCCTCTAGTTTTCCACCTATTTTAGGATTTTTGCTTTGAATATCTGTAATTAAATCTTGATAAGTATTTTCCATATATTAAACAACGTAATAGGATTTATTTATATTTCAATGAGCATAATATCAGACAGTTTAAGGAAGATTAAACCATCACCTACTATTGCTGTTACTCAAAAAGCAAGAGAATTAAAAGCTGCTGGAAAAGATGTTATTGGATTAGGTGCAGGAGAACCGGATTTTGATACTCCGGATAATATTAAACAAGCAGCTATAAAAGCTATTAATGATGGTGATACTAAATACACTGCAGTAGATGGCACTCCAGCATTAAAAAAAGCTATTGTAGAAAAATTTAAAAAAGAAAATAATTTAGAATATACAACTGATCAAATTACAGTTGGTGCTGGTGGAAAGCATGTAATTTATAATGCAATGATGGCAACACTAAACGATGGAGACGAGGTAATAATTCCAGCTCCTTATTGGGTGTCTTATCCAGATATAGTTTTATTGGCTGGTGGAAAACCAGTTGTAATGGAATGTGACGAAAAACAAGGCTTTAAAATAAATCCATTAGATTTAGAAAAATTTATCACTCCAAAAACAAAATGGATAATATTAAATTCTCCATCTAATCCAACTGGAGCGTGTTATACAGAAAAAGACATTAGAGAAATTGCAAAAGTTCTGGAAAAACATTCTCATGTATATATTTTAAGTGATGATATCTATGAACATGTAACTTATGAAGGGTTTAAATTTTTTACTATTGCTCAAATTGAAAGTTTAAAAGAAAGAGTGCTTACCATGAATGGCGTAAGTAAAGCTTACTCAATGACTGGTTGGAGAATAGGCTATGCGGCAGGTCCAAAAGAAATTATTAAAGCTATTGCAAAAATCCAGTCACAATCAACGACTAATCCTTCGTCAATAAGTCAAGCCGCATCAGTAGAGGCATTAAGTGGAACACAAGATTTTATTAAAACAAGAGCAGATTCATTTCAAGAAAGAAGAGATTTTGTCGTTAAAGCCCTAAATGATATTGATGGAATTGATTGCTTAAATCCTGATGGTGCTTTTTATGTTTTCCCTAGTTGCAAAGGTTTAATGGGAAAAAAAGATACCAATGGAAAAAAAATTAAGTCAGACACAGATTTTGTTCAATCTCTTTTAGAGAATAGTGGTATCGCTGTTGTTCAAGGTTCTGCGTTTGGGCTTGAGGGATTTTTCAGAATTTCTTATGCAACCTCAATGGATAATCTCAAAAAAGCCCTAGAAAAAATATCTTCTTTTTGTAAAAGCTTAAGTTAATGAAAACAGCCCTAGTCTTTGGTTCGTCAGGCTTAATTGGCGGGCATCTTCTTTATCAATTAATTGAAAATGACAATTATAATAAAATAAAATTATTTGTACGTTCAGAAACATCTATTAATGAACCTAAAATTGAAATTATTAAAACTGATTTCAATTATTTAGAAAATCATAAAGAAGATATCAAAGGAGATGACTGTTTTTTTTGCATTGGAACTACAAAACAAAACTCTCCTGATAAAAATGAATACCAAAGAGTAGAGCTAGACATACCAAAAAAAATAGCACAAATTGCAAGAACCAATTCAGTAAATTCATTTATTTTCATCTCCTCAATATATGCTAATCCAAAAAGTTCAGGAGATTACGTAAAGTTCAAAGGTTTAGTTGAAGAAGAATTAAAAAAATTAAACTTTTCAAATTTAGGAATATTAAGACCTTCTTTTTTAATAGGAGATAGAAAAGAGAATAGAGTAGGTGAAAAAATAGGTATTTTGATTTTTAGATTATTGTCACCTTTATTACTTGGACCAATAAAAAAAATGAGACCGATCAATTCAGAAAAGGTTGCAAAAGCTATGATAAAAGTTGCTAATGAAAATTTAGAAAAAACTATTTTTGAGTCTGATGAAATAGTTGAATTAACTTCAAGCTAAATTTAGTCTTATTACTGATTTTGCTGCATCAACAACTGCAATTTCAGATGCTATGAATTTCATTTGAAGAATCTCTTCTGCGTATCTTTGGTCCGTTTGCATTTTTAGCCCAAGATCAGGAACCATATTTTTGGCACTTGTATCTATATAACTTAGAAGTTTAACCATAAAATTTGGTAATTCTCTTTTAGGAAGTTTTTTTGCATGGCTTGGAATATTTTTTGCCATTATTTGTGATAATTCAAGAATACTTCTTACTTCAGATCCAACAATCAACCTTCTACCACCAGCACTTTTATTTTTTAAAGATAGAACATGTGCTTTTGCAATATCTTTTACGTGAGATATCATTACTGAAAACTTTGGTGCGGCTGGAAATTTTCCTTGAAGCAATTGCCTGATATATTCCATTGAAGTACAATTTTTTTCGTTTAAAAAATCTCCTAAAACAAAGCCAGGATTGATGCAAGTAAGACTACTTTTAAGACCTTTGTTTTCCATAAGATCCCACGCAGCTTTTTCAGCTCTTGTTTTGGATACAAAATAATCAGTGGTTTTATCCCAGTCTAAATCAGTCCAGTCATTTTCACCAAATGTATAAGGGTTTGACCTGTTTGGTTTTCTGAACATGCATACTATGGAAGAAGTTTTAACAAAATGTTCAACTCCTGCATTTATTCCAGCATTTAAAACTCTTAAAGTTCCATCTTTTGCAGCTGGAGTGAGCGACTCCCTGTCATTTGAAACTTTTAGAGGGAAAGGAGAGGCTACATGAATTATATATTTGCAGCCTTCTGCAGCTTCATCCCAACCTTCATCTTTTAACAAATCTAATTCTATAAAAGATAAATTATTAATTGCTACGTTATTTTCTTCTAATGTTTTTTTTGTTTGTTCAATTGAATTTGAATTCCTAACAGTACCTAAAACTTCGTAACCTGAATTTAGTAATTCAATAGCAACATGTTTTGCAACAAATCCACTAATGCCTGTGAGTAATACTTTTTCTAACATTTAATTATGTGAAAGATATTTTTCAGCCTCTAAAGCTGCCATACATCCCATTCCAGCAGCTGTAACTGCTTGCCTAAATGTTTTGTCCTTAACATCTCCAGCAGCATAAACGCCTGGTACATTAGTCTCAGTTGAGTCTGGTTTTGTAATTAAATAACCTTCATTATCCATATCTAATTGTTCTTTGAACAAAGAGGTAGCTGGGTCATGACCAATAGCAATAAACACTCCATCAAGTTTTAGTTCTTCAACGTTATTAGTTTTAACATTTTTAATTTTTATTCCTTTTACATTTTTGGGCTCTTTGTCACCAATTACATCTTCTACAACGGAGTCCCAAATAATTTCTATTTTTTTGTTTTCCATCAATTTTTTCTGAAGCATTTTTTCTGCTCGCAAACTATCACGTCTGTGGATCAATTTAACTTTAGATGCAAATTTTGTTAGGAACATTGCTTCTTCTACAGCAGCATTACCTCCCCCAACTACAGCAACTTCTTTATCTTTGAAAAAGAAACCATCACATGTTGCACAAGCCGATACTCCAAAGCCTCTAAATTCTTGTTCTGATTTAATATTTAACCATCTTGCTTGAGCACCTGTTGAAATAATTATGCTATCAGCACTATATTTCTGTCCACTGTCTCCGATTGCTTCAAAAGGTTGTGATTTCAAATTCACAGATGCAATATGATCCTCAATCATTTCAGTTCCGACTGCTTTAGCTTGATCTTTCATTTGATCCATTAACCATGGACCCTGGATTACATCTGCAAATCCTGGATAATTCTCTACATCTGTTGTGGTTGTTAATTGACCACCAGGTTCAGAACCATAAACTAAAATTGGATTTAACATCGCTCGAGCCGCATAAACTGCTGCTGTGTATCCGGCAGGACCAGATCCAATTATTAACACTTTTGTGTGTTTAGTTGGATTTTGACTCATATGAAAGCTATATAGTGATTAATGACTAAATTAAAAGGTATTTTATTAACTCAAGGTATGCATGGAATGATAAGCCAAGTTGAGGGACTGGCTAAAGCTCTAGATATTGAATTCACACACCAGAAGGTTGAACTAAATAATTTCTGGAATTTATTGCCACCAAAATTTACTCCTGTTTCACAAAATGTTTATAAAAAAATAGATCATTTGGATTTTGATATAATTATATCTTGTGGAAGAAAGAGCGTAATTCCGTCAATTCATTTAAAAAGTATTTCAAATAAAAAGGTGTTTAACATCCATATCCAAGATCCAAAAGTAGATTTAAATCATTTTGATTTTGTAATATCTCCTGAACACGATGGAATAAATGGTTCAAATGTAATTCCTACCAAAGGAGCCATACATTATCTTACAATTAACGAAATCGAGCACAACAAATATTATTTAAAATCATTTATAAAAAAAGATAATAGAAAAATTTGGTCTTTAATTTTGGGTGGGCCTACCAAGTATTATGATTATTCAACAAAAAATATGAAACATATTTTTTCAATTTTCTATAAATTGCTAAAGAAACATAACTTTCAACTGGTTGTAATTCCATCAATGAGAACACCATTGAATACGATCCATTATGCTAAAGAATTTTTTGGAGAAAATCATACTATTATAATGGATGTTGATAAAAAAGCTTATTTATCAGCCCTTGGTTTGTCTGAAAATATTGTAGTTACCTGTGACTCTAGCTCAATGATATCAGAAGCAGCTTTGACTGGTAAACCCATTTATGTAGCAAATATTTTACCGAAAAGAAATGATAAGAGATTTCAAAAATTTAGAAGTTTATTTAGAGAATTAAATATTACAAGAAATTTGGGAGAAGAAATAGAATATTGGAACTATGAAAAACTTGACGAAACTAATAGAGTTGCAAAAATATTAAAAAGTAAAATTCAAAGTTAATGTCATTTTTAAATTCAATTAAAAATAATTCGAAACAATACAATTTCCCTTTTGATCATTGGGAATATAGCAATGCTTTATCAGAAGAAGCAATTGATGAAATAGTGAAAGCAGATATTCCTGATGTGAGTAAACACAATCTTAATTACGATGGTACTAGAGCAATAGATGGTGGAGCTGCAGAATTTAGAGAAGGAATAGCCTCTGGAGGACAAGCAATAAAATTTAGATGTTTTATAAATAAAGAAAATTCAACTCAATTTCCAAATTTAGTAAAATTTATAAACGAGCTTCAATCTAAAGAAACTTATGAAACAATATCTAAAATGATAAATAAGAATTTATCAAATTCTTATGTAAGAGTTGAAGTTATATGTGATCGAGAAGGTTTTTGGCTTAAACCTCATTGCGATATAAAAGAAAAACTTATGTCAGGGTTGATATTTGTTAATAAAACAAATGAGTCTGAGGACTTAGGAACAGATTTTTATAATGAAAAATTAGAGAAAGTTAAAACACTTCCTTATAAACATAATTACGGTTATCTTTTTACCAGTGGACCTAACACTTGGCATGGTATGGAAAAGAAAAAAATTGTTAAAGAAAGACGGTGTATTCAAGTAAATTATGTTACTTTTGAAACTGATTGGAGAGTTGAATAGTTTTTATTTTTCCCAATCAAACCTTGGAAAAGAATCGAAAACTTTAAAAATACCCTCAGACCATTGATTACAAACCTTTGAATAATTTTCATCCGTAATATTTAAACACTCAAGTGTAGATAGATTATCTGCATCTTTTTTTAGCACTGCAAAATCTATTGGAGGCCCAACAGTAAGATCACTTTTTAATGTAGAATCCATTGAAATCAGAGCACATCTTGATGCATCACCGATTGAAACATTTGGTTTAATAACCCTATCAAGGATTGGTTTTCCATATTTGACCTCCCCAATTACAAGATACGGTTTACTGTCAGCTGGCCTTATATAATTTCCTTGAGGATAAACTAAATATAATTCATGTTGCTGACCCTTAATTTGTCCGCCAACTATAAATGTTGAACCAAGTAAGACATTATCTGTATTAATTCCTTGAGGTGATGAGTGCTCAATATTTAAAGATCCTATATAAGATGCGATTTGTTCAAAATCATTACAAGTGTTTAAATTCATTATACCTGTAGTGCTTTTTAAATCTTTTTCGATTGATTTATAAACTGCTTGAGAGGTACCTAAATTCCCAGAAGTAACTATTACAACTGTTCTATCACCTACATCGTGAGTCATCATTTTAGAATAAATATTTACATTATCTAATCCAGCATTTGTCCTTGAGTCTGATGCAAACACAAGACCGTCATTTGTTTTAATTCCTATGCAGTAAGTCATTAAGTAAAATAATTAGTTAACTATAACATTTTTTTAAAATCAATTAAAAGCATAACTGATATATCAAAAATGCATTTGCTTATTTTATTTAAGTATTAAACACTATAATTCTATGGTCTCAAAACTTTGGAAAAACTATAACTCAAGCCATGCTTATGATGGTTATTTTACTAAAGATAATAAACTTCGAAAACACGCTGCAATAATTTCATCAATTTTAGAAAGATACGGTAAAAAAAAACTTCAAGAAATTGAAAAAAATTGTCAAAGTACAATTAGTGCTAGAGGTATTAATTTTAGAGTATATGCAGCTAACAATAGGGCAGAAGAAAAAAAATGGCCCCTTGATATAATACCAAGAATAATACCAAAAACACAATGGAATAAAGTTTCAAAGGGTTTAAAGCAGCGTGTGAAGGCGTTAAATTTATTTATTGATGATGTTTATAATCAAAAAAAAATATTCAAAGATAAAGTAGTACCAAATGAAATTATTTTTAATTCTCCATTTTATGTAAAGGAATGTGAAGGTTTTTCTCCTAAACACAAAGCTTGGTCAAATATTTCTGGAATTGATTTAATTAGAAATACTAATGGTGATTATTTAGTTTTAGAGGATAATTTAAGAGTACCCTCGGGTGTATCTTACATGCTTGAAAACAGGATGGTGATGCGAGATGTATTTCCTGAATTGTTTACAAGATATAAAGTTGCATCAATTCATCAATACACAAATAAATTATTTAACTGCATGGTTGAATGTATTCCAAAAAAAACTTCAAACCCTCATATGGTAGTTTTAACACCTGGTATATATAACTCTGCTTATTTTGAGCACTCTTTCCTAGCTGAACAGATGGGTATTGCTTTGGTTGAGGGAAAAGATTTATTTGTAGAGAACGATATTGTTTATATGAAGACTGTCAAAGGTCCATTAAAGGTTGATTGTATCTATAGACGTCTTGATGACAACTTTTTAGATCCAAAAGTATTTTTCAAAAATTCACTGATTGGGGTGCCAGGATTATTTAAAAGCTGGCGCAAAGGAAATGTTGGAATAATCAATGCAATCGGAACAGGTGTTGCTGACGACAAGGTGGTTTACTCTTATGTTAACAAAATGATTGTTTATTATCTAGGTGAACAACCTATCTTAAATCAGGTAGAAACTTACTTATGTCATAATAAAAATGAGAGAAACTATGTTATTGAAAATATTTCTAAGTTAGTCGTTAAACCTGCTAACGCATCTGGTGGTTATGGTATAATGATTGGTCCTAAAGCAGACAAAAAAGAAAGAGATGAAGTAATAGCTAAAATCAAAAAAAATCCAAGAGAATATATTGCACAACCTCTTGAAACTCTTTCAACTGCACCGACAATTACTGAAAATGATATTGAACCAAGACATCTCGATTTAAGACCATTTGTACTTAGTGGAAAAACTACATATGTCAGCACAGGTGGATTAACTAGGGTTGCGCTTAGGAAAGGGAGTACAATTGTAAATAGTTCGCAAGGTGGAGGGTCTAAAGACACTTTAATTGTTGATGTATAGATTTATATATCTTGAAGAGAATTAACTTCTAATTTTTTTGTTTTAAGTGATTTGATTGCCTCCAGACATGCTTGAGCTGTTGACATATTAGTGCAATAAGGAACTTTATTTTTAAGCGTTGCTCTTCTTAAAGCTATAGCATCACTTAATCGATATTCAGTGTTTCCACCTCCAGTATTTATCACTAATGCAATCTTTTTAGAGTCTAAAACATCTACTATATGAGGAGTGCCACTGCTAACTTTATTAATAATTTTACATTTCATCCCATGTTTTCGAATATATTCAGCAGTTCCTCTAGTTGCACATAATTTAAACTTTAGTTTAAGAAGTGCTTTTGCTAAATCTATTCCTTCATCTTTGTGACTATCTTTGAGAGATATAAAAGCTAATCCTTGTTTTGGTAATGAGTTAGCAGCTGCGATCTGACTTTTTGCAAAAGCCATTCCAAAATTTTTATCAAATCCCATAACTTCTCCAGTTGATTTCATTTCAGGCCCTAACAATAAGTCACTGTTTGGAAATTTATTAAATGGGAATACAGCCTCTTTCACTGCATACATACCTTTGGATTTATCTCTTAAATTAAACTTAGATAATTTTTCTCCAGCCATTACTCTTGATGCAATTTTAGCTAGAGGAAGACCTTTTGCTTTTGATACAAAAGGAACTGTTCGACTTGCTCTAGGATTTACTTCAATCACATAAATTTCATCTTTTTTAATTGCAAATTGTATATTCATGAAACCTTTTACATTTAAAGCTATCGCCAATTTTTTAGTTTGATTTTCTATTTCTTTAAGAAGGTATGGTTTAATTGAAACTGGGGGCAGGCTACATGCCGAATCTCCTGAATGAATTCCAGCCTCTTCGATGTGCTGCATAATGCCAGCAACATGCACTTGTTTTCCATCTGATATAGCATCTACATCAACTTCCATTGCGTGATCAATAAATTTATCAATCAAAATTGGATTTTCCTCAGCAGCTTTAAATGCTTCCTCAACAAATTTTTTAAGCTGATTTTTTTCATGAACAATTTCCATTGCTCTTCCGCCCAAAACATAAGATGGCCTCACCATTAATGGCAATCCAATTTTATCTGCAATTTTTATTGCTTGATTAAATGTTTTTGCAATTCCACTTTCTGCCTGTTTCAATTTTAATTTATTCAATAAATTTCTAAAACGGTCTCTATCTTCTGCTAAATCAATCGATGTATATTGCGTTCCTAAAATTGGAAGCTTGTTGTCATGTAAAAATTTGGCAAGTTTAATTGGAGTTTGTCCACCAAACTGAGCTATCACACCTATCAGATTTCCTTTTTCTTGTTCTTTTTTAATTATGTTAAAAACGTACTCTTCTTTTAAAGGTTCGAAGTATAATCGATCACTTGTATCATAGTCTGTTGATACCGTTTCAGGGTTACAATTTACCATTATTGTCTCAAAGCCAGCATCTTTTAATGAAAAACTAGCCTGACAACAGCAATAATCAAACTCAATTCCTTGACCAATTCTATTTGGACCTCCCCCAAGAATAATTATTTTTTTCTTATTAGATGGATTAGCTTCACATTCTGAGTTAATTGAAAAATTTCTTTGATATGTTGAATACATATACGGAGTAAAAGATTTGAATTCAGCTGCACAAGTATCTACTTTTTTATAAACTGGAAGTATTTTAAGGGCAGATCTTTTTCGTCTAATAATTTCCTCAGAAGTTTTGGTTAATTCTGAAAGTTTTTTGTCTGAAAATCCTATTGATTTTATTTTATTAAATTCTACAAAATCTTTAGGAAGTCCCTTGATTTTAATTTGTGTTTCATATTCAACTAATTCTTTAATTTGTTCTAAAAACCAAGGGTCAATTTTAGACAAATTGTATATTCTCTTTAAGTTTATTTTTTTTCTAATTGCTTCTGCAACAAGTAATATCTTATTTGGAATAGTCTCTTTAAGTTTCTTTTCAATTTGTTTTTTATTTAAATCAAAAATTCTGTCTAAACCTGAAAAACCTGTCTCTAGAGACACCAAAGCCTTTTGTAGAGATTCTTTAAAGTTTCTTCCTATTGCCATTGCTTCACCTACTGATTTCATTGATGTCCCTAAAATTGCAGGTGAAGTAGAAAATTTTTCAAATGTAAATCTTGGAATTTTAGTTACAACATAATCTATACTTGGTTCAAATGACGCTGGTGTAACTTTAGTTATTTCATTTTTTAATTCATCTAGAGTATAGCCAACTGCTAATTTTGCAGCAACTTTTGCAATAGGAAATCCAGTTGCTTTTGATGCAAGTGCTGATGATCTTGATACACGTGGGTTCATTTCAATTACAACCATTCGACCATTTTTAGGGTTGATAGCAAACTGAACATTTGATCCTCCAGTTTCAACTCCAATTTTTCTTAAACATGCAATAGATGCATTTCTCATTACCTGGTACTCTTTATCTGTAAGTGTAAGAGCTGGTGCAATTGTAACCGAGTCACCAGTATGAATTCCCATTGGATCTATATTTTCAATTGAGCAAATGATGATGCAATTATCTTTCTTATCTCTTACTACCTCCATCTCAAATTCTTTCCAACCTTCCAAGCATTCCTCTACTAGAACTTGGCCTACAGGAGACTCATGCAATCCGTTTTTTACAATTTTAAAATAATCTTTTTTAGTTTTTGCAATTCCTCCACCAAGACCACCAAGTGTAAAGGCAGGCCTTATGATTGCTGGTAATCCAATTTTTTTTAACACTTTTGATGCTTGGTTATTGTTATTAACAATTTCAGATTTTGGTAAATCTAAACCAATATCAATCATATTTTTTCTAAATTTCTTTCTGTCCTCAGCATTAGAAATTGCTTTAGAATTTGCTCCTATTAATTCAATTTTGTATTTTTTTAAAATTCCTTTTTTCTCTGCTTCCATTGCAAGGTTAAGTGCAGTTTGACCACCCATTGTTGGTAGAATTGCATCTGGTTTTTCTTTCTTGAGAATTTTTTCTAATACATCAAGTGTAATGGGCTCAATATAAGTTTTATCCGCAACATCTGGATCAGTCATAATTGTTGCTGGATTTGAATTTATTAAGACTACTTTATAACCTTCATCTTTTAGAGCTTTACATGCTTGCGTACCTGAATAGTCAAATTCACATGCTTGTCCTATAATTATTGGACCAGCTCCCACAACTAGTATTTTTTTAATATCTTTTCTTTTTGGCATTTTTTTTCATGTTGTTAATAAATTCTTGAAACAAATAAACACTATCTTGAGGTCCCGGATTAGATTCCGGATGATATTGAACTGAAAAGACTGGTTTATTTTTTAGTTTGATACCTTCAATACTGTTATCAAATAAAGATTTATGTGTGACCTCAACATTTTTTGGTAACGTTTCTTTAACCACTTCAAACCCATGGTTTTGACTCGTTATCTCAACATTGTCACGAATTAAATTTTTAACGGGGTGATTTGCTCCTCTATGACCAAGTTTCATTTTCTTTGTTTTACCACCTAATGCTAATGCTAAAATTTGATGACCCAAACAAATACCAAATATTGGTAAATTTTTTTTAATTAGATCTTTAATAATGTCTATAGCATATTTCCCCGTTGCAGCTGGATCACCAGGACCATTTGATAAAAATATTCCATTTGGTTTCAAACTTAATATTTTTTGCGCGCTGGTTTTACAAGAAACGACAGTAACTTTGCAATTAAAGTCAGAGAAATATCTTAGGATATTTTTTTTAATTCCATAATCAACTGCAACAACATGAAATGAGTTCTTATTATTTTTTTTATATCCAAGTTCTTTTTTCCACGTTTTGAGACCTTTCCAAATATAATTTTTTTGGGTTGAAACTACTTCTGCGAGATCAAGATTTTTTAATCCACTCCATTTAATTGTAGAGTTGGTCAATTTATTAATATTAAACTTTCCTTTTTTTGAATAACTAATCGTGCCTTTTGGTGCACCTTTGTCTCTTATAAAGTTTGTAAGGCTTCTGGTGTCTAAGCCAGTAATTCCAACAATTTTATTTTTCTTTAGCCAAGTATCTAAATGTACTAATGATCTGTAGTTTGATGGTGAACTTATTTCAGAGTTAACTATCACTCCTCTAGCCCATATTTTATCAGATTCATGATCTTCTCTATTAGTTCCAACATTTCCAATATGAGGAAAGGTAAAGTTAATAATTTGACCTGCGTATGATGGATCGGAGATGATTTCTTGATAGCCTGTTAAGGATGTATTAAAGCAAACTTCGCCTGTGGCTTCTCCCTGGTATCCAAGCCCAATTCCTTTGAATACTTTTTTATTTTCAAGAACTAAAACGCCTGTATTGATTTGAGATTTTATTTTTGAGTTAGTTTTTTTTACTTTTTTGATCAATTACAACTCATAAGTTAAAGGTTAATACAATAATTGCTTTATTATCGCAACAGAGATGTAATATAAAATTGTAAAAAAACAATTTTTCTTTTGAAGAATTTTTTCTTTAAAGTAGATTAAAAAATTATGTCATTAAAACAGACTATCGAAAACGAATATAAAAATGCTTTAAAATCTAAAGATAAAAATAAAATATCAACCTATAGGTTAATATTATCCTCCATTAAAGATTTGGACATTGTTAATAGATCTGGTCCTAACAAAAAAGAAACTGATGATGAGGACATTAAGAAACTTTTAAAAAAAATGGTTAAACAAAGAGCCGAATCGATCGATATTTATAAAAAAAATAATAGAACAGATTTGTTAGAGATTGAGCAAAATGAATATGATATTTTAACAAGTTTTTTACCAAAGCAGCTTGGCGAAGACGAAACCAAGAAAATTTGTGCAGATATTATTTCGAAAATTGGAGCAAATTCATTAAAAGATATGGGAAAAGTTATGGGTGAGCTCAAAAAAAATCATGCAGACGAAATTGATTTTTCCAAAGCTGGTTCAATGATTAAAGAATTGTTAAACAATAAATGAAATACCCAAAAGAGTATCTTGATGAAATTAAAAATAGGTTGAAAGTTTCAACCGTAGTATCAAAAACAGTATCCTTAAAAAAAAGAGGTAAAGAGTTTATAGGTTTATCACCTTTCAAAAATGAAAAAACACCCTCATTTACTGTTAATGATGAAAAAGAATTTTACCATTGTTTTGCAACTTCAGAACATGGGAATATTTTTGATTTTGTAATGAAAACTCAAAATTTGAAATTTGGCGAAGCAGTTAAATATTTAGCTCAACTAGCAGGCATGCAGCCATATATGTTTTCAAAACAAGATGAAGAAAAAGAAAAAAAATGGAATGAGTATAAATCTATTTTTAGTAGTTATGTTGATTTTTATCACAATGAACTTTTAAAAAATGAAGATTATTCAATTGCTAGAGATTATTTAAAAAATAGATCATTAGGTAAAAATGAAGTAAAAAAATTTAAAATAGGATATATTGAAAAAAATCCAAATTTTTTCGAAAAATTAAAAAAAGACTACAGTGAACAAACCTTAGTAGAAACTGGTTTGTTCTATTTAGATGAAAAAAAAAAAATTTATGTTGAAAGATTTAGAGGTCGGTTAATATTTCCAATCAATAATATTTCAGGTCAACCAATTGCTCTAGGAGGAAGAATAATTGAAAAGTTAGATTATTTAGCAAAATACATAAATTCACCTGAAACAAATTTTTTTAAAAAAGGATCAAATTTGTATAATTTAAATTTAGCAAGAAAACTTTCAAACAAAATAGATCATATCTATCTTGTTGAAGGATATATGGATGTTGTAGGTCTGAGTAAGCATGGAATTGATAATGCAGTAGCAAATCTGGGTACTTCTTTAACCGATAAGCAAGTTTTAACTTTAAACCAATTTTTTGATGATATTATAATTTGCTTTGATGGTGATGAAAGCGGATATAAAGCTGCTGTTAGAGCTGCTGAAAATTCAATAAAGGAACTGAAACCTGAAAAACAAATCTCATTTTTATTTTTACCAGATAAAGAAGATCCAGACAGCTACGTAAATAAAAATGGTAAGGCTAATTTTTTAGATTTTACAAAGCAGAGTAAATTATCAATTCATCAATTTATTTTTAGTCATTATGAAAAACAAACTAAAAATAATCCATCATCGATGGCTATTTTTGAGAAAAAACTAAGAGGAATTGCAAATACAATAAAAGATGACTTTATAAAAAAATATGTTTTGGAATATTTTTTAGAAAAAATTGCTGAGTTAACACCACATTTCAACCAAAATAATAAAAGATTTTATTCAAAAAAAACAAAATCTTTAGAAAGTACAAAAAAATATTTTCAAGAAAGTCAGTCTTTGACTGGCGTTGAATTAAAAGAGTTTTCACTATTATATTTGGTTATAAATAAATTAGATTTGTTACAAACAAATATTCATTTGGTTGAAAATATTAAATTATTTACTGAGTTGAACAAAAAAATATTTAAAATGATTGTTGAAAAATTAAAATCTGGTTCACAAATTGCAATTCAAGATCTTAACTTAGATTTAGAATTAATAGAAAAAATAAATAAATTTGCTCCAATAAAACATATTCTAAAGAATCAATCTGATGATGACCAAAAAATAATAGAATTACTAGAGGACATCTCTAGAGATTTGATGAATTATGACCTTGAGTTTAGAATTCAAGAATTAGAATCGAAGTTTTCTGTGGATATGAGCGAGTCTACATTTAATAAGTTAAAAGAGCTCAAAAAAAAGCAGAATCTCAATTAATCGGTCTAAATTAGTAATGGATTTTTATATATTTGACATTATATAAGACATTCAAATTCAAATTACTGTGGAAAGAATAATTACAAAATCATTTGCTAGATTAATGGGTAGAGGAACTCATAGAGGATTCATTACCTATGAAGAGCTAAACAAATCTCTAGGTAAAAGAAATTTATCTGATGAAAATTTATCTCAAGCTTTCATTCATATTCTCGATGAAAAAATTACTTTAGTAGAAAAAAAATCAGATTTTAAAGTTTTGAGAAAAAAAGAAAATTCTAACAAAGAAGAGGGAAAGACAATTGAGAAGAGTGACGATCCTATTAGAATGTATTTACGTGAAATGGGAGGCGTTGAGCTTCTCTCCAGAGAAGGCGAAATTGCAATTGCAAAAAGAATAGAGGCAGGAAAAGACGTAATGCTTATTGCACTTTCACAAAGTCCAATTACAGCTCAACAATTTTTTGAATGGAATGATAAATTACAAAAAGATGAAATACTAGTAAGAGAGATAATCGATATTGATACAAATTATATGGAAGATGAAAGCACTGGACCAAGTGCAAAACAAAAAAATGCTGGTGAAACAGATAAAGATGATAATTCAAATGATAATGAGGATGATGATTTTAATCCTACACTCGCTGCAATGGAAACTGAAATTAAGCCAAAGGTTCTTAAAACAATTAATACTCTTACAAAAGAATATCTAAAATTAATCAAATATCAAAAGGAAAAATTAGATTGTGTTTTAAGATCTCAAACTTTTTCTAATGCTAAAGAAAAAGGTTACGATAAAATTGTTAATGATATATTGAAAAATATAAAATCCCTTCAATTATCCCCCTCTGTTCTTGAAGAACTGGTTCAGAAACACTATGTGGAAAATAAAAAAATTATATCACTTGAAGGAAATCTTTTAAGGCTTGCAATGGATCATAAAATCTCAAGAAATGAATTTATTAAATTTTATGTTGGAAATGAAATAAATCCAAATTTAAAAAATTTTTTAGACACAAATGCTGTTTGGAAACAATTTTTTTCTAAAAATAAAGAAGAATTTAAGAATATAAGAGAAAGGTTAATCGAAATAAGTAATAAACTTGGTGTTTCAGTTACAGATTTCAAAAAATTAGTAAGCAGAATTCAAAAAGGAGAGAAAGAGTCAAGAATAGCTAAAAAAGAGATGGTTGAAGCTAACCTAAGATTAGTTATATCAATTGCAAAAAAATATACTAATAGAGGTTTACAATTTTTAGATTTAATACAGGAAGGTAACATCGGATTAATGAAAGCTGTAGATAAATTTGAATATAGAAGGGGCTATAAGTTCTCAACTTATGCAACTTGGTGGATCAGACAAGCAATCACAAGATCTATCGCTGATCAGGCCAGAACAATCAGAATACCGGTTCATATGATTGAAACTATAAATAAAATTGTGAGAACTCAAAGATTGATTTTAAGTGAATTCGGAAGAGAAGCTACTCCAGAGGAATTAGCAAAAAAGCTCAGAATGCCTCTCGATAAAGTTAGAAAAGTATTAAAAATTTCAAAAGAACCGGTTTCCTTAGAAAAACCAGTTGGAGATGAGGAAGATAGTAGCTTAGGAGATTTTATAGAAGATACAAAAGCTTTAGCTCCCCTTGAGCAGGCAATTAAATCAAATTTAGGAGAGGCAACTACCAAAATATTATCTACACTTACTCCTAGAGAAGAAAGAGTTTTAAGAATGAGATTTGGGGTAGGTATGAATACAGATCACACTCTGGAGGAAGTCGGTTTGCAGTTCTCAGTCACAAGAGAGAGAATTAGACAAATTGAAGCCAAAGCTCTAAGAAAGTTAAAACATCCAAGCAGATCAAAACAATTGAAAAGTTTCTTAGAAAGCTAAAATTGGGCCGTTAGCTCAATAGTAGAGTACTGCATTGACATTGCAGGGGTAGTTGGAGCGTAACCAACACGGCCCACCAATTTTTTATTATCTATAATTTATAACTTTAAAAAAATGTTATAACTAATTATATTGTTTGGGCCTGTAGCTCAGTTGGTTAGAGCAGTAAACTCATAATTTAATTATCTCTAAAAACCGATTTCAAACTTAAAATAAACTAACATAATCAACCTTAATTCATGAAGTTTTTTTTTAAAAAATTTAAGAAATTTTTACCAACCATTTACCAACTAAAAGAAAGTTGTTAAGCTAAAGTATGGCTAAAAGAAAAAAATCTCAAAATGAAAATAAAATCCTAAAAATAAAAACTACAATTGAGAAAAACTAATGGCATTACTTTTAGCAACTACCCTTCCATCTATCTTAATAATTTTATTCTTTGTTTATTCAGACAAATTTAAAGAACCCAGGGGGGAGATAATTAAAGTATTCCTTTATGGAATTTTGATTACTATTCCAGCTTATTTCTTAAATACATACATCGGTGATTTCTTTTATGTCAATACAAGAGTAAGTGAAAATTTAATTTCATCTTTTTTAACAGCAGCACCTGTTGAAGAGGGATTAAAATTAAGTGTTCTATATTATTTTGTTTATAAAATGAAGGATTTCAATGAACCAATGGATGGAATTGTTTATGGTGTAACAGTTTCGCTAGGTTTTGCTACTTTAGAAAATTTTTATTACGTTTATCTATTAGCTGATTATTTTGAAACAACGTCCATGGCTTTAGCCATTTTAAGATCATTTTCTGCTGTACCTGCTCATGCTATATTTGGAGTTTTTATGGGGTACTTTTTTATGAAATACGCCTTTATCAAAAAAGGAGATAATTTATTTTTTGCGTTCATTGTGCCATTTGTTTTACACGGATGTTATAATTTGTTTGCAGGCTCTAATTTTATAATTTCTCTAGCTTTAATCATAATCTCATGGCTTATTGCTCTAAGAATGTTTTCAAGACTTAAAAAAACACAAATGAAAAAAAGAAGAGAATATGAAAAAAAAATTTAAATTTTAATACTTTTATAACTTTATCGAGAGGCATTCTGAGCTTTTTTGCATTAAATGCTGTTTGGAACTTAGTTGCTGGTGGATTTAGAAAGTAACTATGAGTTATTTAAAGAGGTAGATCTGGGAGAAATACAACTCCCAGGTCATATTTTTTTACCAACGTATTACCAACGCTTTTCTAAACATACGGAACACAAGAACAACATCATTATAACATTAACCTTATTCTTGCCTTGAATGAAATTTAAAAAGGAAGTAAAACCAACAAATTTATTGAGGGCCTGTAGCTCAGTTGGTTAGAGCAGTACACTCATAATTTACGACTCTGAAAAATATCTTAAATTAGCATTTAGAATCAACCTCTATTAGAGGACTTTTTTTTCTATAAAAATTTACCAACTATTTACCAACGAAATGAATGTCTGAGACAAACTTTTAGATCTTTGCTATGCCAAAAATTTATATAAGTGATAAATATAAATTCATGAAAAGAATCAAAGCTTTAAGTTTTTTTACAGGTGCGATGGGATTAGATATTGGCCTTAAGAAGGCGGGAATAGATGTAATTCTAGCATGTGAAAGTGAAAAATTCATAAGGGAAACAATTAAATTAAACAACCCGAAGCTTAAAGTTTTAGAAGATATAAATCTTTACACTCCTGAACAGATTAAAAAAGCAGCAGGATTAAAAAAAAATGAGAAAGTTGATTTAATTGTTGGAGGGCCGCCTTGTCAGGCTTTTAGCACTGCTGGAAAAAGATTATCAATTAATGAAAATAGAGGGGTTGTTTTTATAAAATTTTTAGAGGTTATAAAAAAATTAAAACCAACTTATTTTGTTATTGAAAATGTTAGAGGCTTATTAAGTGTGCCACTTAAACATGTACCTCATAGAAAAAGGAAAGGAAAATTAAAACCCAGAGAAGAAAAAGGGGGGACACTTAAATTCATATTAGATTATCTTAATAAGTGTGGTTACAAAGTAAGTTTTAATTTATATAATTCAGCTAATTTTGGAACTCCTCAAGTTAGAGAGAGAATAGTTATAGTTGGAAACAAAAAAGAAAAATTACCATATCTTTCTCCAACTCATTCAGAACATGGAAATTATGGTTTAAAATCTTGGAACACATTTAAATCAGCGGTTAAAGGTTTACATAATATCAATCATGATTTTGTAAAGTTTCCTGAATATAGAATTAAATATTATAAAAAAATTAAAGAGGGAAAAAATTGGAAAAGTTTACCCATTTCATTACAAAAAGAGGCTTTAGGTAGTTCTTATTTTGCAGGCGGAGGCAAGACTGGATTTTTAAGGAGATTAGGATGGAATAAACCATCTCCCACATTAGTTACAGATCCTACAATGCCAGCAACAGATTTGGCTCATCCAGAACTAAATAGACCTTTATCAATTCAAGAATATAAAAGAATTCAAGAATTCCCAGATGATTGGAAACTAAGTGGTAGTTTAAGAAACCAATATAAACAAATTGGTAATGCTGTGCCTGTAAGCTTAGGGAAAGCCATAGGTAAACTCATTGTAAATCATGCTTTAAGAAAAAAGATAAGAGTTATTAGTAATTTTAAATACTCAAGATATTTAAATACAAGTGATTTAGACTGGCACAATATTTTAGATAAAAAGGTTGCCTCAAATCAAAAGTCTTTTAATTTTTAGTTTTTAAAAACTCTTTATATTGCTCATCTGTGAGCTTTTCTTTAATGATTTTTTCTATTTCTTCATTATTTTCGGATACAAGTTTTATCAATTCTCCCCAGTTATCTTTGGTGCTATCTTTAGAAAATCTTCTGTACCATTTTAAAATTGACGTTCCATCTCGCACCCTAGAGGCTGGTGCATTTTCTGTATTATCACTTGTTTTGATTTGAAGACTTACCCAATTGTACTTAGTATTATCTTCATCTTTAGTTTTTTTAATAAAATCAATATCTTGAATAATATTTCCAGAGCACCATATCCATCCAAAATCTTTTAAATTTAGATAAACAAATTCTTCTAAAAAACTACCCAATATAGTTTCATATGTCATAGCAAGTTTATGAAATTTTGAATATTCTTTTACTTGGTTATCAGATAAATCATGTTTAGATTTTATAAATTCCCAAAGAACTTTATCATTTTGAGTTTTTGAAGGTTTTCTTTTTTTTTTATTTTCCGGCCTCGCATTTAAAAAATATTCTTTGAGTTTTTTTAGGTGATCTTTAGAATTAGCTTTATATTTATCTGATTTAGGTTTTAGAAAATTTGCATTTCCATCTTTTACAAATTCTTCTATTATTTTAAATTCCTCATCTAGCGTCATAATCCTTAAAGATCTTCATTATGCCAGGTAAATAGATCAGCTTCAAAAGGAATATTTTTAAATTTCAGTAATGCTTTATATTTTTTAAGCCTGTCCTCTTTTTTAGCACTTTTTAAGTATGTGAGGATTTGATCGTAAGTCAGTCCTTTCAACCTATCTTTTTTCACATCCACATATTCCTCATATTCCATACCTGCTATTGCATAGCCTTTATTAGGATCTATGTGTTCTGCATAACTAATGGTGTCTTCAGTTTCTTTAAGGATATCGTACCAGTGAGCAACCTGATTTTTATTATCAAAAAGATAATCTTTTCTGTAATCAAACAGTTCTAATTGCTGCATATTTTTGAAGTATTAAAATTAAGAAAATTAATTAACAATTAATAATATAATCTTTAATTATGTCTTAAGTATGTTAAGATTAATTAGTCCTGATTTAGAACATAACTCTACTTGCTAGGACTATAAAAAAAACGCTAAAGGAGAAAAATGAAAATAAAAATACAATCAATAAAAGACTTTTTTAAATCAAAAGAAAAAAAAGGTTTAAAGCCTATATTTTTTGAAAGCATTGGAGATCAAAACACTTCAAGAGATGAGAGGTTAAAGAATTTGATAAAAGTGCTGGAAAAAAATGGATTTAAAATTAAGAATAAAAAATAATTTTTACCAACGGATTTACCAACGAATGCAAAGTTTGTGTCTAAAATTTTAGAAAAATACAATCTATCGTTTGTAAAGTTAACTTGTATGAATTTTAAAATTGGTGTAATACCTAATTAATTTTAAGGGCCTGTAGCTCAGTTGGTTAGAGCAGTACACTCATAATGTATTGGTCCCAGGTTCGAGTCCTGGCGGGCCCACCACTAATTTTAGATTAAATAAATTAGTTACTTGGAAAATTCTTCTAGTGCCCTAAATAAGGCTTTTATATCATTATCATTTGAATTTAATATTGATGCAAATTCTTCTTTTTGAGTTCTTGCCAAACTAAGACCTTCAATAATTAAGTCTCTAATTAAAGGATTATCAGGATCTTTTGTATAAACTCTCCAATCAATTTTTACCTCAGGCCTTTCAGATGTAGCAACTAATATGCTATTGACTATAGTGTAGTTTTTATTCAATACCTCTTTACCCTCAACCTCTATTTTTGGGTTTGTGTACTCTGATAATCTGCTAGAAAAACTCTTTAGAAAATATGACTCAAAAAGATTTGAATATTTTAGTTTTTGTTCTTCGTTTAAGTTTTTTCTTATAGTCCCTAATGAATAATAACCAACACCTAAAATATCGACAGTATCTTTGGCAATAGACCTTAGCTCGCTTATTTTTTGGTCTTTTGAAATATTTTTTGATAAAATTTGTGAGGCTCTATTGACCGTAGATTGAATGAATATATCTGGTTCTATTGAGGAAACACAAGTAAAGTTAAAATTAAATAATAGTAAAATTATAAAAATTTTTTTTATATTCATAGGAAATGTTTAGAACTATTTTTTATCTATTTCTTCCCAGTCCGTTTCATCTTTATAAAGAACTTCTATATTACCTCTTTTATTGTTCTTAATTTTGTTTTCTCTATCTTGAGTATACAAACTTTTTACAGAGGCATAAAAGTCAATCGAATTTTTTTCTAAGTTATCGAAAGACTCGATATTATTTGCTCTAAAATCAACACCACTTAATGCTTTTGATATCATGTAGATATCTTGACTAAGAAATTCGTTATTGCCATGTACAGATAGATTGTACCAAGGGTCTCCACCCATGACATTTACAAAAGATCCAGCAGTGTCTCTTAAATTGGATGGACCTAAAACTGGAAGAACCAGGTAACAACCCGGACCTACACCCCATGCACCTAGAGTTTGACCATAATCCTCCATTTCGTATTTAGGGAAACCCATTTTGTTAGCAACATCAATGATCCCTAAAAGACCAACAGTTGTATTTACAACTAATCTTCCAGTATTTATAACTGCCATTTTAATATCACCTTGCAAAACATTGTTAGGTATTGTTATTAGATTAGACAAATTTCTAACTGCGTTACTTGTTCCTTTTTGTATTGGATCTGGCAAACCTCTATAACCTTTTGCAATTGGTTTAATAATAGCTTTATCAAGTCCTTGATTAAATGAAAATGTTGCTCTATTTAATTTCTCAAAACAATCTTTAATTTCTTTTGGTTCACTCTTATTAAGATCAATTTCACCACTTGATCCTGCATAAGCATTTATTGTGATAAAAAAAATAGCAATTATTAAAGCTGTGAATTTTTTAAACATACATAAATTATATATTATTTAGTTATTTATTGTAAGATAGCATTTAAATTAAAATGATGTCTATAAAGTGTTAATAAATGGTCTAAATTTATCCCTAAAATACCTATGAATACAACTTTGAATTATTCACCTAATTTTGATCCACGAAAAAGAAAAAAAAATAAAATAAAATTTATAATATTTCATTATACAGGGATGAAAAAAGAGCTAGATGCAATTAAAAAATTATCAGACTTTAAATCAAAAGTAAGTAGTCATTATTTTATAAAAAAAAATGGAGAAATTTTAACCTTAGTCCCAGAATTATATACAGCTTGGCATGCTGGAATTTCACAGTGGAATGAATACAAATCGTTAAATAAATATTCGATAGGAATAGAGATAAATAACCCAGGACATAATTATAATTATATAAAATTTTCTAACAAACAAATTAATTCGGTATGTAAATTGAGTAAATATTTAATAAAAAAATATAAAATTAAATCAAATTTCATTTTAGGTCATTCAGATATTGCCCCAGACAGAAAAATTGATCCAGGAGAAAAATTTCCGTGGAAATATTTATCCAAAAAAAAAATCGGATATTGGCATAATCTAAATAAAAATTATCTTTTAAAAAAAAGAAAAATAGAGGTAGATACAAAAGCAAAAAAAAAATTTATTCAAAATTTGTATCAAATTGGTTATAAAAAAATAAAAAAAACATCTGAAAATAAATCAAAAAAATTGATCACAACTGCTTTTCAAAGAAGATTCAGACAAGAGTTGGTAAATGGCATTATCGATTTAGAATGCTTATTAATTAGCAAAAATTTATTAAAAAAGTAGTATAAATTATCTTGAAAATTTTATTTTTACTTATAAGTTAATTTTTGCCAGATAAATGACTTATCGCTTTAAATTTTATTTAAAGAGGAAAGTCCGGGCTCTACAAGGACACAGTGCCAGGTAATACCTGGCAGGGGAAACCCTAGGGACAGTGCCACAGAAAATAAACCGCCATAACATGGCAAGGGTGAAAAGGTGTGGTAAGAGCACACCGGTTCTATTGGTAACAATGAACGCTGGAAAACCCCACTGGGAGCAAGACTAAGTAGAGATGACATTGTTGAATAACTAAAAGCCGTCCTTGGCTAGTCATCAGGGTTAGTTGCTTGAGCTTAAGAGTGATCTTAAGCCTAGACAAATGGTAAGTTTAAATGACAGAACCCGGCTTATAGTTTATCTGGCAGTTTATAATAAAAAAAAATATATTAATAAAAATTATTGATTTAGTTAAAAGTATTTTATCAATTATTTAAATTATTTTAATATTTAACAGACAATAATAATTATTTTTTTATTAAAATATGTTTTCGTGAGCTTAATTTATAAAAAATTTTTTAATTTTTTCTTCATTGCCTTTTTTGCAAAAAATAACATTATCTATTAAAACAAAATCTAATTCTGTAGTATCTAGCATGCTTAAACCAACGTGACAAAAATTTAAAATTGGTTCTCCCCCTGGGTTGAAAGAAGTATTCAATAATATTGGATAATTAGACAATTTTTTAAATTCATTAATTGTGTTCCACAAAAACTCATTTGAACCTCTTGTGACTGTCTGCAATCTGGCGCTGCCATCGACATGAGTTACGGCAGGAATTTTTTGTTTAAATTCATCGCGGACGTTACAAATTACTGACATGTAGGGTATTTGACTGTTATTGGTAAAAAAATTTTTTGAGTCTTCTAAAGTAGAAACAGGAGCAAACGGTCTATACCATTCTCTTTTTTTAACTTTCTCATTTAATATTTCTCTCATTTTTAAATTTATAGGATTGCATAGTATCGATCTATTCCCAAGTGCACGAGGTCCAATTTCATATCTACCTCTTATTATACCTACGATAGCGTTATTAAAAATAGCTTTGGCTATTTTATAACTTACTTGAGACTCATCTATTTCATAATAAGAATATTGTTTTTTGAATTCACTGATGTTGTTTAAATCATAAGCATAGTCTCCCAGATATGGAGAAAAAAATTTTTTGTATCCTTTAAAATCTTTACTAGAATTTTTATAATAACTTAAAAGACTAGCTCCTATGGAAAGACCACAGTCAGTTGGATTTGGAATATAATGAATATTATTAAAAATTTTTTCTTGCTCTATTCTATAATTGGTAATTCCATTTAATGCACATCCCCCAACAATACAAAAATTTTTACTGACTTCTTTCCAAGTTTCTACCATTTCCAAGACTTCTTGTGTCCAGGCATATTGAACGGTTTTTGCTAAATCTTGCGCTAATTCATCTCTATCACCATTTAACTTTATTGGAAAATGTTTAATTCGTAAATTTTCTAAAATGGAATTAAAAAAATTTTTATTTTGAGAGTATTTTTTTAATTCTTTAATTCCAGAGAAACTTTTAGAATTTATAATGTGAAATTTTCCGTAATTATTTACCTGATTTGATTGGATTTTTGAATAAATTTTTTTATAATCAGTTATATAATTCCTAGCTTTATTTAACCATTCCTCTCTCAATTTTCCATAAGATGTTAACCCCATTAATTTTCCAGCAGTTGAACCTGCTACATCTGGTTTTAAACCTACAATATATCCAAGATTATTATAGGACTGACCAAATTTGGTAGGATAATTTTTTTTATATTTTATTTTGTTATTTTTTGCTTGAAATAAAATGGTTTGTCCATCATTTCCAGCACCGTCAAAACTTAATATCAAAGACTCGTCAAATGGTGAAGTAAAATAAATTGAGGATGCATGGCATATATGGTGTGCATAATTTTCTATAGCTTTAAATTTAAAATCTAAATTATTTAAAATTATCTTTAGCTCTCTAAATTCACTTACCCTCCCTTGATTTTGGACAGCAATAAAATCATAACTATTTCCCCATAAGTTTTTTAAATAAACTAATGTAGATATTAAATCTTCTATTTTCACAATTTGAAAACTTGAAATAATTTCTTTTTCACCAGAAAAAGCATGTAGCTTATATCTTTTTTGTCTATAAAATCTTTCAGCTTCATATACTTGAATTACTTCTCCATCTTGAATTAAGGAAAAGTTAGTATCATGACCAAGTGAAATACCTAAAATTTTCATATATTATTTATTATATATATTTTTAGTTCTGTCATTATTAACTTCATCAACATAAAAAATTACTTTTGAACGTGAATTAAAAGGTTTCTTGAGCTACTGGTTGTTGATATCTTATATTTAAATTCATAAAAAATACAATTTGATTCAAATTTTCCATTTTAGATAATTCATGAGTTAAACTGTTGATTTTTATAATCACAGCTGGATAAATTACAAGTTTTTGCATCATAAAGTGCAATAAATTAAGGATCGAATCAATATTTGACTATTATTTTAAATACCCATATATTCCCATGTATTCCCAATTATGGAATTAATAAATTTAAAAATATATGTTTATATCGACTTACGAGAACAAATTAGACAAAAAGGGGAGAGTTTCTGTGCCTGCTAGTTTCAGATCGTATTTGTCAAATTTAGGATACAATGGAATTATCTGTTATCCATCTTTTAATAATTCTTCAATTGAGGCATGTTCTCAAGACAGAATTGAAAAAATTTCTTCAGCAATTGACTCTTTAAATCCCTTTGAGGAAAAAAGAGATTACTTTGCAACATCAATATTGTCTGAAAGTACAAATTTACAATTTGATAGTGAGGGTAGAATTTCACTTTCAACAAAATTACTAAAACATGCAAAAATAAAAAATAGCATGTTGTTTGTTGGTCAAGGTCAAACCTTTCAGATTTGGGAGCCAGCTACATTTGAAAAATTTAAGACATCAGCAAGAAAAAAAGCAAATTTAAATCGTGAAAGTCTTAAATGGGAAAAACATTTAAACAACAATGAGGGGAAATAAGATGACAATTAACTTTAAAGCACCGGAAATAAAAGAGTTACAGCCACGACTATTAGTATTAGGAGTTGGTGGAGCAGGCGGAAACGCAATTAACGAAATGATTGAAAATAATCTACAAGGTGTAGAATTTATTGCAGTTAATACAGATGCGCAGGATTTAAAGTTGAGTAAGGCAAAAACAAGAATTCAAATTGGTTTAAATTTAACAAAAGGTTTAGGAGCAGGTGCAAAACTTGATATTGGACAAGCTGCGGCTGATGAATCGTTAAATGAAATTGTAAATACACTTCAAGGTGCAAACATGGTTTTTATTGCGGCTGGTATGGGTGGTGGAACAGGCACTGGCGCTGCTCATGTCATCGCAAGAGCTGCCAAAGAATTAAACATATTAACGGTAGGTGTTGTGACTCTTCCATTTTTATATGAAGGCCCCTCTAGAATGAGAAGAGCACAACAAGGTTTGGAAGAGTTGAGAAAGCATGTTGACACAATAATTGTTATTCCAAATCAAAACTTATTCAAAATTGCAAATGAACAAACAACTTTCGAGGAATCTTTTAATCTTTCAAATAATGTTTTAATGCACGGTGTTCAGAGCATTACTGACTTAATGGTAAGACCTGGTTTAATTAATTTAGATTTTGCAGATGTTGAAACTGTTATGGCAGCAATGGGTAAAGCTATGATGGGAACTGGAGAAGCTGAAGGAGAAGGTAGAGCTCTCAAAGCAGCGGAGATGGCAATTAGTAATCCGTTAATAGACGACTACACTTTAAAAGGCGCAAAAGGTTTATTAGTAAACATTACTGGAGGCAAAGATCTTAAACTTTTTGAAGTTGATGAGGCGGTAAATAAAGTAAGAGCAGAAGTAGATCCAGAAGCAGAGTTAATTATTGGAGCGATTACAGACACAGAACTTGACGGAAAAATGAGAGTTTCAATTGTTGCGACTTCATTAGACGGACAGCAGCCAGAATCGAAATCTGTAGTAAATATGGTCCACAGAATTCAAAACCGTAATCCAGGTTATTCTGATTTTTCAAACATGGGATCATCTCAATCTTTCAATTTTTCAAATACAGCAACATCAAGCCCAATCACACATGGTGCTAATGCTTTAAAACTTGAAAATGAGATTATTCAAGAGCAAAAAAATGAAAGTTCTCATAATCAGATGATGAGTGAAGAATTTGTCCAAAAGACTAACCTGGAAAGTGAGAGCATAGTTCAGGATAGTTCAGTTAATGAAATGGAGAAATCTTTTACTCAAGAAGCTATGGAAACTACTCATGAAGATCATCAAGATATTAACAACGAAGAAGAAATCTCTAATGATTTAAAAGAATTTGGAGTTGATTCAGATGCACCAGATTTATTTAGTTCAGAATCTGATAATTCAAGCCCTGAAGATTTATTGACTCCAGATGAAGAGGAAGAAGATGATCTTGAGATACCAGCATTCTTAAGAAGACAAAAAAATTAATGGTCTTCCAAGAGATAAATGGACGCCACCATAGTACCGAAAATGCAAAAGCATTATCCGGTACTGCTAAAAGAAATTATTAGCGTTATTTCCCCTCAACATGGTGGCACATTTATCGATTGTACGTTTGGTCAAGGCGGTTATTCCAAAAAAATTTTAGATTTTAAAAATACAAAAGTAATAGCTATTGATAGAGACATAGAGAGTGAGGAAATTGCTAATCAATTAAAAGAAACCTTTGAAAATAGATTTATTTTTAAAAATATAAAATTTAGTCAATTAAGTAATTTAAAGTTAAAAAATGAAAATATAAAAGGTGTAATTTTTGATCTTGGTTACTCTTATACTCAAATAAAAGATCCAAAAAAAGGATTATCTTTCGATGCTGCTGGTAAATTAAATATGCAGCTGGGATTAAACAGTTATTCAGCAGAAGATGTAATCAACAAACTCGATGAAAAAGAATTAGAAAAAATTTTTAAATTTTTTGGAGATGAAAAAGAGGCAAAATTTATTGCACGAAATATCATAAAAGAAAGATCTAAAAATAAAATTGATACCAAATCTTTAGTTGAAATTATTGATAAATCAAAAAAAAGGAAAAATTTTAAAGTCCATAATGCTACCAAGGTTTTTCAAGCTCTTAGAATATTTGTAAATAAAGAAATAAGTGAATTAATATTTGGACTCATCAATGCTGCGAAAGTTTTAAAAAAAGGTGGAATTTTAGGGGTAGTTACTTTTCATTCTTTAGAAGATAAAATTGTAAAATATTTTTTTAAAAGTCTTTCTGAAAATAAAAGCATTTCAAGATATAGGCCTGAAATAGAACAGGCAGATACACTATTTAACTTAATTAAAAAAAAACCAATAACACCCTCAGATGAGGAGGTGAATGAAAACCCACCATCTAGATCTGCTAAATTTAGATATGCTATTAAAAAAACAGATTTTTACAATTTTGATACTGATATAGAGGAGCAATTTAGAAATTATATTGAAATTGAAAATTATGGAGACAAATTATGAAAAAATTTGTTCTAGCAGCTGTAATTTTTTTTTTAGTCTTATCAACTGCAATAATAAAAAATACGACCAAACAGATCGAAGATGAAATTTTTACAGTAAAAGAAAATATTAGAATTTTAAACTCTGAATTTGAAAATGTATCCTTGGAGCATGATTATTTAAGTTCTGCAGAAAGATTGCTTGAATATCAGTCTCAGTATTTTGAGGATGAGTTAATTCAAAAAAACATAAACGATATAAAAATCTACAATATTTCAGGTGATATAAATAAAATCCAAAATTTCAAAATTATTAAAGAGTAATGGCTGATAATAAATCGAAATTTACCATAGAAGATTACAAAAGTGATTTTACATTTAAGAAAAAAGAGAATGGATTAAATATTCAATTTAATCGTGTAGCTTTTATTTTCTTTGTTTTTTTTATTATATATTTAATTTACACAATACACCTAGTTCACTTAGGTTCACGAAAGAGTAAATTAGAAAAAATAAATAATTTTCCTGCATCTAAAAATCAGCTTTATCGAGCAGACATCGTAGATATTAATGGAAATTATTTGGCTAAGACAGTTAATTCGATTGATATTGGTTTAAAAACTTCAGATATTATTAATGAAAAAAAATTACTTCTAAGCTTAAATATTATTTTTCCTGATAAAAATTTTGATGAAATTAAAAAAAAAATAAAAACTAAGAAATATTTTTATTTAGAGAAAAAAATTTCAGAAGAAAATTACGAAAAAATAATGAAATTAGGTGACAAATCTTTAGTTCCAGAAGAAAGAGTTTTAAGAATGTATCCACAAAAAAATCTTTTTAGTCATGTTTTAGGTCAGATAGATGATGCTAATAATGGTATTTCTGGATTAGAAAAATCGTTAAATGATGAACTTAGAAAATCTAAAGAGTCAATTAAACTTACTTTAGATAAAGATATTCAATTTTTAATTAGAAAAGAATTAATTAAATATCAGGAAATTTTTGAAAGCAAAGGTAGTGCAGCTATTTTAATGGATGTTAATAATGGCAATATTTTATCATTAGTTTCTTTGCCAGATTTCAATCCAAATGAAAGACAAAATATTACAGATTTAAATTATATTAACAGGGTAACAAAAGGGACATATGAACTTGGGTCTGTATTTAAAGCATTTACTTTTGCAAGCGCACTAAATGAAAAGGTAATTAAACCAGAGACTGAATTTTTAGATTTACCCAAATCAATTAAATGTGACAAATACAGAATAGGTGAGTACGACAATGAAATACCATCAGATTTAACTGCAGAGCAAATTTTAATTAGATCTGGAAATATAGGATCAGTAAAAATTGCTCAAAAAGTTGGCTCAGAAAAATTTAAATTATTTTTAGAAAAAGTTGGTGTGTTAAGTGATATTGATTTTGATATTGAAGAAGTTGCTCCTCAAAAAAATTATGATTTTGGAAAATGTAGATTGGCTACAGCATCTTTTGGACATGGAATAGCAACTACAATTCTTCAATTGGCAAAAGGTTATGCGGTTTTATCTAATGGTGGGTATGAAATTAAACCAACATTAATTTATAAAGAAAATAATTTTAATAAAAAAAATAAAAGAATATTAAACAGAGGTATTTCAGAACAAGTTGTTAGCGCTTTAAGAAAAATTGTAAATACTGATGAAGGCACAGCTAAATTTGCAGATGTTCAAAATTATGAAGTCGGTGGAAAAACAGGAACTGCTGATCAACCTGAGGGAGGAGCATATTCCGAAGCAAAAATAAATACTTTTGCCTCCATTTTTCCCACATCAAATCCACAATTTGTTTTTGTTGTAATGCTAGATACACCAAAAAAATCTAAAGATTATTATTATAAGTATAGACATCGAAAAGGAGGATGGAAGGGCACACTTTATAATACTGCTGGCTGGACCTCAGTAGAGGTAGCTGGAAAAGTCATAGATAAAATCGGGCCTATTTTAGCCACAAAATATATAGAGGTTAATTAATTATGCTTCTAGGAAACTACTTTCATAACATAAATAAAAATTACAAAAATTTTTCTTTTTCAGGAATTTCATTTGACACGAAGAGTATTAAAAAAAATAATATTTTTTTTGCAATCAAAGGTAATAGTATTGATGGTAATAAATTTATTCCCACAGCAATTAAAAAGGGATCAAAAATTATTGTTACTGAAAGAAAAACAAATCAATTCCAAAATGGAATTTTGTATATTCATACAAAGAATGTAAGAAAACTATTAGCTGAAACTGCTTTTAAAATTTATAATAAAAAACCAAAAAATTTAATTGCAGTTACTGGTACTAACGGAAAATCATCTGTTGTAGATTTTTATTATCAAATATTAAAATTAAATAATAAAAAAGGTGCTTCAATTGGCACATTAGGTGTTAAATCAAAAAATATTAATTTAAATTTATCTAATACAACTATAGATCCAATAAAATTGGCTAAAATATTAAGCAGGTTAAAAAATCTAAAAATAGAAAATGTAATTATGGAAGCCTCAAGCCATGGTTTAAAGCAAAATAGATTAGATGGTTTAAACTTTAATTCAGGTATTTTTACTAATTTATCTCAGGATCATCTTGATTATCATAAAAATTTAAAAAACTATTTAAATGCAAAACTTTATTTATTTGAAAACTTAATTTCAAAAAGAGGAAATATAATTACAGATCAATTAATACCTGAGTTTAAAAAAATTAAAAAAATTGCAATTAATAAGAAATTAAAATTACATTCACTAAATGATAAGAAAAATAATCTAACGCTTTTATCTCATAATTTTAAAGGAGAGGGTCAATTTCTTAGAATTAAATTATACAACTCAATAAGGGATATAAATTTAAATTTAATTGGAAAAATACAATTAAAAAATGTTTTGATGGCAATAATTGCAGCAAAATATAGCGGTATTAGTTTAGATAAAATTTTAAATACGATTCCAAAATTAAAACCAGTTGAGGGAAGGTTAGAAAAAATTGGTAAAATTAAAAATCAATCAAAAGTAATTCTTGATTATGCTCATACACCCGATGCTCTAAAAACGTGTCTTCTAAATCTTAGAGAACAATTTCCTAATAAAACAATCACAGTTCTATTCGGTTGTGGGGGAAATAGGGATCAAAATAAAAGATCAAAAATGGGAAAAATAGCTAGTGATTTTGCAGATAGTATAATTCTTACAAATGATAATCCTAGATTTGAAAATCCTCAAAAAATAAGAAGAGATATAAAAAAGGGAATTAAAAAAAAGAGGATTGCCGAAATATCTAATAGAGCAATAGCGATAACTCAAGCTATTCTTAATTTGAATTCAGGAGAGATTTTGTTAGTTGCTGGAAAAGGCCATGAGAAAACACAAGATATTGGAAATAAGAAAATTTTATTTTCAGATAGAAAGGTAATTCTAAATGCTATTAAAAATAAAAATGATAATTTATCAGATAATCTAAAATTAAATATAGTTAAAGAAGCAGCTAAAATTAAAAAATTCTCTTCATCTACATCTTTAAAAATGGCAAGAATTAATTCTCGTGAAGTTAATAAAGACGATATTTTTTTTGCCATTAGAGGAAAAAAAAATGATGGTAATAAATATGTTGCGCAATCATTCAATAGAAAAGCATCGTTAGCTGTAGTAAATAAAATCCAAAATAAATTAAATAAAAATCGTCAGATTAAAGTAAAAAATACTTTAAAATTCTTAACAGATATTTCAAAAACTTTTAGAAAATGCATTGACACAAATATTATAGCTATCACTGGCAGTTGTGGCAAAACTACACTCAAAGAATTGTTGGGTAATGTTTTAAGTAAAATTTCAAAAGTAAGTATTTCTCCAAAATCTTATAACAATAAATTTGGGGTTCCTTTAAGTCTTTTTAATTTAAAACAAAATGATGAATTTGGAATTTTAGAAATTGGAATGGATAAAAAAGGAGAAATTCATTATTTGTCAAAAATAATAAAACCAGATGTTGGTGTGATAACAAATATAAATTATGCACATGCTAAAAATTTTAAAAATATAAAACAAATTGCTTTAGCAAAATCTGAAATAATTAATAACATAAAACCTTATGGCTATATTGTATTAAATGCAGATGACAGCTTTTTTCAATTACATAAAAAAATTGCAATAAAAAATAAGATTAAAGTAGTTTCTTTTGGAATTAAAAGTCAGAAATCAGACATTAAATTAATTAATGTAAAGCCCTTTGGAAAAAAATTTAAAATTAATATTAAATTAAATAATAAAAAAAAGTATTTTACATTGTCTAATGATTTTCAAAACAATATATATAACACACTTTCTGCTTTAGCGGTTATTAGTATTTATAAAAATATATTTAAACTTAATGAAAATATTTTTCTCAATTTCAAAATTCCTGGGGGCAGGGGAGACCATTCTGTAGTAAAAGTTGAAAATAAAAAAATTAATTTAATTGATCAAAGTTATAATTCAAATCCTCTATCATTAAAATCAGCAATAAAAAATTTTGATAAAATAAGTTCCAAAAAATCAAATAAATATTTATTAATTGGTGACATGTTAGAGCTTGGTGGTCATTCTAAAAAACTTCATCAATCTATTGCCCCAATAATAAATCAAACCAAGATAGATAAGGTATTTGTAAAAGGAAAATTGGCTTCAATAATATTTGAAAATATCTCAAAAGCTAAAAAAGGTAGGATTTTATTAAACAAATCTCAAATTATTGAATTGATTAGAAAAGATTTAAATAATAATGATTATTTAATGATTAAAGCCTCACTTGCGACAGGATTCAACGACATAGTAAAAGATTTGAAAGGATTACATTAAATGTTTTATCAATTTTTATTAAATTTTGTTGATACCTTTAGTTTTTTAAATGTATTTAAATATTTAACATTTAGAACAGGTTTATCTTTTTTTACTTCATTGGTTATTGTGCTGATTATTGGAGGTCCTTTTATTCAATTTTTTTCAAAACAAAAAATTTTAAATCCAATCCGGGACGATGGACCTGAAGATCATATAGTTAAAAAAATTGGTACACCAACAATGGGAGGTTTAATAATTTTATCCGGCTTGTTGGTATCAGTAATATTTTGGGCAGATTTATCAAATATTAATATTTTATTTTGTATCTACATAGCAATTACTTTTGGTTTATTAGGGGCATATGATGACTTTAAGAAGATTAAATTTAGCAACTCATCAGGTATTTCTTCAAAGTTTAAAATAACTTCACAAGTAATATTAGCAATTATTGGTGTAAGTTTTTTTGTTTATTTAAACGATTATCAAGATTTAAATAATTTATATTTTCCATTCTTTAAAAATTTAATCATAAACCTTGGATGGTTTTTTATACCATTTGCAATATTTGTGATTATTGGTTCGTCTAATGCTGTTAACCTTACAGATGGATTAGATGGTCTAGCAACAGTGCCCGTAATATTAGTTGCAGCATGTTTTGCATTTATAAGTTATGTTACTGGAAACATCGTATTTTCAAATTATTTACAAATACCCTACATAGAAGGAACTGGTGAAGTATCAATTTTTTGTGGTGCAATTATTGGCTCTTGTTTAGGTTTCTTATGGTTTAATGCTCCACCTGCTAAAATTTTTATGGGTGACACAGGCTCATTATCTCTTGGAGGATCTTTAGGTGCTGTAGGAATTATCACAAAGCATGAAATTGTTTTAGCTATTACTGGCGGTCTTTTTGTACTAGAGGCAGTTTCAGTAATGGTTCAAGTAATTTCGTTTAAACTTACTGGAAAAAGAATTTTTAAAATGGCGCCTATTCACCATCATTTTGAAAAAAAGGGATGGCCAGAGTCTACAGTTGTAATTAGGTTTTGGATCATCTCAATCATCCTGGCAATGATTGGTTTAGCTACCTTAAAATTAAGATAATGAAAATATTTAATAATATTTTTTTAAGAAAAAAAATATTAATTTATGGTTTAGGAAAGAGTGGCATTTCATCTTATAAGTTTTTAAAAAACAAGTCTGATGTATATTTGTTTGATGACAATCAAAAAAATAAATTAAAACTTAAAAAAAAAATAATTAAGTTCGAGCAAATTCAAAAAATAAATTTTGATAGAATTATTATTAGTCCTGGAATTGATATTTCAAATTGTAAATTATCGAATTTTTTAAAGAAAAATTCTAAAAAAATTTATACCGACCTTGATGTTTTGTTTTCATTTTATAACAATGAAAGTATTACGATTACTGGAACTAACGGTAAATCTACAACTGCTAAAATTTTACATGATGCTTTAATTGATCAAAAAAGAGACTCAAGACTTATTGGGAATATTGGAAATCCTGCGTTATCAGAAAAAAATATTACAAAAAAAACAATCTTTGTAATAGAGGCTTCTTCTTATCAGCTAGATTACAGTAGCGTATTTAGATCAAAATATGCTGTAATTTTAAACATAACTGCAGACCACATTGAGAGACATAAAAGTTTAAAAAATTATGTAAATGCAAAATTTAAATTATTAAAATCTCAAATAAGAGGATCTTTTGCATACGTAAAAAAAGAGGATGAACTAATAACTAAAAAATTAATTAAAAATAAATATAGTTCAAAAATCTACAGAGTACAGACATCAAGTATAGATAAAAAGTTTAATAAAATTACTAATAAATATTTTTTATCTGATGGCAATAAAGAAAATTTATCTTTTATATTAAAAATTGCTCCAAGATTAAAACTTAATTACAAAAAATTAATTAAAACTATTAATAAATTTAAAGGCCTAGATTTCAGACAACAAATTATATTTGATAAAAAAAATCTTACAATAATTAACGACTCTAAATCTACAAGTTTTGCTTCCTCGGAAAATATATTAAAAAATTTAAATCATGCATATTGGATCTTAGGAGGAATTCCCAAAAAAGGAGATAGATTTAAACTATCAAAAATAAAGTGCGAAAATATTAAAGCCTATATTTTTGGATCACATCATAGAAAATTTATGAAAATTTTAAAAAATAGATTAAAAATTAAAAATTTTAAAAATTTAAAAGAAACTCTTAAAGTTATTTTTTCAGAAATTAATATTCAACAATCTAAAAAAAATATTATTTTTTTCAGTCCAGCTGGAGCTTCTTTTGATAGTTTCAAAAATTTTGAAGATAGAGGGTATTATTTTAATCAGATAATTAAAAAGTATATAAATGCAAAGCGATAGTATTGTTTACAAATTTTATTATCAGTGGTGGAAAAATATAGATAAATCTATTTTTTTACTAATAAGTTTATTATTTATTATTGGATTATTTTTTTCTTTAGTTTCAACTTCTCTAATAGCTTCTGATAAGTTAGATACCAACAGTTATTTCTTCTTTTTTAAACATTTGATTTATGTGTTAATTGGAATATCTCTTATTTTTATATTTTCCTTATTAAGTTCAGATCAATTATATAAATACTCTATTATTCTTTTTTTTATTTCACTTATTACTTTATTTTTAGTACCATTCATTGGTGTTGAAGTTAAAGGTTCTAAAAGATGGATAGACTTATTTTTCTTACCAAGATTTCAGCCAATAGAAGTTTTAAAACCATTTTTGATAATAATTTTAGCAACTATTCTATGTGATATTAAATTAAATATTTTATTTAAGTACTTGATATCTATTTTTTTGATTTCTGTCATTTCTTTACTGTTAATTGCTCAACCGGATATTGGGCAAACTTTATTAGTGGTATTTTGTTGGGCAGTCCTAATCTTCACATCAGGAATTAATATATATATTCTTTTAGGAATATTTATTGCTGGCGCGTCTTTGCTTACTTATCTTATTATTTATGTTCCAAAGTTTGATTATATCCAGGGACGTATTTTTTCATTTTTTAATAGAGAAACAGGTACTCATAACTTCCAATCTGATAAAGCAATAGAGTCAATTACAAGTGGAGGCTTTTTTGGAAAAGGTATAGGTGAAGGAGTTCTTAAAAATAGAGTTCCCGAAGCTCATACTGACTACATTATTTCAGTAATTTCTGAAGAGTTTGGTGTTGTTGCCATAATGTTAATATTATTATTGTTTTTGATATTAATTTATATGGTTTTTAAAAAAATAAGTTTTGAGACAAATGATAAAGTTAAACTTATTTTAATAGGATCAATTAGTTTAATATTAATGCAGGCCACAATTCATGTCGGGGTTAATATAAGATTATTTCCAACTACTGGAATGACATTACCTTTTTTAAGTTATGGCGGTTCATCGATAATAAGCACATCAGTATTAGGTGGGATAATTTTAAATTTAACAAAAAGAAAAATAACTTAATAAATGACAAAAAAAGTTTTAATTTCCACAGGTGGATCTGGAGGTCATGTGATACCAGCAATTACAATTTATAATCATATAAAGTATACACATGAAACCTTGATTTCTACCGATATAAGAGGTCTTGCATATTTAGACAAGGATTACAAAGTATTTATAATCGACACCCCGAAATTAAATAATTACTTTCTACTTCCTTTTTCATTTTTAAAAATATTTTTTTTAACTGTTAAATCATTTTTTATTTTAAAAAAAAATAATATTTCAATTTTAATTTCTACAGGTGGTTATATGTCTTTGCCAATATGTTTAGCAGCAAAAATATTGGGAATTAATATTTTTTTAGTTGAACCAAATATGGTTCTAGGAAGAGCAAATAAATTTTTTTTAAATTTTTCAAAAAAATTAATATGTTATTCAAAGAATTTAATTAATTTATCATCTGGAATTAATCACAAATTAACCACTGTTAAACCTTTGATACGAAAAGAATATTATGAAGCTAGTAAGTATCAAAAACCTGATAATTTATTTACGATTATAATTATAGGAGGTAGCCAGGGTGCAAAAATCTTTGATGAGCTTTTAAATAAATCTTTTGTAGGTGTAGCAAAACAAGTATCTATAAAAATTATCCATCAAACAAGCGAGAAAAATATTAATTTTTTAAAAAATTTTTATTCTCAAAATAATATTGAAAGTAGAGTTTTCAGTTATGATCACAATCTTAGTGAGGTTTTAAAGCAAGGAGACTTATGTATAACAAGAGCTGGAGCGTCTAGTTTAGCTGAACTATCATTTTTAAATATTCCATTTATAGCAATACCACTTCCATCATCAAAAGATAATCATCAGTATGAAAATGCAAAATATTATGAGGAACAGGATTGTTGCTGGATAATTGATCAAAAAATTTTTGACGACCGAAAATTTGAAAAATTTTTGCTAAAATTGACAAATAAAAGTCAGGATTACATGACAAAAAAAAATAATTTACAGAAATTAAATTATCAAAATACATGGAATAATGTTAATCACAAAATGTTAAAAATTATTAATGAAAATTAAATTAGCAAAAACAGAACTGATACATTTCGTTGGAATAGGTGGAATAGGTATGAGTGGCTTAGCACTTATTATGAAAGGTAAAGGTTTTAAAGTTCAAGGTAGCGATATTGCAAATAATAAAAATATTGAAAGATTAAGAAAAGAAAAAATAAAAGTTTTCATTGGACATAAGAAACAAAATATAGAAAACGGGACTATCCTAGTTGTGTCTTCTGCTATTAAAAAAAATAATCCAGAGCTTCTTGCGGCCAAAAAAAAACAATTACCTATATATAAAAGGGGAGAAATGTTGGCCAACATTGTCTCTTTAACAAAAAATATTGTAGTTGTTGGTTCACACGGCAAAACTACAACAACATCATTGATAGCTTCTATATTTCAAGAGACAAAAATCGATCCCACAATCATCAATGGTGGAGTAATAAATTCGATTAATAATTCGGCAAAGCTTGGAAAAAGTGATTGGTCTATTTTAGAAGCAGACGAATCTGATGGAAGTTTTGTTTACATACCTCCAACATACTCAATCATCACTAACATAGATCGAGAGCATATGGATTATTATGGCACTATGGATAAATTAAATAAATATTTTGAAAATTTTGTTAATAAAGTCCCCTCATTTGGAAAATCATTTATTTGTTTAGATGACAAAAATAACCGAAATTTAATTAAAAATATCAAAAATAAAAACTTCTATACATATGGTCTGGATAAAAAATCAAATTTTTGTATAAAAAATATAAAACAATTAAAAGAATTCTCTGCGTTTGACTTAAAAATAAAATTACCTAATAAAAAAAACCAAATAATAAAAAAATTCAAAATTCCGTTATTGGGAAATCATAACATTAGAAATTCTGTAGCTGCGGCAGCATTAGCGTTAACAGTAGGGTTACCAATTAACAATATTAAAAAAGGACTTAAAAATTTTAAAGGAGTTCAAAGAAGATTTAATA
>CABYVK010000010.1 GCA_902522385.1 uncultured Pelagibacteraceae bacterium
AATATTGCTCATTTTGGATTTAGTTTATTAATCCTAAGTATTTTGTTTAACAATTTGTTTGCAAATGAAATTATAACAAATCTTAAAGTTGGTGAAACTTTTGAAAATTCAAAAACTAAGATAGTTTTTGAGAGTGTTGATATGAAAAAAGAACAAAATTATAATGCTTTAATTGCAAATTTTTCTATTAGTAATTCAAATGGTGAAGATGATAAACTTTCGCCAGAGTTGAGAATTTACAATCAACCTGTCATTGCAACAAGTGAGGCTGATATTAAAACAACACTTATGTCAGATAAATTTATTGTAATTAATCTAGTTCAAAATCAAGATTTTTTTAACGTAAGATACCAAGTTAAACCATTTATGTTATGGATATGGTTATCAGTAATTCTTATATCTTTTGGGGGAATTGTTAGCTTTTTACAAAAGAGATCATGAAAAATAAAATCTTACCTTTTCCTGTTATTATAATTTTTGGAATAATATTTTTTATTTTTTACAAAGGTCTAGAAGATTCAAAAATATATACGCCTGATGTAAATACAAAAAAAGAGATACCAGTGTTTAATACTAAAGAATTTTTTTCTGAAAAAAATGTGAAATCATCAAGTATCTTTGACTTAGACAAGATTTATTTATTAAATATTTGGTCATCTTGGTGTATTCCATGTCGACAAGAACATTCTTTTTTACTGAATTTAAATTCACATAATAAATTAAATGTAATTGGGATGAATTATAAAGATAATAAAAAAAATGCAGAAAACTTTTTAAAAGAATTAGGAAACCCTTACAAAGAAATTTTTATCGATTTCGATGGTACAATTTCAATTGAGTGGGGTGCTTATGGAGTTCCCGAAACATTTTTAATTTATAATAATCAAATTATTAAAAAATATATTGGACCTCTTAACCAACAATTAGTTGATGAAATTAAATTATTGATAAAATGAAAGTTTTAAAACTAATTATAATTTTTATATTTTTTTTACCTTTAAGCACTCTTAATGCTGAGGAATTCGACAAAAGAAATAAAATAACTAAAAATTTAAGATGTCTTATATGCCAGGGTCAGTCTGTTTATGATTCAGACTCTGAATTTGCTAACAGTTTAAAAATTGTTGTTGATAAAAAGCTTGAGGAAGGTCTTTCTGAAGATCAAATATATCAATATTTTAAATCTAAATATGGAGAATGGATACTTTATGATCCTGGGTTAAATAAAAACACATATATTCTTTGGTTATTGCCGATATTGATATTTTTAATCGGAGGTGCAATAATCTATAAAAGCTTTATAGTTAAAAAATAAATTAATCTGTCATGAATTTTAAAAAATTTATTATAAACTTGTTAATGATTATATTTATCTCCTCTGCGATCGCAGAGGAAAAAATTGTTAATGATCAAAAAACAGAATTAAATGTTTATACTGGAATGTTCGATTTTAGTGATGATGGAAAAAGATCTAATTTAATTGGCTTTCAACATCAGAATGAAAATTTAAATCGAGATACTTTTTTAGGTAATCTTTCACCAATAACGGGACTATTAATCACAGCGGATAATGCAGGCTATGTATATACTGGTGTGCAGGCTCAATATAAATTAGGTTTTTTAAACTTTACTCCAAGTTTTACTCCAGGATTATATCATGAAGGAGATGGTAAAGATTTAGGTCATTTGATAGAATTTAAAAGCGAACTTCAAATTTCACTAGATTTGTCCAAAACAAGTCAACTAGGCTTTTCCTACAATCATATATCTAATGCGAGTTTAGGAGATAAAAATCCTGGGGCAAATAGTTATATGTTTAATTTCTTCAAAAACTTTTAATAAATATACATCATGAATATTAATGACTGTTATAATTTTGATGATTTTCGAAAATTAGCTAAAAAGAAATTACCAGCTCCAATTTTTCATTATATTGATGGTGGAGCAGATGACGAAGTTACTCTAAATAGAAACACAGATGCGTTCAATGATTGTGATTTAGTTCCCAATATTCTTAATAGTGTTGGTGAGCCAGATTTATCTACCAAAGTTTTTGGAAGAAAAATTAGTATGCCGTTGTTTTTATCTCCTACGGCAATGCAAAGTTTGTATGACCCCGAGGGTGACAAGGCTTCTGCTAGAGCTGCAGAGAAGTTTGATACAATTTATAGTATGTCCACAATGGCATCTTTTTCAATCGAAGAGGTTGCAAATATATCTAGTGGGCCAAAACTTTTTCAACTTTATATTCATAAAGACAAATCAATAACTGATGATTTAATAGAAAGATGTAATAGAGCAAATTTTGATGGAATGTGTATTACTGTTGATACGCTTGTTGCTGGAAATAGAGAAAGAGATCATAGAACAGGATTTACTACACCACCTAAATTTACTTTGGATAGTTTATTGAGTTTTGCAATGAGACCTGGATGGGTTTTCAAATATTTTACTAACAAAAAATTTGAATTAGCAAACATTAAAAATAAAACAGATAAAGGCACCAATATTGCAAAATCAGTTATGGATTATATTAATGAACAATATGATCCTGCAATGAATTGGAAAGATGCAGAATATTGTATAAAAAAATGGAATAAGCCTATGGCATTAAAAGGTGTAATGTCAGTAGAAGATGCCAAAAGAGCAATAGATATTGGTTGTACAGCAATTATGATTTCAAATCATGGAGGAAGGCAACTTGATGGATCAAGATCTCCATTTGATCAGGTTAAAGCAATTTCAGATGCAGTTGGTGATAAATTAGAAATTATTCTTGATGGTGGTGTAAGAAGAGGAACACATGTTCTTAAAGCTTTAGCCGCAGGAGCAACCGCATGTAGTTTTGGAAAAGCATTTCTTTTTAGTTTAGGTGCAGGTGGACAAAAGGGTGTTGAGAGATTATTACAAAACATGCAAAAAGAAATCAGAAGAAATATGATTTTAATGGGCTGTAAGTCTGTAAAAGACCTTGATGCGTCAAAAATAATATATAGAGACTAAAATATTAGAATTTTTACCATTTTTTGATAAATTAAATTTTTAAACTAAATAGACAAAAAACTAATTTTCGTTTAGTTTGGCGATTTTAATTTAAAATTAACTATGGAACTTGCAAAATCTTTAAATAGACTTGGGACAGAAAGTGCTTTTTCTGTTTTAGCTGAAGCAAAAAAACTTGAAGCACAAGGAAAACCTATGATCCACTTAGGTCTAGGTCAACCTGATTTCAAAACTCCAAAGCATGTTGTTGAAGCAGCAAAAAAAGCATTAGATGATGGCCATCACGGATATGTTCTTTCAAATGGTATTTTAGAATGCAGACAAGCAGTAAGTAGATGGATTAATAAGCGTTACAGTGCGGAAGTAGATCCTGAAAGAATTATAATTATGCCAGGTGGAAAACCAACAATGCATTATGCAATACAGTGTTTTGGTGAATCAGGAGCAGAAATAATTCATCCTACTCCAGCGTTCCCTATTTATGAGTCTATGATTAATTATACCGGCTCTACAGCAGTGCCTTACGATTTAACTGAAGACAAAGATTTAAAGTTTAGTGCAGATAAAATTTTATCTTTAATCACTGATAAAACCAGATTGTTGATTTTAATAAATCCAAATAATCCTACTGGAAGTTTTGTAGAAAAATCAGAAATAGACAAATTGGCCGAGGGTTTAAAAAAACATCCTCATGTTACTATTTTAAGTGATGAAATTTATAGTAGACAAATTTTTGATGATAAAGAAATGCCAACATTCTTTAATTATCCTGAGTTAAGAGAAAGATTAATTGTCTTAGAGGGGTGGAGCAAAGCTTATTCTATGACTGGTTGGAGACTTGGATGGAGTTTTTGGCCAGAAAATTTAGTTGAGCATGTAAATAAATTATTAATTAATAGTGTCTCATGTGTAAATGCTGCTGCTCAATTCGCAGGCATTGCTGCTTTGGATGGACCTGATGATTCAATTGACGAGATGATGGAAAAATTTACTTTGAGAAGAAAATTAATTCATGAAGGCTTAAATAGTTTACCGGGTGTAGAGTGTAGTTTACCTGGTGGAGCGTTTTATGCATTCCCTAAAGTTATTGGAACGGGTATGGACGGATCAGAATTTTGTAAAAGAGCAATGCATGAAGCCGGTGTTGCTATCGTTCCGGGAACAGCTTTTGGAAAAACATGCAAAGATTATGTAAGATTTAGCTTTGCTGCTTCAAGAGATAACATTTCTAACGCATTGGAAAATATCAAAAAAATGTTAGGTTAGGCTATGTCTGAATTAGCTTTACCAAAAATTGATAACTCTATTTTAAATAGAAAAAGTGAGATAGTAAAAAATCTTTCAAAATTAACAGATAAAGAAAATGTTCTAAGTGAAGCTGACGAATTGAGACCTTATGAAACTGATGCTCTGTCAGTTTACACACAAACACCTTTAGCAGTAGTACTTCCAGAAAATACTGATGAGGTAAGTGAAATATTAAAATATTGTTATAGTGAAAATATAAAAGTAGTTCCAAGAGGCGCAGGTACAGGTTTATCTGGAGGTGCATTACCCCTTCAAGATGCTATTCTTCTTGGTTTAGGAAAATTCAATAAAATACTTGAAATTGATTATAAAAACAAATGTGTGGTAACACAGCCTGGAGTAACAAATCTTGGAATTACTCATGCAGTCCAACACAAAGGGTTTTATTATGCGCCAGATCCTTCTAGCCAGTTAGCATGTTCTATAGGTGGAAATGTTGCTGAAAATTCTGGTGGAGTTCATTCATTAAAGTATGGAACGACTACAAATAATATTCTTGGCGTACAGATGGTAATGATGGATGGAACCATTTGTAGATTTGGAGGAAAGTCTTTTGATCAAGAGGGATATGATCTTATGGGTTTAATTTGTGGATCAGAGGGTTTATTGGGGGTTGTCACTGAAGTTACAGTTAAAATTTTAAAAACACCTGATGTGGTAAGAGCAGCTTTAATAGGCTTTCCATCTATTAAAGAAGGAGGATATGCTGCTTCAGAAATTATTTCAAGTGGAATAGTGCCAGCAGGAATGGAAATAATGGACAAAGCTTTAATTGAGGCAACAGATAATTTTAGTAAAGCAGGATATCCAAGAGATGCAGAATTATTATTAATAGTAGAACTTGATGGAACAGAGTCAGAGGTTAATGAATTAATTAGAAAAGTAGAAGCTATCTGTAAAAAAAATAATTGTTCTAGTCTTAAACTTAGTAATAGTGAGAGAGAAAGACTTTCTTTCTGGGCTGGAAGAAAAGCTGCTTTCCCAGCTTGTGGAGCTATGGCCCCTGATTATTATTGTATGGATGGATCAATTCCAAGAGGTAAGCTTGCTGAAGCATTATTAGAAATTAAAAAATTATCAGAAAAATATGAATTACCGGTTGCAAATTGTTTTCATGCAGGTGATGGAAATTTACATCCACTTATTATGTTTGATGGAAATGATAAAGAACAACTTAGAAAAACTGAGGAATTTGGTTCTGAGATATTAAAAACATGTGTAAGACTTGGTGGAGTGATTACAGGTGAGCATGGTGTTGGTATAGAAAAAAGAGAACTTATGTGTGAAATGTTTAATGATAACGATATACAACAACAATTGAGTATCAAAAAGTCATTAGACGAAAAAAATCTATTAAATCCTGGAAAAGTTTATCCTATACTTAGAAAATGTGCAGAGGAAGGAAGGGTTCATGTCCACAAAAATAAAGATAAATTCCCAGATCTTCCAAGATTCTAATAACGTCTATTACCCCAAAGATGAGGTTGAAGTTTCAGATTTAATTCGGGAACTATATAAACAAGATTCTCCAACGGAAATTATCGGTAACAATTCAAAAAGCTTTATTGGAAACAAAACTCAGTCAGCAAACACTACTTCTTTGTCTAAAATTTCTGGTATCATCGACTATAGACCTGAAGAATTGTATATTAAAGTAAAAGCCTGCACACCAATTAATGAAATCGAGAAGGTCTTAAGTGAAAATAGTCAGGAGCTAGCTTTTGAACCAATAGACTTCGGGTATATTAAAGATGGTAAATCTAATAAAGGAACGATAGCAGGATATTTATCATGTAATTATGCAGGTTCACGAAGATTTAAAGTAGGCAGTGTACGAGATCATGTCCTAGGTTTTAAAGGAGTTAATGGAAAAGGAGATATAATTAAATCAGGAGGTACTGTCGTTAAAAATGTTACGGGTTATGATTTATCAAAACTTATAGCTGGTTCGTTTGGTACACTTGTTGCTTTGACTGAAATTACATTAAAGGTACTACCTAAGAAAGATTCTTCTAAAACTGTAATAATTTATCCTAATAATTTTGAACAAATTTATGATTTGTTTAATAAATTATCTAGTTCAAGTAGTGAAATTTCTGGTGCTGTCTTTATTCCAGAGCAATCAAATGATAAAGAATTTTCAGCTAAAAGAAATAATGTTTTTAAGTTTAACGATCTTAAATCAAAAGTTTCGTTTGTAGCATTCAGAGTTGAGGGGGATAAAATTTCAATTGAGGAAAAAATTAATAACTTAAAAAAAGAACTTGAATTAAACAATTCAGATATTTCTACTCTTGATGTTTATCAGTCAGAACCATTTTGGGAAAAAATAAATAATTTAGAGGTATTTGAAAAGACAGAACACAATTTAATACGAATGGTGATACCGCCAGCGAATGGTTCAAAACTATGCAAATATTTACAAAATAACCATAATTATTTTATTGATTGGTGTGGGTCGTTATTCTGGATTGAAGTTAATAGTAAAAAAGAGGAAAAGATCAAAGATTTAAAAAAAATGGCAAAAGATTTTGGAGGTTATTTGACAGTAATTAAAACTTCATCTGAATATGATTATGGTGAACCTATTTTTACTGTTGATAAAGTACGTTTGATGATTTCTGAAAAAGTAAAACAAAGTTTTGATCCAAAAAGAATTTTAAACCCAGGTAAGATGTATAGAGGTGTTTAATGCAAACAAAATTTACTGAAGAACAGCTTAGAGATCCAGACAATTTTGCAAACGAAAAAGTTTTTAAAAAGTGTGTGCATTGTGGAATGTGTAATGCTACATGCCCTACCCATCAACTTTTGGGTGATGAGCTAGATGGACCTAGAGGACGAATTTATCTTATTAAAGATATGTTAGAAAATAATCGGAAGCCAACTGAAAAAGTTGTAAAGCATATCGATCGATGTCTCTCATGTTATAGTTGTATGACGACTTGCCCAGCTGGTGTAAATTATATGCATATAATTGACCATGGAAAAAAATATATTGAAAAAAATTATCAAAGATCATTCTTTGATAAGTTAATAAGATATTTTTTATCTATCACTCTTCCAAATACAAAAGTTTTTAGATTATCAAGTTTATTAGTAAAATTATCAAAGCCATTTAAATTCTTAATGCCTTCAAAAATTAAGGACATGATTGAGTTAATGCCTACAAAATTTCCTAAAAAAAGCTTACCAATTAAAGAAGTTTACAAATCCTCTACTAAAAAAAGAATTGCTAGAGTTGCTCTTTTAACAGGATGTGTACAGAAAGAAATATCTCCTCAAATTAATGAAGCAACAATAAGGCTATTAAACAGACATGGCGTGGAAGTAGTTGTTCCAAAAAAAATTCGTTGTTGTGGATCTTTAAATCATCATCTTGGAAAAGAGGAGGATGCACATCAAGATTTTAAAAACAATATAAACACTTGGTATGAGGAGCATCAAAAAGGAAATTTAGATGCAATTTTATCAAATACATCAGGTTGCGGGACAACAATGAAAGATTATGGATTCATTTTTCGTGAGCACAAAGAACTAAGCAAAAAAGCAAAAGTAATATCAGAGCTTACAAAAGATATATCGGAATATATATTTGAAAGTTTAAAACTTGATATTAAAGATAAAGGAAAAAAATATAAAGTAGCTTATCACTCTGCGTGTTCAATGCAGCATGGTCAAAAAGTTCATTCTCAACCTGTTTCGTTACTTGAGAAAACTAATAATGAAATTATGGAAATCCCAGAAGGACATATATGTTGTGGATCAGCTGGTACTTACAACATATTGCAATCAAAAATTGCAAAACAATTATTGAAGAAAAAAGTAAATAATATTGAAAGTTTAAATCCAGATTTTATTTCTACTGGAAATATTGGTTGTATTACCCAAATCGCTCATGGTACTAAAGTTCCAATATTACATACAATTGAAGTTTTAGATTGGTACACAGGTGGACCAAAACCTGAAATTTTAAAATAGAAATTATGAAAAAAGTTTTAATTACAAGACGCTTGATAAGAGAAAGTGAAGACAAAGCATCTATGTTATTTGATGCAAAATTTAATACTAATGATGAACTTTATTCACAAAAAAAAATTATTGAAATGAGTCAAGGATTTGATGGCATATTATCATCACTAACTGAAAAATTAGATGCAAAAACAATCAATCAATTACCAGATACAATTAAAATAATTTCTAATTTCGCAGTTGGATTTGGAAACATTGATTTAGAAGCAGCAAAGAATAAAGGTATAGCAGTAACAAATACACCAGAAGTTTTATCAGATGCTACGGCAGAGATTGGAATTTTATTAATTCTAGGAGCATGCAGAAGAGCTTCTGAAGGAATAGAGTCGGCAAGAGAGGGTGGATGGAAATGGTCTGCCGACTATTTAATTGGAAAACAACTTACTGGAACAAGATTAGGAATTTTAGGTATGGGTCGTATTGGCCAAAAAATTGCAAAAATTGCAAAATCTTTAGGCATGATCATTCATTATCATAATCGTTCAAAATTAAGTGAAGAGAAAGAACAAGGTGCAACATATCATGACAGTATAAAAAGTCTTTTTTCAGTCTCAGATGTTTTATCAATTTGTTGTCCAGCAACAAAAGAAACAGAGAACTTAATAAATAAAGAAACTGTTGAGTATTTTCCTAAAGGTGCCGTGATAACTAATGTTGCAAGAGGCGATATAGTAGATGATGAAGCTTTAATTGATGCATTAAATAGAAGAAAAATTTATGCAGCAGGATTAGATGTTTATAAAGATGAGCCAAATTTAAATCCTGGTTATTTAAAAATCCCTAGCGCTTTTGTTTTACCTCATCTTGGGAGTGCAACAAAAGATACGAGAATTGCAATGGGAAATTTAGCAATTGATAATCTAGATGAGTTTTTTAGAACAGGAAACTGTATCAATAAAGTAAATTAAAATGTCCCAATCAATAGCTTTCATTGGTGTTGGTAACATGGGTTGTCCAATGGCTGAAAATTTAACGAAGGCAGGCAAATCTGTAAAAGTTTTTGATGTTTCAAAAAAAATGTTGGAGATTGCAAAAAATAAAAATCTTGAGACAATCGAAAATTTAGATGATTTAATTACAGCTAATGTAGAAACGGTGATAACTATGCTTCCAGAAGGTAAGCATTCTAAGGATGTTTATTTAGGCGAAAGCGGAATTATCAATAAAGTTTCAAAAAATTGTTTGTTAATTGATTGCTCAACAATTGATATTCAAACTTCTGTTGAAATTGGAAGAAAAGCTTCAGAAAAAGGAATAGAAATGATTGATGCGCCAGTTAGTGGTGGAGTAATGGGAGCCCAAAAAGCAACTTTAAATATAATGGTTGGTGGATCAAAAGAAGCATTTGAAAAAGCTCTTCCTTTATTAAAAATCATGGGGAAAAATATATTTCATGCAGGTGATTTAGGTAGTGGGAATGGTGCCAAAATTTGTAACAATATGGCTTTAGGTATTGCAATGATTGCTGCTTCAGAGTCGTTAATGTTAGCAAAAAGATTAAACATCGACATTAAAAAAGTTCATGAAATTATGAAAAATGCATCAGGTAATAGTTGGCCAATTTCTGTTTATCCACCTTTACCTGGTTTAATTGATGGTACGCCTTCAAATAATAATTATCGTCCAGGTTTTTCTGCTGGAATGATGAATAAAGATCTTAAACTTGCAAATGATTGTGCGAAAAGCGTAAATGCTGAAACACCATTAGGAAAAATGGCACTCGAAATTTATGATCAATTTTGTAAAGAAGGAAATGATACTAAAGATTTTTCAGCTATTTCTAAAGTTATAGGTGGAAGTGCATGGGACTATCCGATTGATTAAATAAATTTATTGTAAGTGTTTATAAATTGTTGTTCTAGAAACACCTAATTTTCTAGAAGTGGCAGAGATACTATTTGTTTCATTAAAAGTTGACCTAATTAAAGTACATTTCTCTCTTTTGATTTTTGTATCTTCACAATTTTTACAAGTAGTTTTTTTCTTTAGTTTATTGGTTTCGACAAATTTATTTTCTTTAAAAATTTGACTTTTGATTACAAAAACAGATGAGCCTAAATGATCCGTAATTTTTAAAATTTTATTGTTTAACAAATCTGAGGCAATAGATGAAAAAGAATTAGTAAAAATTTTATTAAAATTTTCGTTTTTTAGATCAACTAATCCATTAAGCATTATTTTTGCATTACTATTTGCACCTACAATAAATCCATCTCCATTAACAGCCAGCAAACCCACGCTAGTTGTGGATAAATATTCTTGTCGAGGATGAAATGATAAGATTAATTCATGTTCAAACTTTTTTAAAAACAATTTTGTTTCAATACTTCTAGTTGCAAGTTTTACTAAAGCTAGAGTATGCTGTTCTCTAGACATATAATTAGTAGAAGCATCTATAATACCGATAGTTTTACCATCATAATTAATTATTGGACTTGCAAAACATGATATATTTTCATGTGCTGTAAAAAAATGTTCTTTACCAGATACTATTATTGGTTTTTTTAATTCTACAGATAATCCTAAACCATTTGTTCCACACATTTTTTCTGCCCAAATAGATCCAGGTATTACAGTTTTGCCCACGTCTGTTTGAAGACAAGTTTTGTCATAAATTGTATCAAGGACTAATCCATTTTCGTCTGAATATGCGACCATAAAATTAGTTCCAGCAACTTGTGAATATAAAAGTTCCAATTCAGGGAGAACTATTTTTCTAAGGGCTTCATTCTTTTCTTTTATCTGTTTTAATTGAACAGATGATACTATGCTTTGTTTTGGATCTTTAAATGGGTCCAGTCCTTCAGCGATACATCTAGACCAGCTTGCAGAAATCTCTTTTCCCATTTCATATGACATCATCCCTCTTTTTTTAATAATATTTTTAAATTCTTTGTTTATTGAGGACAGATTTCCCATATTTAAAAAGATAATTAAAAATAATGTATTCAACAACTAACCACAGGTTGTATTTGTCCACTAATTGAACAATTAAAAGCGGCATTGACTCCTTAGCAATTCAATTTTTTAATAATGTTTTTAAGAAATTAAAAGGGAGAGGAAACAATGAAAGCACAAGTTTTGCATAAGTATGACCCAGAAATGAAAGAGAAGGTTTGGGTTAAAGGTGAAGAAATGCCAGATCCAAAAATTGAGAAAGCATCAGATGTAATTGTTAAAATTGGTGCTGCAGGAGTTTGCAGAACAGATTTACATATAATTGAAGGAGTATGGAAACATATTCAAGACCCAGATGGAACTTTGTTACCATGTGTGATGGGACACGAAAATGCAGGATGGATAGAAGAAGTAGGTAAAGATGTTACAGAATATAGAAAAGGTGACCCAGTTATTTTACACCCATTAATTTCAGGAACGGGTGGTACTTGTTTAGATTGTAGAAGAGGAAATGACATGCATGCTGCTGCTGGAGCATTTCCTGGTTTAAGTATTAAAGAAGGAGGATATTCAGAGTTATTGAAAACGAGTGTCAGAAATTTAATTAAGCTTCCAAAAGTATTAGCACCTAAGGATGTTGCACCATTTTCAGATGCAGGTCTTACAGCTTACAGAGTTGTTAAAAAAGCAACCAGGCATTTATTACCAGGTCAAAGCTGTACAATAATTGGTGCTGGAGGTTTAGGACATATCGCAATTCAGTGTTTGAAAGCAATGTGCGCTGCTGACATTATTATAGTTGAGAAATCTGAAGCAGCTTTAAAACACGCAATGGAACTTGGTGGGGATCACGGAGTTTTAATTGATGGAAACGAAATTGAAAAAGTTCAAGAAATAACTAAAGGTAAAGGTTCAGAAGCGGTTATAGATTTCGTAGGTGAAAAAGGATCTACTGCCATGGGAATTCAAATGACTTCTAATGGTGGTTTTTACTACATTGTTGGATACGGAGAAGAAATTAAATCACTTGCAGTTGATTTAATTATTTCTGAGAAAACAATTGTAGGTAATTTAGTGGGAACGTGGTCTGAGTTATATGAATTGATGGAGTTGGCCGATCGAGGAAAAGTAAAGCTATCCATGCAAGAATATAAATTGGACGATGCTAATAAAGCACTTCATGATCTTAACGACGGTAAGGTTAAGGGACGAGCTGTTTTAGTTCCATAATTAAAGTAAAGGAAGAGAGAGGTAATAATGAAAATAATGAAAAATTGCTTAACGGCTATAATATCAAGTTTGATGATATTTAGCCCTATGGCATATGCTGATAAGTGGAGCGATCAGTTTCCACATATCAAAGCTACAGGAGATATTCCTGGTGATTGCTCTTATGAAAAAATGTCAAAGAAAAATTACAAAGGAAAGACTCTTAAAATAAATACACACGCGGTACCTGTAATGGGAGAGCCAACAGCATTACATGCTGAACAGTTTGAAAAACTTACAGGAGCAACAGTTGAAGTTACTCATACACCTGCTGGTGATTTGTATTCTAAAGCTATGGTTCCTTTTCAAGCTGGACAAGCACCTTATGATGTTGTTTTTGGCTTCTCAAACTTCATTAACGATTGGAAAAGATATCTAGCACCAGTACCTAAGAAGTATATGAAATCAAAAGAGATGAAAGATGTAACAAAATCTCATGTTGGTGTATCTTCATGGGACGGTACAATGTATCAATATCCAGTAGATGGTGACAGACACTATTTAAAATATAGAAAAGATGTCATTGATAACCCAGAGTACCAAAAGCAATATAAAGAGGCTACAGGTAAAGAGTTAAGAGTTCCACAGACTTGGAAGGAATATGCCGAAATGGCCAAATATTTCAATGGCTGGGACTGGGATGGTGATGGTGAATTAGAATATGGTTCAGCTGAAGTAATGAAAAAAGATGACCTAATGTTTGCAGCTTTTTTCAGCAGATCAGTAGCGTATGCTAAAAACCCACGAACACCAGGTGGTTTCTTTTTTGATTTAGAAACAATGAAGCCGAACATTAACAATCCAGGTTTTGTTGAAGCTTTAACTGACTGGGTTGAAGCGACTAAATATGTTCCTCCAGGAGGAACAAACTTTGGACTAGGTGATGAAATCGGATCATTTGGTGGCGGACAAACTTTATTTAGTTTTTCATGGGACGATGCATTTATTGCAGCAATGCAAGACGATAGTCCAATTAAAAACAAAGTAGGTGCAGCTCCTCTTCCAGGTGCTGACAAAGTTTGGAACAGAAATACTAATAGCTGGGAAAACCAATATAACCAAGCTCCTTATATAGTTTGGGGTTGGGCAGTAGGTGTTGCTAAAAAAAGTAAAGTACAAGAGATGGCCTTTGATTATCTATGTTTCTTTTCTAATGGCGCAAATCACCAAGCTGACTTAGCAATAGGTAGATTTGGTGTTAATCCGTTTAAAAATTCTGACTTTGACCCTAATATTTATATAAATAGCATGGGTTGGGATCCAGAGATTGCTAATAGTTACACTAAAACACTTTTAGATATGGAAAAAAGTAAAAATAGAGTTTTCCCTCTAAGAGTTCCGGGTGTATTTGAATTTACAAGTGCAGTTGCAACAGGAACTTCAAAAGCTCTTGCAGGACAATTATCTCCTCAGGAAGCTTTAGATGAAGTTGCGAAAGAGTGGGAGGCAATTGTAAGTAGAGTAGGTAAAAAAGCAGTACAAAGTGCCTACGCTGTTGGTGTCAAAATGGAAGACAACAAACTATAATTGTAAAAATACTTTATGTGGCCGTTAAAATAAATGGCCACATATAATAAAATAAATATAATCCTTTTAATAAATGAACTTTAAGCATAAATATTTTTTCTTATTTCCAGGACTATTCGTATTAATAGGTATTTTAATTTTTCCAATAATTTTTGTAGTAAGATTAAGCTTATCAGGATGGAATAGTTATAATCCAGGCTTAGATTTTATAGGTTTAGATAATTATATAAGATTATTTACAGATGACCCAAGATTTTGGGAATCTTTTTTCAGATTAAGTTTCTTGTCAGTCACAACAGTTGTTCTTCAATATGTAATAGGTTTTGCGTTAGCACACATGGTATGGAAAGATATTAAATTTAAAAGATTTTTTAGAGTTCTTTTTTTAGTTCCAATGATGACCACCCCAGTCATTATGACTGTAATTTGGAGAACTTTTTTTCATGAATCACTTGGACCAGTAAACGATATTTTATCAAATTTTGGATTTTCACCAAAATGGTTAACAGATCCGGCACTTGCAAAGTTGACTGTAATAATTGTTGAAGTTTGGCAGTGGACACCATTTATGTTTCTGCTTTTGTTAGCAGGTTTATTGTCTTTGCCTAAAGAACCATTTTTGGCTGCGGCTATTGACGGAGCAAGTCCAGTTAGAAAATTTATTTATGTAACATTTCCTTTAATGGCACCCATATCTATAGGTGCAATAATTATAAGGCTTATAGAAGCATCAAAAATTATGGATACAGTTTATGTTTTAACTTCTGGTGGACCGGGGACCTCTACGGAAACATCAAGTTTTTACATTTTCATTAAAGGATTAAGAGAGTTTCAAATGGGATATGCAGCATCTATGTCATTCACATATTTAATAATTATGATTATTAGCCTAACGATCATTGCTAAAGTTTTGACTAAGCTTTTATTAAAGGAATAGAAATGAGCAAACTTTATACTTTTTTAAAATATTTCTTCATAGTTTTTTGGGCAGTTTTTGTCGTTGCACCTTTTCTTTGGGCATTAACTACATCATTTAAAGACTTCCAATCAGTAAATGGTGGTGTAACTTATATCCCCTGGGTTGATTTTGAACCTAATCTAGAGGGGTGGAAAGTTTTAATAAAATCTCCAGCAAGGGGTGGGGTTGATATAGTTGAGCCTTACTTCAACAGCTTGTTTGTTACTTGTACAGCAAGTTTTATCAGTATTGTTTTAGGAACCTTATCAGCATATGCATTATCAAGGTACACATTTAAAGCTGGTTTAGTCAAAAATAATGACATTACTTTTTTCTTTATATCTCAAAGAATAATGCCACCAATTGTTTTATCTATTCCATTTTTCCTATTCTTAAGTTCAATAAATTTATTAGATAGTCTTGTAGGATTAATTCTTGTTTACATTGTTTTACTTATGCCAATTGCAGTTTGGATTATGGTAGACTTCTTTAATAAAGTTCCAAGAGAAATAGATGAAACAGCTTTAATTGATGGTTGTAATCCTTATCAAGCATTTTTAAAAGTAGTATTACCAAATTCAATATCAGGACTAATTGTAGCTGGAATGTTTTGTATAATTTTTGGATGGATAGATTTTTTCTTTGCTTTTATTTTAACTTTTACTGAGGTGCAGCTATTACCAGTTAAGATTGTAGCATTAAATTCATCAGTAACTCCTTGGTGGAGTTTATCAGCATCAGCTTTAGTTTCAGTAGCACCATTAATTATTGTTGCATTTATAGTTGAACGATATTTATCAAAAGGAAATTTATCAGGAGCTATTAAGTAATGGAATTAGTTGCAAATAATTTATCATACAAGCCAGATGATCAATATCATTTAAACGAAGTATCGTTTAATTTTCAAGAAGGTAATCTCTACACAATTCTTGGGAGGACGTTATCTGGAAAAACAACTCTATTAAAAACAATAGCTGGTCTTTTAACACCAGATAGCGGTGAAATTGAATTTGATGGTAAAAATTTTTTAAAAGTTCCTGTTTGGGAAAGAAATGTAGCAATGGTTTATCAGCAATTTATTAACTATCCTCATTTAAATGTTTTTGAAAACATAGCCTTTCCTTTGAAGCAAAGAAAAATAGATCAAAGTATTATTTATGAAAAAGTAATGGATGTATTAAAGTCCGTTGGGTTAGTAGGTTTTGAAAAAAGAAAGATCCAAGAGCTTTCTGGAGGTCAGCAACAAAGAGTTTCTCTTGCAAGATCTTTGGTTAAAAATGCTAAAATATTATTACTAGATGAGCCCCTAGTAAACTTAGACTACAAACTAAGAGAGCAACTTAGAGAAGAGTTTAAAAATCTATTTTCTAAAGGTTTAGCTGATAAAACAATTTTAATTTATTCAACTACAGACCCAAGAGAGACCATGGAATTAAATGGTGAAGTAATAGTTTTAGATGAAGGCAAGGTCTTACAAGTTGGTCCAGCAAGAGAAATATTTGAAAACCCAAATTCATTAAAAGTCGCAGAAATTTCTAATGACCCTCCAATGAATATAATAGAAGCTAAAATTTTAGATAATAATATTAAATTTGAAGGCATCAATTTAGAGGCTCCACAACATTTATCTAAATTAACAGAAGACGGTTTGAAGATTGGATTAAGATCTTCTGATATTGAATTGGGCGAAAGCGGACATGAATTTGAAGTCGAGCTTGCAGAAATTATTGGTTCAGAAACATTGTTACATTTAAAAAGAGGAGACACAAAAATTATAGTTTCAATAGAAGAAGTTCTAAACTTTAAGATACACGATAAAGTTAAAATTAATTTTAAAATTGATAGAGCTTATGCTTTTCATAATGATGGAAAATTAGCATCTTCACCTTTTGGAGGTTTGAATGGCTAAAATTGATTTAAGCAACATATCTCACTCATATAATTCAAACGATCCAAATCCAGTTTATGCTTTGAATCCTTTCTCAATGACATGGGAAAATGGAAATCGATATGCAATCTTGGGCCCTTCTGGATGTGGAAAAACTACAATGCTAAATATTGTGTCTGGCTTAGTGAGACCTTCGGCTGGAAAAATATTATTTGATGATAAGGATGTTACAGACTTAAAAACAGAAGATAGAAATATTTCTCAAGTTTTCCAATTTCCAGTCATTTACAACACAATGACTGTTTATGAAAATTTAGCATTTCCACTTAAGTGTAGAGATTTTTCTAAAAGTAAAACTGACGAAAGAGTCAATTCAGTTGCTGAAACTTTAAATTTAAGATCTTTTTTAAATTCTCCTGCAAAAAAATTAACAGCAGATCAAAAGCAATTAATATCTTTGGGAAGAGGACTTGTAAGAGAAGATGTTGCTGCTGTTTTAATGGATGAACCTTTAACAGTTATTGATCCAGATTTAAAATTTAGATTAAGAAGAAATCTTAAAGAAATTAATGAGCAATATAAAACTACATTAGTTTATGTAACGCATGATCAAAATGAAGCAATGACTTTTGCGGATAATATAATTGTTATGAGTGAAGGAGAAGTGGTACAAACCGGTTCTCCAAAAGAACTTTTTGAAAGACCTAATACTACATTTGTTGGATATTTTATTGGATCACCAGCTATGAATTTATTTGAAAGTGAAGCTTCCTCAAATGATAGTGTAAAGATTAATAATACTTTAATTAAAACAAAAACAAATTTGTCAAAACTAAAAAATAAAAAAATTAAATTAGGAATTAGATCGGAATTTATCAAAATTGCGCAAAACCAAAATGAAAACTTGGTTGATGTTAATGTTGAAAAGGTTGAGGATCTTGGAAATTATAAATTAATAACTGCCAAAATGGGAGATTTTACAATTAAATCAAAAGTTAACAGGGATACTGAAATACCAAACCAGAAAGTTAAACTTCATATACCTGCAGAGAAATGCTGTGTTTATGAGGATAACAAATTAATTTAGAATCAACCATAAATTGTAAAAATTTTTAATTTTACAATAATAGTGACAATCTGTGCCTCTTTTTAGAAAGACTCTAATCTGAATCTATGTTTTACTTCCCTTTAGTTAATTAACTAGAGGAGAAGAAATGATTAAAAATAAAAAATCATTGAAGGGTTCTAAAACTCCTTCAAGAAGAAAGTTCTTCAAAGCCGCAGCAGCAACTGGTGCAGCAGCAGCAACAGCTGTAGCAATGCCAAATGTTGCTTTTGGTGCTCCGCAAACATTAAAGATGCAAGCAGCATGGCCATCAGGTGCTAACATCTTTTTTGAAATGGCTGGAGACTATGCCAAAATGGTTGGAGACATGTCAGGTGGAAGTTTAAAAATTGATCTTCAGCCTGTTGGAGCAGTCGTAAAAACTGGAGAAATTGGACAAGCTGTAAGTGACGGTGTTCTTGATATGGGACACTGGGTTACTGCTTATTGGTATGGAAAAAATCCTGCCGCGTCTCTTTTCGGAACTGGCCCATCTTACGGTCTATCATCTCAAGAAGTAATGGCTTGGATGGAAGAAGGTGGTGGAAGAGCATTGTATGAAGAAACATTAGCAAAAGTTGGATACGACTATGTTGGTGTTTTTGCGATGCCTATGCCAGCTCAACCTTTTGGTTGGTTCAAAAAGAACGTAACTAAAGTTAGTGACGTTAAAGGTATGAAATATAGAACAGTTGGTCTTGCAACTAACGTTCTTACTGCAATGGGTATGGTAGTTAGACAATTACCAGGTGGTGAAATTCAGCCAGCTATGAAAACTGGTTTGATTGAAGCTGCTGAGTTTAACAACCCTACTTCAGACTCTCAATTTGGTATGCAAGATGTTTCTAAGCATTATCACTTAGGATCTTTCCACCAATCACAAGAGATGTTTGAAATACCTATTAACAAAAAAACATTTAATAGCTTATCTCCTGCAAACCAAGCAATATTAAAAAATGCTTCGTATGCAGCAAATACCGCTAACTACTTTAAAGCTTTGGTAAGATACTCAGCTGATTTATCTAAATTGATGAATGAGCATAAAGTAAACGTTTACCAAACCTCAGATGCAATTTTAGCAGAGCAGTTAAAAGGTTGGGATAAAGTTGTTGGTGATTTCTCTTCTAAAGATCCATTCTTTAAGAAGATTGTTGATTCACAAAAAGCTTATGCGAAAAGAGTAATGAAATACTTACTAATGAATCAGCCTAACTACAGACTTGCTTATGAAAATGAGTTTGGTCCGTTAGCGAAAGTTAAAATCTAAGGTTTAAAAATATAAAAAATTAAGGGGGCTTTTTAGCCCCCTTTTTTTTAATTGAATTAATTAAGAAAATTAAGATAAGCTAATAAAATATGTACTCTTATATAAAATTTGCAGACACACTTAGCTCCTCAATGGGTAAAGCCTTCTCATGGTGCATAGTTATTTTAATGGGTGGAACATGTTACGAGGTCATAATGGCTTATGCATTTAATGCACCTACTTTATGGAATTTTGATTTTAGTTTACAGATGTATGGAGCAATATTTATGATGGCTGGAGCTTACACTTTAGCGACAGAGGCTCACGTGAGAGGAGATGTTATTTACAGGTTGTTCCCAACTAAAGTTCAAGGATGGATTGATTTAATACTTTATTTTATTTTCTTTTTTCCAGGGGTAATTGCACTTGCATTTTATGGATATGAGTATGCTGCTAAAGCATGGATGGTAAAAGAAACAAGCTGGAATAGTCCAGCACAAATTCAAATTTATATGGCAAAATCCTTGATACCTTTATCGGGAATGCTTCTTACTTTACAAGGAATTAGTGAAGTTTTTAGAGCAATTATTTGCATTAGAACGGGACATTGGCCAGAGAGAGATGCTGGTGCAGAAGAAACAGAGAAAATTTTAATGAGAAAATCTAAAGAGGAAGAAAAAATAGATGTTGTTTAGTCTAACAAATCCAGAAATTGCAATTTTAATGATGGTGATATTTCTGTTTGCTGTATTACTAGGATTTCCCATTGCATTTACTTTAATGGCAATGGGCTTAGGATTTGGGTATTACGCATATTTTGATCCGTCAAGAATGGATCATCTATTAGACAATAGGATATTTAATTTATTTGTTTCAAATACCTACTCTGTCATGGATAACCATGTCCTCACCGCCGTACCTTTATTTTTATTTATGGGCTATTTAGTTGAAAGAGCAGGTATAGTTGCAAGATTGTTTTATGCCATAAGACTTGCATCTCATTCGCTGCCAGCTTCGATGGCAGTCGCAGCCTTAGTTACTTGCACTTTATTCTCTACTGCAACGGGAATAATTGGGGCAGTTGTAACTTTAATGGGTTTGCTCGCCTGGCCTGCAATGGTGAAAGCTGGTTATGATAAAAAATTTGCATCAGGGGTGATATGTGCTGGAGGCTGTTTAGGAATTTTAATTCCTCCTAGTATTATGCTTATTGTTTATGCAGTAATAGCTCAGTTATCTCCATTAAGATTATTTGCAGCAGCAATATTTCCCGGTCTAATGTTAGCAGGTTTATATATTTTATATGCAATTATTTTGGCTTATTTTAATCCATCAGTTGCACCCAAGCCTCCTAAAGAAGAAATCCCTCCAAGATCAGTGATCTTAAAAGAAGTTTTGGTTTCATTCTTACCATTATTTTCATTAATTATTTTAGTATTAGGAAGTATTCTTGCTGGTTTGGCTACTCCTGCAGAAGCAGCAGGTGTTGGAGCTTTTGGAGCATTAGTTTTATCTTTCTTTTATAAATCTCTAAAATGGAAAAATTTTAAAGAGTCTGTCTTTCTAACCGCAAAAACTACAGCAATGATTATGTGGTTGTTTATTGGATCTTGGACGTTTGCGTCAGTATTTTCATATTTAGGAGGACATGAAGTATTCGAGCATTTTTTTAAATCAATGGATATACAGCCTTGGCAATTTTTAGTAATTACACAAATTATAATTTTCTTATTAGGCTGGCCATTAGAGTGGACTGAAATATTAATTATATTTGTTCCAATATTTTTACCTTTAGTAGAATTTTTTGGAGTTAACCCTTATTTTTTTGCTATGTTAATTGCGTTAAATTTACAAACATCATTTTTAACACCCCCCATGGCCATGTCGGCTTATTACTTAAAAGGTGTACAATCTAAAAATGTTGAATTAATTGAGGTATTCAAAGGCATCATGCCATTCTTAGCAATTGTTATTTTTGGAATGGTTTTAATGTATTTATTTCCAGGTATAGCTCTGTGGTTACCTGATCAATTATTTGCAAACTAATTTAATGAATGAAATTGTAAATTATTCTGTTGAAGAATTAATAAATAAAATTTCAAATTCTCAAATTACTTCTGTCGAAATATGTGAAGCTTATATTGAGAGAGTTAATAAGTTTGAAAAAGATATAAATGCTTGGGCTTTTTTTGACAAAGAATTGTTATTGGAAAAAGCCAAAGAGTCGGATGCTTACAAAAAATCTGGAAAACCTACTGGTCCGCTGCATGGTATTCCTGTAGCGGTTAAGGATATTGTTGGCACTTTAGATATGCCAACTGAATGTGGTACACCGATAAGAAAAGGTAAATCTTATTCACAGAATGCAGAAATAGTTGATTTATTAACATCTTCAGGAGCTATTGTGATGGGTAAAACAGTTACTACTGAATTAGCATATTTAAATCCCTCTAAAACAAAAAATCCACACGATTATTCACGAACACCAGGAGGATCATCGAGTGGTTCTGCTGCAGTTATTGCATCTTATATGGCACCACTTTCAATTGGATCACAAACTGGTGGCTCAATAATTAGACCAGCATCTTATTGTGGTGTTGTTGGATACAAACCTTCATTTGGTCTTATTTCTAGAAATGGAGTATTAAAGACTTCCGAAAAACTTGATCATTTAGGAGTTTTTGGAAAAACAGTCGAGGACATAGCTTATTTAGTTAAAGAGTTAATTAAAAAAGATTCCCATGACCCTGCTACTGTATATTACTCTTCAAGTAATATGGTTGATGCTGTAAAAAAAGGTCCTTTGTATGAACCAAAATTTATTTTTTATAAAACTGAATTTTGGAAAACAATTGACAAAAAATCTAAGGAAGCTTTTGAATATTTTATAAAGTCATTTAAAAAAAATATTGAAGTCCATGATACTCCTTCTTATTTTAAAGATATCCATAAATATCATCAAATAATTTACGAAAGTGATTTAGCTAATAATTTTAGTGATTATTATAAAAATTATAAATCGAAACTTTCAAAAATTATGCAAAATGCAATTGCAAATGGAAGAAAACATACTGCAAAAGAATATGCTGAAGCAATAGATTTTATGAAAAGAAGTTATGACTCTTATAAAGAAGTATTTGAGGATTATCATGGGGTTTTATCCCCATCCAGCCCAGGCGTTGCCCTAAAAGGTCTAAAGAGTACTGGATCAGCAGATTTTAATAAAGTTTGGTCTTATTTAGGAACTCCTTGTATTTCACTTCCTTTACTTCAGGGTGAAAATAATTTACCATTAGGAATTCAAGTTATTGGAGAGAGATATGACGATAATCGTTTCTTAGGGGTTTCCAGTTGGCTTGAAAAGGAAAGCGAAAAATTTAATGAATAAACTTGTAACACTAATAGGACTTTCTTTTGCAATCTTTTTTCTTTTAGGTTTAGCAACAACACTTACAAGATCTATGATGATAGGTTTTCTTGATGTATTACCAGTTTATATATTGATGATACTTGCGATATCGATGATGTTATACGAAGCCTTTTTTGACAAAAAATAAATTTAATAATTCTTAAATTTACTACCTCTGATTGTATTATATTCTTTCAATAGGAATTTTAGTATAGACTTAAACGTCCAATTGTAATTTAATCTGTGCAGTTAATTAACAAAGAAGAGGAGATACTAATGATTAAAGAAAAAAAATCATTGAAGGTTTCTAGATCACCTTCAAGAAGAAAGTTCTTTAAAACTGCAGCTGCAACTGGTGTTGCTGCTGTTGCAGCAGCATCTTTATCTGCTCCAGCTGTTGCCAAAGAGAGAATAGAAGCTTCTATGGTAGCTACTTGGCCAAGAGATTTTCCAGGCCTTGGAACTGGTGCACAAAGACTTGCTCAAAGATTGAGTGATATGAGTGACGGTAGAATTCAAGTTACTTATTATGCTGCTAATGAAAGGGTAAAAGCATTTGACTCGTTTGATGAAGTTGCTTCAGGCAATTCCCAAATGTATCACGGTGCTGATTACTACTGGGTTAAAAAACACCCTGCATTTGGATATTTTACTGCCGTTCCGTTTGGTTTTACATATGCTGAAATGAACGCCTGGTTAAAATTTGCTGGTGGACAAGAGCTGTGGGATGAATTGACTGACGATTTCGGAACACAAAGTTTTGCTGCTGGTAACACTGGAGTGCAAATGGGTGGTTGGTTTAACAAAAAAATTAGATCAGCTAATGATATTAAGGGTTTAAAAATGCGTATGCCTGGTTTAGGTGGACAAGTACTTGGAAAACTTGGTGGTTCTCCAATTTCACTTCCAGGTGGACAAATTTATGAAAACCTTGTGTCTGGTGCAATTGATGCAACGGAATGGGTAGGACCTTGGAATGATGAGGCTTTCAAGTTTTATGAAGCAGCCAAGTACTATTACTATCCAGGAATGCACGAGCCAGGATCTACATTAGCTTGTGGAGTTAACAAGTCTTGGTTTACAAGTCTAACTAAGTCAGACCAGTTAACTATTAAAACCGCGTGTGATTGGGCTGATACAACTACAATGGCTGAGTATAATGCTAAAAATGGAGCTGCACTTGCTCGTTTAGTAAATGAGAATGGTGTCAAACTTGAGAAGTTTAATGATAAAGTTTATGACGCTTTTGCTAAAGGTGCTGCGGAAGTTTTTGATGAAGTTCAGCAGCATAGTGCTCTTGCTAAGAAAGTACATGATGCCTTTATTAAAGGACGAAAAGAAATAGGTGCTTGGACAAACTTGTCTGACTCGCCCTACATTTCTCAAAGAAATAGAGCATTAGGAGTATAATTTAATTCTAATTAATACTAGAGGGCCCTTAAATGGGCCCTCTTTTTATATATCATTAAAAGTTTTGTCATATGATTGAGAAAAAAAACTTATCTATTTTAATAAGAATATTTAGTTATTCTATCTTGGCATTAACATTTATTTTTTTAATAAATAATGTCTTAACAGTTTGGTTTGATTGGCCAGGAGTTAAAAAACTTTTTTCTCATTATGAATTATTTGGATTTAAAAAATTAAATAAGCCTCTTGAGGGATTAGCGATAAATTTATCGTATATTCAATTCTTGTTTTATTTTTTATCTTTTGTAGCAGTTATAATATTTGTTTTTAAATCTTTAAATCAATCATTACAAACAGATTCAGAGATACTAAAAAAAATTACAGCATATGTTATAAGATCTTCATTCTGGGCCGTATTAATTGTTGGGGTTGTAGATTTTTTAATCTCATTTATGGTTGTAGAAAAATTGGTTGAGCCAATTTTTGGGGAACAAGTTAAAATTAATTTAGTAAAACCTGCTTTCAGAATTACATATATTCACTTTCCTTTAATATTAGCCTCTTTTATAATTGGTTATTTTAATAAATCTGTAGGGTTTATTTGGTTAGCGGTTTTAGTAGTTGGAAGTGAATTCTTGATAGTTATATCAAGATTTATTTTTCAATATGAACAAGCATTTCAAGGAGATCTTGTTCGTTTTTGGTATGCTGCTCTTTATCTTTTTGCAAGTGCATATGCACTAATTCATGAAGGTCATGTAAGAGTCGATGTTTTGTATGCTAATTTTAGTGAGAGAAAGAAGGCTTGGACGAATGCAATTGGATCTCTCGTTTTAGGTATTCCTTTATGCTTGATAGTAATATTTTTAGGTATGGGAGGTAAAGCTAGTATCATTAATGGTCCAGTAATTTCATTTGAGATTACTCAGCAAGGTTCTAACGGATTATATTTACTTTATTTAATGGCAGTTTACCTAGCAGTATTTGCAGTAAGTATGTTAACTCAATTCACAAGCTACTTTATGAGTAGTAGTCACAAACTTTTAAAGAATTAAATAATGGAACATTTATTTTTAGCTTTACTAGTAATCATAATGATTGGAGCTTTAGCATCTGGTTTTCCAGTAGCTTTTGCATTACCTGGATCAGCAATAATTTCAATAGCATTAGCTGCTTTTTTTGGTTATTTATTTGCAGGAGACCCTAGTGCTTATTTTGCTGTTGATGGGCCTAAAGAATGGTTAACCGCTGGTATTACCAATTTTAGGAGTAATTATTGGGATGTAGAAACCGATACCTTAATTGCGATCCCATTATTCATTTTTATGGGAATAATGTTGCAAAAATCAAAAATTGCAGAAGACCTTTTAGTTACCATGGGACAACTATTTGGACCAATTCCTGGAGGGCTTGGTATTTCTGTTATCTTTGTTGGTGCATTACTTGCAGCTACAACTGGAATTGTTGGAGCAACAGTAATAGCAATGGGACTAATTTCTTTGCCCACAATGCTAAATAATAAATATGATAAAAGACTAGCAAGTGGAATTGTTTGTTCCTCTGGAACACTTGGTCAAATTATACCTCCTTCAATTGTCTTAATTATTATTGCTGATCAATTGGCAAGTGCCGCTGATGTTGCAAATACTATTCGTCAGACTGATTATAAAATTTTAACTGGCGAATTTAATATGCCTGGAGAATTTAGAGTAGGGTCTACTTCAGCTGGAGATATGTTTTTAGGTGCATTATTACCAGGATTAGTTTTGGTTGGTTTGTATATGCTTTACATATTTGTGTATGCAAGAATAAATCCAAAAGCAGCTCCTCCTGTTCCATTTAAAGGAAATTTTGATACTAAATTTTGGATCAAAGTTATATTAGTTATTATTCCACCGCTTGCCCTAATCTTTGCAGTTTTGGGCTCTATACTTATGGGTATAGCAACAGTAAATCAGGCAGGATCAATAGGTGCTATTGGTGCAACAATGATGGCGGGATATCGATTACACCAAGGTAAAAAGAACGCTTACTATCCAATAATAATTGCGATTGTATCCATAATTCCAATCTATTTTTTATCTAAAAATTATAATTTAAATGTTAAAGCAGTTGACACTAGAGATCTAGGAGCAATATTAATTGCTTTATTTTTTACAATTACATTTTTAGCCAGTGTTACTTGGAGCTTCTGGAGAGCATTCAAAATAGATGATGTTTTAAAAGAAGTTGTTGTAGAAACTTGTGTAACTACCTCAATGGTATTTATAATTCTATTAGGAGCAGCAATGTTAACCTCTGGATTTAGAGCATTTGGAGGAGAAGAGTTAGTTAGAGATTTTCTTCAAGATTTACCAGGAGGATTTTGGACTCAATTCATTGTTGTAATGATAGTCATCTTTTTATTAGGTTTCTTTCTTGATTTTATTGAAATAGCTGTGGTTGTTGTACCTATTATTGCTCCTATATTATTAGCTGAACCAGGTGCGAATGTAAGTGCAATTTGGCTTGGTGTTATGATTGGGGTAAATTTACAAACTTCATTTTTAACCCCACCATTTGGATTTGCTTTATTTTACTTGAAAGGAGTAGCTTCAAAGCTTGTTACTACTTTAAATATTTGGAAAGGAGTTGTTCCGTTTATTGTTTTACAATTGATAGGTCTTGGAATTGTTGGTTTCTATCCTTCATTGGTAAATTATTTACCAGCAAGAACATATCTAACATCTAATGTAGCTCCACCACCAATGAATCCGAAACTTCAATATTGCTTACAGGAATATAAGTTTGCAATTTATAATAATGAAGAACAAACAATTACAAATGCAATTAAGAATATGCAGAAGTTAACTCCGGCAAATCTTCCAGTAGATAAATTAGATATCTTTGAAGAGCATTTTGATAATGCTCTAGGAACCTTCACTATAGTCAAAAAATTGCAAAAAACTGAGCAAGAATATGAATTATTTGCAAAAGATTATAAAGATCTTCATTTCGATGTAAGAAAAATTCAGAAAAAAGTTAGAAAAATTGACCAAAAAATAAAGAAATTAAAATCTGAAATTAGAAACTTAGACGAAGATAATTTATCAGCTAAAAATAAATTAGAATTAAAAATTGAGAATTATGAGCTAGAAATTAAAGAACTTCAAAATAAAATTCCTGAAAGCTGGAAAACTAAAAATGGAGAGTTTGAAATATTACATAAAGCAAAAAACACAAGAACAAAGAGATATAGAAAAAACGTAGATGAAGCTTATGAAACTTTAGATCAAATTGTTTTGTTTATAAATGACAACAAAAAATTAAAAGAACTTTCCCCAGAAATAAAAGAATTAAAATTTACTATTGACAATAAAAATTTTGAAAAATCTATTTCAATAATTGATAATCTTTTTGAAAAGCTTGGAGAAATTTCTGGAACAGAAGAATTTGCAAATAAATTAGATGACCTAATTTCTATCATAGATAATGATGAGGTAGATGAACAAAATTTACTTGAGACAAGTTCAGAGACTTTTGATCTTTTTAATGCCGAAGTCACGTGGAGAGCTGATGCTAATAAAAATTTATTACCTGAATTAATTAAATATAATGATGTAATTAAACATAATATTGGACTAAGACTTCAAAGTAGATTAACTAAAGAACAAGCTAAATTTGTTGCAAGATGTAACTCAGTCCACAGAGATATATCCTTAAACTTTTAATTAATGGAAAATTATATTTTACCAAAAAAACAGGCTATTATTGTTTTTTTTGTATTTGCATTTGGTTATTTTTTATCATGTTTGTTACGTGCAATTACCGCAACACTTTCACCAGTATTAACCTCGGAATTTAATTTATTAGCAGCTGATTTAGGATTATTAGCTGGAGGTTATTTTTTGGGTTTTGCTTGTATGCAAATACCGCTTGGATATTTGTTAGATAAATATGGACCAAAAAAAATTGTCTCTTCTTTTTTATTTATTGCATTAATTGGAACAGGATCATTTGCTTTAGCTGAAAGCTTTTCAGGATTGTTAGTTTCACGAATTCTAATTGGTGTGGGTGTAAGTGCTTGTTTGATGGCTCCGTTAACAGGTTACAGAATATGGTATGCAGAAAATCAACAACAAAGAGCAAACTCATGGATGCTAATGATTGCATCATTAGGTTTTTTGTCATCCACATTGCCTGTACAACTTTTATTACCTAGTTTCGGTTGGAGATGGATATTTGGTGGTATCGCTATCTTAATTTTAATTAGTATTTTTTTAATGTTAGTTTTCATTCCAAAATGGAATTTAACTAAAAATAAAGTTTTAGAAGAGCCAAGTAATACTGGAACTTTATCAGAAGTTTGGAAGAATCGATTTTTTGTAAGTGTAATTCCAATGGGTTTATTTAATTATGGGGGCTTAATGGCTATACAAACTTTATGGGCAGGCCCATGGATGACTAGAGTTGCTGGTTATACGCCACTTCAGAGCGCTACAGGATTATTTTGGATCAATGTAACTATGTTGGTATCCTTTTTTTTATGGGGTTATTTTTTACCAAAAATTTCAGGAATAGGGTTTAGCGCTAAAAGAATACTTAAATTAGGTTTGCCAATTAGTTTTTCTGTAATGTTAGTGATAATTTTATTAGGTCCAAAAGCTGGAGCTTTTTACATAACTTTATTTATTTTAAGTTCAATTTTTTTATCAGTTACACAGCCAGCAGTGGGCCTTTCTTTTTCAGGTTATTCTGCTGGTAAAGCACTAACTTCATTCAATTTATTAATATTTGCAGGAACATTCATAATGCAATGGCTAATGGGCTTTGTAATAGATATTGTTAAAAATATGGGTCATACAGAAATATTTGCTTTTAAATCAGCTTTTTCAGTTTTCTTAATCTTAAGTATTATTTCTTATATATTTTTTTTAATATTAAACAAAAAAAAATATGAAAATAAAACGTAGGAATTTTTTTTTGGAATTATTTATTGGTATTGTTGCTATTTACTTAATCGTTTTAATTTTCTTATTCTTTTTTCAAAGAAATTTAATGTATCATCCTGATGAGAATAATTATTCTGGAGATAATTTAGAAGTTAACATTGAAAAAGTTACTATCAAAACAACAGATAATATTAATCTTTTAGGCTGGTTTCATAATAAAAATTTAAATTGTTATAAAACAATAGTTTATTTTCACGGAAATGCAGGGACACTTGAAAACAGAATCCATAAATTAAATCATTTTAAAGATATGGATGTTAATTTTTTAATTATTGCGTGGAGAGGGTTTAGCGGCAATAAAGGAAAACCAAGTGAGGAGGGTCTTTATACAGATGGTGCTAGTGCAATAAACTGGCTTAAAGAAAAAGGTCTAAAAGAAGAAGATATAATTATTTATGGAGAGTCATTAGGAACTGGCATTGCGACCGAAATTACTCAGAATAAAAATTTTGCAGGATTAATCTTAGAAACGCCCTTCACATCAATGATAGAGGCTGCGAAAAATTTTTATCCATATATTCCAGTTGGTTTAATTTTAAAAGATAAGTATGAAAATAATGAAAAAATTAAAAATATTAATATTCCAGTATTAGTAATGCATGGTGAGGCTGACCAAATAGTTCCATTTTGGATGGGTAAAAAAATTTTTAATTTAGCAAGTGAACCTAAATATTCATATTTTACAAAATATGACGATCATATGATGGAATATGATGATAAACTTGTATTAGCCCTAAAATCGTTTGTTGATAGTTTAAATTAAGCCATAATCTAAACAAAGATAATTCAAATTTTTTTTTTAAATTAATCTATGAAAAATTTTTTCTTATTTTTTATTGTTCTTTTTTCTTTAAATAATTTATCAAATGCCAAAGAAAATTTAGCATCTGTAGACAGCCTTTTTCATATTGATCAAATGAATTCGCACGATGAAAATTTTTCATTATATTTTAAAACCCGTGAAAAAGCTGTCTTGGCTCGAGGAGAAAATTCAAATTATATTAATGATTTTCCAAAAGATCTTTATATTTATAACTACAAAACGAAAGAGTCTTTGCCATTAATTTCTTATGAATGGTTTCCCAAAACAGCAAAATATTTTTTGCAAGAGTATGATTTTCCAGTTTTTCCAGATGATTTTGCATATTATCTTTTAAAAGATAACAAAACTCTGGTGATGATTAGTGCTGTAAAAAGTCTAAAAGCTAATTTTAAATTTGATATTGTTGAAAAAAAGTTAGAGCTTTATCCTGTAAATGGAAAATTTGATTTTATTATTTCTTCGATAGCTAAAAATTGTGGACACTATGAATTTAAAGAACATTATAAATGTAGTTTTTATAAACCTCTAATTTCCAGTACCTTAATTAATTAATTTGAGTAAATGCTTCTGCAAATTTTTCAGCTTCAAAAATTTGTAAATCATCTTCTTTTTCACCTAATCCAAGTGCAATAATTGGTAGTTTATATTTCTTAGCAACAGCTAGAAGAATACCTCCTTTTGCTGTGCCATCTAATTTTGTCATAATGAGACCAGTTATTGGAATAATTTTATTAAATTCTTCAACTTGATTAATAACATTTTGCCCCGAAGTTGCGTCCAATACTAAAATAACATCATGTGGAGCATCAGGATCAATTTTTTTAGCCACGTTTGCAATTTTTTTATATTCCTCCATCAAATTTTTTTTATTTTGTAATCTTCCAGCTGTATCAATTAAAACTTGGTCGAAATTATTGTTTAATGCTTCATCAATAGCTTTGTAAGCAACTGATGCAGGATCTGAACCTTGAGATGATTTTGTAATTTGAACATCAACTTTGTTTGCCCAATTTTCTAGTTGTTCTATAGCTGCTGCTCTAAAAGTATCTGATGCAGCTAACATTACTTTATTTCCATTACCCTTTAATATTTTGCTTATTTTTCCAATAGTAGTTGTCTTTCCAACACCATTAACACCTGAAATTAATGTTGCATTTAATTTTTCTTTTTTTTTGAAGAATTCAATATTTTCTAAAGGTTTCATAATTGAAATAATATAATTTTTTAAAATATTATTTATTTCGTCAGTTAAATCTTTATTGGGATCAATTTTTGTTTGAGAAATTATTTCTCTTATTTCTGAAGCAGAAACAATACCAACATCGGATTGAATTAAGTAATCTTCAATTTTGTCTAATGTTTTGTCATCAATCTCTTTTTTTACAACTATATCTCTTAAACCCGTTGTAAAAGCTGAGGCACTTTTTTTAAAACCTGATTTAAATTTTTCAAAAATTCCCATTAAATTTTAAAATTTATCTCCTCGATATCTGAAACTGGTCCTTTCATATGAATACTATTGTTTTCATCAATTGAAATTGTCAATCTACCTGTAGAAAATTCAATATCCACTTTATCATTTACCAGTCCGTTTTGTTTTGCAGCAAAAGCTGTTGCACAAGCTGCTGTACCACATGCTTTAGTAAGTCCAGCTCCTCTTTCCCACACTCTAACTTTAATCAATTCTTTGTTAACAACAGTTGCTAAAGTAATATTACATTTTTCTGGGAATAAAGAATGGTTTTCAACTTCTGGTCCAATTTTTTCAATTTCAAAATTTTCGTTATTATCAACAAAAAAAACTACATGTGGGTTTCCAACATTTACAGCAGTTCCACCAGAAAATTCGTTATTATTTTTGTCAATAATTTTAATTCCTAAATTATTTGTATTTAACTCTTTAGACAATGGAATCTCATCCCATTTTGTTTTTGCAACACCTATTTCTGTAGAAACCATTTTTTCTCCAACAATATTAGATTTTAATTTGCCAGATAAAGTTGTTAGTACAATTTCTTTTTTGTTATTTTCCTTGCCTAATAAATCAGCAATACATCGTGTACCATTTCCACACGCACCAGACATTCCTCCGTCTGAATTATAAAATTCTAGCGAAGCATCTGAAATATCGTTTTTTTTAATCAATATTAGTTGGTCACAACCAATAAATTTTCTGTCACAAATCTTTATTATTTGCTCTTTCGTTAAATTTGTAATTGTTTGCCTATTATCTATGATGACAAAATCATTACCTAAACCGTCCATTTTAAAAGCTTTAATATCCATATATAGATATTTAACTTATTTATTGACTTTTTGAACCTCTATTATAGGTTGTTGCCGTTTCCGCAAAAACATTAACTTTGCGGTGTCTTTGGAAACAAAGAGATCGACACTAGTCAGCGAGGGTTCGCCCACTAGTGAGTTACTGCTATGCGTAATAAATATGTTTGAAAATTTAACAAATAAATTTGAAGAAATTTTTTCTTCTCTGAAAAAGGCACCTTCACTTGATGAAGCTCAAGTAGATGAAGGTTTAAGAGGCATTAGGCAGGCCTTACTTGAAGCAGATGTCTCTTTGGATGTTGCAAAAGATTTTATTGAAAAAGTTAAGCCAAAAGCATTAGGCCAAGAGATAATAAGGTCTACCTCTCCTGGGGATATGGTTGTTAAAATTGTTTATGATGAGCTTGTAGACTTATTAGGTGCAACAAATAATGAGGTAAACTTAAACGCAGTACCGCCTGTGCCAATGATGTTAGTTGGGTTACAAGGTTCTGGAAAAACAACAACAACAGCAAAATTAGCAAAATTTTTAGAAAATAATAAAAAGAAAAAAGTAATGATGGTCAGTCTAGATATTTACAGACCAGCTGCACAAGAACAACTTAGATCTTTAGGAGAACAAAATAATATTTTAACTTTACCTATTATAGAAGGTCAGCAACCTGCTGATATTTGTAGAAGAGCAATAAGTGCTGCTAATTTAAATGGAGCTGAAATAATTTTATTTGATACTGCTGGTAGAACTCAAATCGATTTACAAATGATGAGTGAGATTAAGCAAATTGAAGCTGTCATTAATCCAACAGAAACTTTCTTAGTTGCAGACTCTTTAACAGGTCAGGTTGCAGCCTCAGTGGCAAAAGAATTTAAAAATACAGTTAATTTATCTGGAATAATTTTAACTAGGGCTGATGGTGATGCAAGAGGTGGTGCCGCAGTGAGCATGAAATATGTTTCAAACGTTCCAATTAAATTTTTAGGGATAGGAGAAAAAATAGATAATCTTGAAGTGTTCCATCCAGATAGAATTGCAAACAGAATACTTGGTATGGGGGATATCGTATCCCTTGTAGAAAAGGCGGCTCAAGATTTAGGTGAAGAGAATATTAAAAAAGCAGAGGAAAATTTAAAAAAAGGTCAATTTTCTATGGAAGATTATTTGTCTCAATTAAGACAGATGAAAAAAATGGGTGGCATTGAAGGAATTATGTCTTTTATGCCAGGAGTTTCTAAAATTAAATCGCAAATGGATTCAGCAGGAATTGATGAAAGTGTAATTACTAAAAATGAAGCTATTATTTTATCAATGACAAAAAAAGAAAGAGAGAACCCAAAAATAATAGATGGTTCTAGAAAAAAAAGAATTGCTAATGGCTCTGGCACAGATCCAGCCACTATCAATAAATTGCTTAAGCAGTTTAAAATGATGTCTGAAATGATGAAAAAGATGTCAAAAGGAAATCTGAAAGGTATGTCTGATAAAGGTATACCGCCAGAGCTATTTAACCAATTAAAGTAAAAAAAGGAGAACAAATGTTAAAATTAAGATTATCAAGAGGTGGAACAAAAAAACGTCCTGTTTATAAGGTTGTTGTTGCCGACAGTCGTTTTGCAAGAGATGGAAGATTTATAGAGAAGGTTGGTTTCTTTAACCCTTTATTACCAAAAGAGAAAAAAGAAAGAGTGGGCCTAGAAGCTGAGAGAATAAAATATTGGCTTGGTCAAGGCGCTAAACCAACAACTAGAGTAGCAAGAATTTTAGGTGAGAACGAATTAATGCCTATGCCTGCTAATGGAAATAATCCAATTAAAGCAGTACCAAAAAAAGAGAGAAATAAAAAAGAAGAGGATAATAAAGCAGCTCCTAAAGAAGAAGCTCCTAAAGAAGAAGCTCCTAAAGCAGAAGAAGCTCCTAAAGCAGAAGCAGCTCCTAAAGAAGAAGCTCCTAAAGCAGAAGCTCCTAAAGCAGAAGAAGCTCCTAAAGAAGAAGCTCCTAAAGCAGAAGCAGCTCCAACTGAGGAAAAAAAATAATCTAAAAATTATTTATGTGGCAAGCTCAAGTATTTACCCTTTATCCAGAAGTTTTTCCTGGTCCTTTATCTAGAGGACTTTATGGAAAAGCTTTATCTAGTGATTTGTGGAAACTTAAAGTTGTAAATATAAGAGACTCAGCTGATGACAAACATAAAACTGTAGATGATACACCATATGGAGGTGGCTCAGGAATGTTGTTAAAAGCAGATGTTCTTGCAAAGTCTTTAGATGAAAATAGAAATGAGAAAGAAAGAATTTTATATTTGTCACCAAAAGGAAAAAAATTTGATCAAAATTTAGCCAAAGAATTAGCTAATGAAAAATCTCTGTCTATAATTTGTGGTCACTTCGAGGGTGTAGATGAGAGAATACTTTCAACAAGAAACATTGAAGAAGTTAGTATTGGAGATTATGTCTTATCTGGCGGGGAGTCAGCAGCATATGTATTGATAGATAGTATTTTAAGATTACTGCCAGGTGTTTTGGGAAATGAAAACTCTAAATTAGATGAAACCTTTGAAAATGGCCTTCTAGAGTATCCTCAATATACAAAACCTCAGATTTGGGAGGAAAAAGCTGTGCCAGATGTACTATTATCAGGGGATCATAATAAAATTAAACACTGGCGTTTATCTCAATCAGAGGCTATAACACGCGACCGAAGACCAGATTTATGGGAAAAATATAAGAAGAATTAACTTGATAAATATTAACATGAAAACAATTGAAGAAATAAATCAGCATAACGTAAAAAAAATACTTTCAGAGAAAAAAATTCCTGAATTTTATCCTGGTGATGTTGTTAAAGTTGGTGTGAGAATTACAGAGGGTAAAAAGGAAAGAATTCAGTATTTTGAGGGAGTATGTATTGCTAAGAAAAGTAGAGATCTAAACTCGTCTTTTACAGTCAGAAAAATTTCTTTTGGTGAAGGTGTTGAGAGAACTTTTCCTTTATTTGGAACATTAATTGACTCAATCAAAGTAATAAGATCTGGTAAAGTTAGAAGAGCTAAACTTTATTATCTAAGAGACCGAACTGGTAAATCAGCAAGAATTGCAGAAAAAATTAGAAAAAAAATTGGAATTGATATCGATGTAAAACCACAGACAGTTACAGAGGAAAATGTAGCTCCAGCAACAGAAGCTCCTAAGGAAGAAGCACCTAAAGCAGAAGCAGCTGCATCAGTAGAAGCTCCTAAGGAAGAAGCACCTAAAGCAGAAGAGGCTTCTAAAGCAGAACAAAAATTAGAAAGCCCTAAAGAAAAAAAATAATTTTTTTTTCAATGTCTACAACACTTTACGATAAAATTTGGAACGATCATTTAGTCGATCAACAGGAAGATGGTACATCCTTACTTTTTGTAGATAGACATTTAATTCATGAAGTAACAAGTCCACAAGCTTTTGAGGGACTACGAAATTCTAAAAGGAAAGTGAGACATCCAAATTTAACTTTAGCAGTTGCAGATCATAACGTTCCAACTACCGATAGAACAAAAGGTATTTCTGATCAGGAGTCAAAAATTCAAGTTGATACATTAGAAGCAAATTGTAAAGAATTTGGTGTACAATTATTTGGTATGGATGATAATAGACAGGGTATCGTTCATATAATTGGACCAGAGCAAGGTTTTACTCAGCCAGGTACAGTTATTGTCTGTGGAGACAGTCATACAGCTACACATGGAGCGTTTGGTGCTTTAGCATTTGGAATAGGAACTTCAGAGGTTGAGCACGTGTTAGCTACTCAAACATTAGTTCAAAAGAAGGCTAATAATTTTAGGATTAATGTAAATGGTGAACTTCCTCTAGGTGTTACTTCTAAAGATGTAATACTTCAAATAATTGGAAAAATTGGTACTGCTGGTGGAACAGGATGTGTTGTAGAATATGCTGGAGATTTAATTAGATCTTTAACAGTCGAGCAAAGAATGACAATCTGTAATATGACAATTGAAGGTGGTGCAAGAGCAGGATTAATTGCACCTGATGAAAAAATTTTTGAATATTTAAAAGGGAAACCAATGTCTCCAAAAGATGAAAATTGGGAGAAAGCTGTAAATTATTGGCAAACTTTAAAAACAGATACTGGTGCAAGTTTTGATAAAGAAATTAGTTTAAATGCAGATGAAATTTTACCTATGATTACATGGGGCACATCACCTCAAGATGTAATTACAATTGATGGAAAAGTTCCTAATCCTGACAATGAGTCGGATCAGGATAAAAAGAACTCAATTGAAAGAGCTCTTAACTATATGGGTTTAAAGCCTGACATGGCAGCTACAGATATAAAAATAGATAAGGTATTTATTGGTAGTTGTACTAATGGCAGAATTGAAGATTTAAGAGAAGCAGCAAAAATTTTAAAGGATAAAAAAATTTCCTCACATGTAAATGCTATTGTGGTTCCAGGCTCTGGTTTAGTAAAAGAGCAAGCAGAACAAGAAGGATTAGATAAAATTTTTGTTAGCTCAGGCTTCGAATGGAGAGAGCCCGGTTGTTCTATGTGTTTAGCGATGAATGCCGATAAATTAAAACCTGGAGAAAGATGTGCTTCTACATCAAACAGAAATTTTGAAGGCAGACAAGGACGAGGTGGAAGAACACATTTAGTTAGTCCTGGGATGGCAGCTGCTGCCGCTATATCAGGCAATCTTGATGATGTAAGAAAGTATGAAAATTAAATGCAAAAATTTAATAAATTAAAGAGTATTCCGGCTTATCTTCCAATAGTTAATATTGATACGGATATGATAATTCCAAAACAATTTTTAAAAACAATAAAAAGAACAGGACTTGGAAAAAATTTGTTTTTTGAAATGCGATATGACGACCAAGGAAAAGAAATCAACGATTTTGTGTTAAACAATGATCCTTATAAACAATCAAAAATTTTAATTGCAGGAAAAAATTTTGGATGTGGATCATCAAGAGAACATGCTCCTTGGGCACTTTTAGATTTTGGTATTACTTGTGTAATAAGCTCAAGTTATGCAGATATTTTTTATAGCAATTGTTTTAAAAATGGGATTTTACCTATAATCCTTGAAGAAGAAAAAATAAAAGAGCTGTCTGATTATGCAAATAGAAAAGAAGAAATCTATATTGATTTAAGTGAGGAAAAAATAGTTTATGGAAATAATGAGCTAAAGTTTGAGATTGATCCGTTTAAAAAGAAGTGCTTGCTTGAGGGACTGGATGATATTGCTTTATCATTAAAAAAATCAGAAAAAATAGAAAAATTTGAAAATAATCTAAAAAACAAAAAACCTTGGGTGTTTAATGATTAAAGTAAAAAAAAGAAAAATATTATTATTACCTGGTGATGGTATCGGTCCAGAAGTTATTGCTGAAGTAAAAAAAATTATAAACTGGTTTAATGATAAAAAATCATTAGATTTTGAAATAGATCAAGAGCTTGTAGGTGGTTGTTCTTATGATAAACATGGCACTCCAATTACTGATGAAGTATTTTATAAAGCTTTAGAGAGTGAGGTAATTATGTTAGGGGCAGTAGGTGGCCCTACATGGGACGGTTTAGAATTTTCAAAAAAACCTGAAAGAGCATTATTAAAACTTAGAAAGGAATTAAAATTATTTGCAAATTTAAGACCTGCAATTTGTTTTGAACAATTGGTAAGTGCTTCAACACTCAAACCAGAAGTAGTTTCAGGTTTAGATATAATGATAGTGAGAGAGTTAACAGGTGGCATATATTTTGGTGAGCCTAGAGGAATAAAGCCAATTGAAAATGGTGAAAGAAAAGGAATTAATACTCATACATATACAACTAGCGAAATTACAAGAGTAGCTAAAGTTGCTTTTGATTTAGCTAGAAAAAGATCTAACAAAGTTACATCATGTGAAAAGTCAAATGTAATGGAAGCCGGACAATTATGGAAAGAAGAGGTTCAAGAGCTACATAATAAAGAATATAAAGATGTAGAATTAAGCCATATGTTAGCAGATAACTGTGCAATGCAACTTTTAAGAAACCCAAAACAATTTGATGTAATTGTAACTGATAATTTATTTGGGGATATGCTGTCTGATCAAGCTTCGATGCTAACTGGATCTTTAGGACTTTTACCGTCAGCGTCCTTGGGTGCAAAAAATAAAGATGGTGAGATGAGAGCAATGTATGAGCCAATACATGGATCAGCTCCTGATATAGCTGGACAAGGTATTGCAAATCCAATTGCTTCTATTTTAAGTTTTGCTATGGCTTTAAGGTACTCTTTAGATCTTGACAAAGAAGCAGATGTTTTAGAAAAGGCAGTTCAAGATGTTCTAAATGATGGTTTAAGAACAAAAGATATAATGTCAGATGGTATGAAAGAAACGTCTACTTCAGCAATGGGTGATGCGATAATTTCAAAATTGCAATAAAACTAGAATTATTTTAAGGTTTAAATATGCCAAGTTATACAGCTCCAGTAAAAGACATGATGTTTCTCTTTGAAAAACTTAGAGATAATAAAAACTATAATGAACTGGAAAAATACAATGAAGTTAGTTCAGATCTAGTGAAAGATATTTTAGAGGAAGCAGCTAAGATAAATCAAAATTTAATTTTACCTCTTGCCAAATCAGGAGATGAAAATCCAGCAGTTTTAGAAAATGGCGTTGTCAGAACACCCCCAGGCTACAAAGAAGCGTATCAAAAGTATATCGAGGATGGTTGGACTTCATTGTCTTGCGATCCAAAATATGGTGGTCAAGGAATGCCAAAAACAGTAAGTGCATTTTTTGATGAAATGCTATCTTCAGCAAGCTTATCATTTAAATTATATAGTGAACTAAGTATTGGTGCTTATAATTGTATCAATCATCATGCCTCTGATGAAATAAAAAATAAATATTTACCAAAGATTGTTGAAGGTAAGTGGAGTGGTACAATGTGTTTAACAGAACCAGTCTGTGGTACTGACCTTGGCTTGTTAAAAACTAAAGCCATTAGACAATCAGATGATACTTATAAAATCAGTGGTCAAAAAATATTCATAACTTCAGGAGACCATGATTTAACTGAAAATATTATTCACTTAGTTTTGGCAAGATCACCAGATTCTCCAGCTGGTACTAAAGGAATTAGTTTATTTTTAGTTCCAAAATATATTGTAAACCAGGATGGTAGTATTGGTCCAAGAAATGGAATTTCAACTGGATCAATTGAAAGTAAGATGGGTATTAAAGGTTCTGCAACTTGTGTTTTAAATTTTGATGACGCAACTGGTTATATGATTGGTAATAAAGATAAAGGTCTAAGTGCAATGTTCACAATGATGAATTTAGAGAGAATTGTTGTAGGCATTCAAGGTTTAGGTATTTCTGAAATTGCTTATCAAAACTCACTTTCTTACGCAAAAGAAAGAAAGCAAGGAAAAACAAATAATTCAAAATCTAATAATGGTGCAGATTTTATAATTGATCACGCAGACATTAGAAGAACTTTACTTAATATGAAGTCAATAATTGAGGGTGAAAGAGCACTATGTTTTTGGCTTTCTCAACAAACAGAAGTAAGTCTTTATCATCCAGACGAAAAAATTAAACAAGCTGCTTTAGATTATGTTTCATTAATGACGCCAGTAGTTAAATCTCTTTTTACAGATTTAGCTATGGAAATTACCAACGATGCAATGCAGATACATGGAGGATACGGATATACTAAAGACCAAGGTATTGAACAATTATATCGAGATAATCGTATTACCCCAATTTATGAAGGAACAAATTCTGTACAGGCTGCAGATTTAGTATTTAGAAAATTATCCAACAAAAACGGTGATGTTATAAATAAGTTTTTGGAAATGATTAAATCTGAATGTGAGAGCAAAAATGAAAAAGTAAAAACATTTTCTAAAGAGTTAAACCATTACCTAGATATTTTGTCTAAATTCACAGACTGGATAAACGATAAAAACAAAATCGAAAAGGATGATGTTAGCGCTGCAGCAAATGATTATTTAAAAAGTTTAGGTTATGTTTCAATTGCTTATGCTTGGATTAAAATATTAGAGGTTAGTTTTAATGATTTTGATACAAATAAAGAATTTTATAGTGATAAAATAAACACTGCTAAATTTTACTTTGATAAGGTATTACCTCGGGCTGAGTATCACTACAAATCAGCAATCTCAGGAAGCTCAAATATAATGAATTTTAAGTTTAATTAATGAGCCATTACGACACAAATTTAGATAAAAATAAAGCAAATCACGTACCTCTCACTCCATTAACTTTTTTAAAAAGAGCAAAAGAAATTTACCCAAATTATGAGGCTATAATTTATGAGGAAAGAAATTATACCTGGGCTGAAGTTTATAAAAGAGTTGTAAAATTTGCTAGTGCATTGACAAAAATAGGTATTAAAAAAGGTGACACAGTTTCATTCTTAGCCTTCAATACACCAGAGATTTTTGAAGCACACTACTCTGTACCTATGACTGGTGCAGTTCTTAATACTATCAATATAAGATTAGATGCCAAAACAATTTGCTATATTTTAGATCACAGCGAAGCAAAAGTCTTAGTTGTTGATAGACAACTCCATGGAGAAGTAAAAAAAGCATTAAAAACTCTTAATAAAAAAATAACTATTATTGACATAAACGATAAATATGCTGACCAATCAAAATTGGAAAAAATTGGTGATTTAGAATATGAAAGTTTTTTAAATACAGGTGATGAAAATTATCAATGGCAAATGCCTAAAGATGAGTGGCAGGCTATATCACTAAGTTATACATCAGGCACTACAGGAAATCCCAAAGGTGTCGTCTATCATCATAGGGGAGCATATTTAATGTCTACAGGAAGTTCAGTAGCTTGGAACATGCCAAATAGATTAAATTTTTTAACAGTTGTTCCTATGTTCCATTGCAATGGTTGGTGTTATCCATGGACTGTACCGATGCTAAATGGAAGAACAATATGTTTAAGAAATATAGACATTAAAAAAATTTTTGAACTTATTGATAAATATGAAATTACTCATTTTGGTGGTGCTCCAATAGTATTGAATATGATTACTGGAGCCCCAGAAAGTGATAAGAAAAAATTAAAACAAAAAGTTTATGTTTTAACTGCTGGCGCTCCTCCACCAAGTATAATTTTTAAAAAAATGAGAGCTCTCGGATTTGAAGTAATGCATGTATATGGTTTAACAGAAACTTATGGGCATGTAACTCAGTGTGCCTGGAATGATGAGTGGAATAATTTTGATGAAGAAAAACAAAACGAGATTAAAGCAAGACAAGGTGTAAAGTACCCTAATACGGAAGGTGTAGTTGTTTTAGACCCTGAGACAATGAAAGAAGTTCCTAGAGACGGAAAGACAATCGGCGAAATTATGATTAGAGGAAATGTCGTAATGAAGGGATATTTCAAAGATAAAGAGGCTACCGAAAAAGCCATGAAAGACGGTTGGTTTCATAGTGGTGATTTAGCTGTAATGCATTCTGATGGCTATATTAAAATACAAGATAGATCAAAAGATATAATTATTTCTGGAGGAGAAAATATTTCTTCAATTGAAATTGAAAATACTTTATCCAAACACCCATCTGTTTCGATTGCTGCGGTTGTTGCAAAACCAGACGAAAAATGGGGCGAGGTGCCATGTGCATTTATAGAAGCTGTTAAAGACAAACCAGTTAGCGAGAAAGAATTAATTGATTTTTGTAAAGAAACTTTAGCAGGTTTTAAAGTTCCAAAAAAGGTTGTTTTTTGTGAGTTACCAAAAACTTCAACAGGCAAAATACAAAAATTTGAACTCAGAAAACAAGTTTAGGTAACTTTTGATTTTTCAAATAGAAAATAAAAATATTCATGCATCAGATGCTGGACAGGGAATAGATCCAAATAAACAAACATTAGTTTTTCTTCATGGAAGTGGTCTTTCAAACATAGTTTGGTCATTAACTGAACAATTTTTTTCTAACAAAAATTTTAATGTTTTATCTATTGACTTACCTGGGCATGGTAATTCAGATGGACCTTGCTTAGATAGTATTGAAAAAATTGCTGATTGGTTAGAGCAAGTATTTGTAAAATTAAATTTAAAACAACTATTTATTGTTGGGCACTCTCAAGGATGTTTAGAGATACTTGAATATGCATCTAAATATAAAAATAGATTAAAAAAATTAGTTTTTATTGGTGGTTCAAATAGAATGCCAGTTCATCCAGATCTAATCGATTTAGCAAAAAATGGGGACTCCGATGCTGTTAAATTGATGATGAAGTGGGGCTATGAAGGTTCCAAAAAATTTATAGGAGGTAATCCAGTGGAGAAAATAATACAGTCACCAAGAGATATTAGAGAAATATTAGCAGTCGATTTAATTGCATGTAATAATTATACTAACGGCTCTCATGCTGCTAGATTAATAGACTGTCCCTCTTTGTTGATATTTGGATCATTAGACAAAATGGTAAATCTAGAATCAGGTAAAAAGTTTTCTAGTTTAATTAAAAATTCAACAACACATATAATTGATGGTTGTGGTCATATGATTATGATTGAAAAAGCATTCGAAATGAGAGACAAGGTTTTAGAATTTTTAAAAAAATGAAAAGTTTTTCAATTGCAAAATCAAGAAGGCTGAGAGGCACTCCTTATACCTCTAGAATAGAAAAACAAGGGGTTACGGCTTATACAATATATAATCATATGTTGCTTCCTGCTGCGTTTGGTTCAATTGAGGACTCATACCATCACTTAAAACAGTATGTTCAAATTTGGGATGTAGCTGCTGAAAGACAGGTAGAAATTTCTGGTAAAGACTCAGCGAAATTAGTTCAGTTGATGACTTGTAGAGATTTATCTAAATCTAAAGATGGAAGATGTTATTATTGTCCAATAATTGATGATAACGCAGGTCTGATTAATGATCCAGTTGTACTTAGATTAAATGAAAATAAATGGTGGGTTTCTCTTGCTGACTCAGATGTAATATTATTTGCAAAAGGATTAGCTATTGGAAATAAATTTGACGTAAAGATTTTTGAACCTGATGTTGATATAATGGCCATACAAGGTCCAAAATCATTTGAATTAATGGAAAAAGTTTTTGGAGATAAGATAGTTAATTTAAAATTCTTTGGTTTTGATTATTTTGAATTTGGTGGTGATAAACATTTAATTGCAAGATCTGGTTGGTCTAAACAAGGTGGCTATGAAATTTATGTTGAGCATAATGTTTCTGGATTAAAATTATATGATCATCTTTTTGAAATTGGAAAAGAATTTAATATCAAACCAGGTTGTCCAAATTTAATAGAGCGTATTGAAAGTGGATTATTATCGTATGGAAATGATATCGATAATGGAGATAATCCATATGAATGTGGATTTGATAAATATATTAACATAGAAAGTGAAGTTAATTTTTTAGGTAAAGAGAAATTAAAAAAAATTAAATCTAAGGGAATTAAAAAAAAATTAATGGGAGTAATGCTTGATATAGATAAAATAAGTATTACTGGATCATTAGAATTAAGTGATCAAAAAAATAATATAATTGGAGAATTGAGATCAGCTTGCTATTCACCACATTTTAAAAAAGTTATTGGTATTGCTATGATGAAAAAACCTCACTGGAACGTTGATCAGGATATAAAAGCTAAGATAAATGGTGAAATTTGTGTGGGTAAAGTTTGCGATTTACCTTTTATTTAGTATAAAACTCTAAATATGAACATAGCTATAGTAGGTGCAACAGGTAATGTGGGTAGAAAGACTCTTGAAGTTTTTGATAAAAAAAACTTCAAGTTTGATAATCTATATTTAGTTGCCTCAGAAAAAAGTGCAGGAAAAAAAATCTCTTTTAGAGATAAAGAGTATGTTATTGAAAATTTAGAGAAATATGATTTTTCAAAAGCAGATATAACTTTTTTTGCAGCAGGAGGAAAGATTGCTGAAAAATTTGCAGAAAAGGCTGCCAAGCACACAATTGTAATAGATAATTCAAGTTTTTTTAGGATGGATCCTGATGTTCCATTGATCGTTCCACAAGTTAATGCAGCAGAAATTAAAAATATGAAAAAAAATATTATTGCCAATCCAAATTGTTCTACAGCACAACTTGTTATAGTGCTTAAACCACTACATAATTTATTCAAAATTAAAAGAGTTGTAGTTTCAACTTACCAATCTGTTTCAGGTGGCGGCAAAAGTCCAATGGACGAATTAATTGATCAAACTAAACAATATTTAGATGGAAAAAAAATAGAGTCAAAAAATTTTACTAAACAAATCGCTTTTAATGTTATTCCACATATCGACTTTTTTGCTGATGATGGATATACAAAAGAAGAATTAAAAATGACAAATGAAACAAAAAAAATCTTAGATGAGTCAATTGAACTTACAGCTACATGTGTAAGAATTCCTGTTTTAGTATCTCACTCTGAGTCTGTAAATATAGAATTTGAAAAACCATATACTTTAGAAAAAGTGAGAGATGTTTTAAGTAAAGCAGATGGCTGTGAGGTTATCGATAGAAGAGAAAATGGAGGTTATAGCACACCATTTGAAGCAGCAGGAAGTGATGAGACATTTATATCTAGAATTAGGGAAGACAAAACAAAAAAAAATTCATTAAATTTGTGGATTGTATCAGACAACCTATTGAGAGGTGCTGCACTTAATTCTGTTGAAATTGCTGAAACAGTTATTAATTCAAAATAAAATATGGAAAATAGACCTTTATCACCACATATACAGATTTATAAATGGCATATTTCTTCATTAGTATCTATTTCACATAGAATTACAGGAATAATTAATTTTTTTGCAATCACATTAATTTGTATTTGGTTTGCATTAATGCTTCTAGGAGAAAGTAATTATCAAATTATAAAAATTTTTTTAGAAACTTTTTTAGGTAAATTTATTTTAATTGGAGTAACTTGGTCATTTAGTTTTCAAATGTTAAGTGAAGTAAGACACTTGATAATGGATTTGGGTTATGGATTTGAATTACAAACAACAAAAATTACAGGTTTGGTAGTTATTTTTGGTTCGATTATTCTGACTATCCTAATTTATTCAATTGGCAGAGGATTAATATAATGCTGCCAGTAACAAAAAAATGGTTATTTTTGAAAATTAGTTCTGCAATCTTATTACCTTTAATGCTTTGGTTTATTATAAACTTAGTGAATATTTATGATAAAAGTTATTTGGAAATAGTAAATTTTTTAACAACACAACCATCTAAATTCTTAATTGGGTTATTTTTAGTTATTGCTTATTTTTTTTCAGCTTTAACTATAAGTGAGGTTTTTGAAGACTATATTAACGATAAAAAAATCAAAAATGCCGCAAACAAAGTCCTAAATTTTTTTGCTATAATAATTCCAGTAATTACAATAATTGTAATTTTAAACTTAAATACATGAAAGCATATAATATTATAGACCATGAGTACGATGTTGTTGTACTTGGAGCAGGTGGATCAGGTTTGAGAGCGGCAGTAGGGCTTAGCGAAGCTGGCTTAAAAACAGCTTGTATCTCAAAAGTATTTCCAACCAGAAGCCATACATCAGCTGCGCAAGGTGGAATATCAGCAGCACTTGGAAACATGGGAGAAGATGATTGGAGATGGCACATGTATGACACTGTCAAAGGTGCAGATTGGTTAGGTGATCAAGATAGTATTGAATATCTATGTAAAGAAGCACCTAAAGCAGTTTTAGAATTAGAGAAATATGGAGTTCCATTTAGTAGAACTGAAGAGGGAAAAATTTATCAAAGACCATTTGGTGGAATGACGAAAAATTATGGGAACGGAATAGTTCAAAGAACTTGTGCAGCAGCCGATAGAACAGGACATGCTATTTTACACACATTATATGGACAAGCGTTAAAGCATAATACAGAATTTTTTATAGAATATTTTGCATTAGATTTGTTGATGAAGAATGGAGAATGCAAAGGTCTAATTGCTTGGAATTTGAATGATGGAACAATTCATAGATTTAGAGCTCATTCAGTAATTATTGCTACAGGTGGTTATGGAAAAGTTTATTATTCAGCAACATCAGCACATACTTGCACTGGTGATGGTAATGCAATGGTTTTAAGAGCTGGATTGCCGCTTCAGGATATGGAGTTTGTTCAATTTCACCCAACAGGAATTTATGGCCACGGTACCTTAATAACAGAAGGTGCGCGAGGAGAAGGGGGTTATCTTACAAATTCTAAAGGTGAAAGATTTATGGAAAGGTATGCTCCAAATGCAAAAGATTTAGCATCAAGAGATGTTGTTAGCAGATCAATGTCTATAGAGATTAATGAGGGAAGAGGTGTTGGAAAAGATCAAGATCATGTTCATTTAAACCTAAGTCACTTAGATAAAAATATTATTGAAAGCAGGCTTCCTGGAATTACCGATGCAGCAAGATTATTTGCAAATGTAGATGTAACTAAAGAACCAATTCCTGTTGTACCAACAGTTCATTATAATATGGGTGGCATTCCAACAAACTATAAAGCAGAAGTATTAACTGTAAATGGCTCAGAAAAAACTGTTCCAGGTTTAATGGCTATAGGAGAAGCGGCATGTGTCTCTGTTCACGGAGCAAATAGACTTGGTTCTAATTCTTTAATTGATTTAGTAGTATTTGGAAGAGCAGCAGCAAAAAGAGCAGCTGAATTAGTTAAGCCAGGAACACCTCATGAGGAAATTCCTGAGTCAGAAACACAAAAATGTTTAGATAGATTTGATAAACTTAGAAATGCACAAGGAAATAATAGTACTGCTGAACTTAGACTTTCAATGCAAAAAACTATGCAGTCGAAATGTGCAGTTTTCAGAACAGAAAAAAATCTTAAAGAAGGAGTAGATGAGATTAAAAAAACTTATGATGGCATGGACTCGATTTCAGTTAAGGATAGATCTTTAGTATTTAATACTGATTTAGTTGAAACATTAGAATTTGATAATTTAATAAGACAAG
>CABYVK010000011.1 GCA_902522385.1 uncultured Pelagibacteraceae bacterium
TGATCCATGTTCTTTTAAATTCTTTTCAGTAGAGTGAATTAAAGTATCTGCTTGATTTCTAACATCAACCGACTCTCTTTTCTTTTTATCGGCTTCTTTATTAGCCTCTGCATCTTTTACCATTTTTTCAATTTCTTCATCACTTAATCCACCAGAAGCTTGAATTTGAATTTTTTGTTCTTTACCAGTTCCTTTGTCTTTTGCTGAAACATTTACGATACCATTAGCATCAATATCAAATGTAACCTCAATTTGAGGAACTCCTCTTGGAGCTGGAGCGATACCGACTAATTCAAAATTGCCTAAAGCTTTATTATCTGTTGCCATTTCTCTTTCACCCTGTAGAACTCTAATAGATACAGCAGGCTGATTGTCTTCAGCAGTGGAAAATACCTGACTTTTTTTAGTTGGTATTGTTGTATTTTTATCAATTAGTTTAGTTGAAACACCTCCTAGAGTTTCAATACCAAGTGATAATGGAGTAACATCTAAAAGAAGCACATCTTTCACATCACCTTGTAAAACTCCAGCTTGAATTGCAGCACCCATTGCGACCACTTCATCAGGGTTTACACTCTTATTAGGATCTTTTCCAAAAAAATTTTTAACTTCTTCAATTACTTTAGGCATTCTAGTCATCCCACCAACCATAACAACTTCATCTATTTCACTTGCCGTTACACCTGCATCTTTTAATGCAGTTTGGCATGGAGGCATTGTTTTAGAAATTAAATCCTCAACCAAAGCTTCAAGTTTAGCTCTAGTCATTTTCAAATTTATATGTTTTGGACCTGTTTTATCCGCTGTAATAAAAGGTAAATTTATATCCGTTTGTTCAGCAGACGATAATTCTATTTTTGCTTTCTCAGCAGCTTCTTTTAATCTTTGTAAAGCAAGTTTATCCGATTTTAAATCAATCCCATTATCTTTCTTAAATTCAGAAATTAAGTAATCAACAACAGCATTATCAAAATCTTCACCACCCAAAAAAGTATCACCGTTAGTTGATTTAACCTCAAAAACACCGTCACCAAGTTCTAAAATGGAAACATCAAATGTCCCTCCACCCAGATCATAAACTGCAATTTTTTTATTTTGTTTTTTATCCAAACCATATGCAAGTGATGCTGCAGTCGGTTCGTTAATAATTCTTAAAACTTCCAAACCTGCAATTTTTCCAGCATCTTTGGTTGCTTGTCTTTGTGCATCGTTAAAATACGCTGGTACTGTAATAACAGCTTTAGTTACAGCTTGACCTAAATATTTTTCTGCTGTTTCTTTCATTTTTTGTAAAATGAATGCAGATATTTGAGAAGGCGAATATTTTTCACCTTTAGCTTCAATCCAAGCATCACCTTTTTCGGAATTAACTATTTTAAAAGGTGCAGACTCAACATCCTTTTTCACAGTTGGATCTTCAAAATTTCTTCCTATTAGTCTTTTAACAGCGAAGATAGTATTTTCAGGATTTGTAACAGCTTGTCTCTTTGCTGGCTGTCCAATTAATTTTTCGTTTTCATCTGTAAATGCAACAACTGATGGAGTGGTCCTAGCTCCTTCAGCATTTTCTAATACCTTGGCTTGTGTTCCTTCCATAATGGCAACACATGAATTTGTTGTTCCTAAGTCTATTCCAATAATCTTGCTCATAATATTAATGTCTCTCTCTCGTCATATAGGGTTTAAATGTAAAACTACAAGTTGATCTCATAATTATTTATTTTCCAGATTTTCCTTATTTTCTTCAGTTTTTTCCTGTTTAATTGTAACTTTTTTTGACACTCCTACCAATGAGGGTCTAAGTAATCTGTCTTTTATAGTAAAACCCTTTTGAATTTCCTGAATTATTGTTCCAGGTTCTTTCGTATCGTCTTCAATTTCCATCATTGCTTGATGAAAGTTTGGATCTAGTTTTTTGTTAAGGCTATCAATTGGTTTAATGTTATTTTTTTCAAATATTGAGATTAGATCTTTTTTAATAATGTCTAAATGTTCTAGGATCTTTTTTAATGCCTCAGTTTCTTTTAACTTGTCGTCATTTTCAAGCACATGCTTTGATCTATCTAAGTTATCGATCAAATTTAATGCTTCTTTAGCAAAACTATAACCGCCATATTCAAATGCATCTTCTTTTTCTTTTTCAAATCTTCTTCTTTGATTTTCCATTTCAGCAAAAGTTCTTGCTACTTTATCCTCGAGTTCTGCAATTTTTTCTTCTGGAGTTGGTTCTTTAACCTCTTCTTTAGTCTCGTGGTCTGTTTCTTGTTTATTTTCCTCGGCTATGTTTTCTTCAGGTTTTTCAGTTTCCTTTAATGTATCCTGGTTTTGACCTGTAGAAGTGTTATTTTTGTTTTCCTCTTTTTCCATAATCTTTTATATGGTAAGGATTTTTATAATTTCTAGATGTTTAAACAAAAAATTAATAAATTACTCATTGGCACTAATAACAAGGGTAAATTACGCGAAATCAGGAGTTTGTTACCAAAAAGCATTAAAATTCATTCCACATCTGAATTTAATCTCAAGAGCCCACTTGAAAACGGAAAGACATTTAAAGAAAACTCATTAATTAAATCTAAATATTTTTCAAAAAAAACAGGATTAATTTGTTTGGCAGATGACTCGGGTTTAGAGATAGACATTTTGGATAAAAATCCTGGAATTTATTCTGCTAGGTGGGGAGGAAGACATGGAGATTTTAGCAAAGCTATAAGAAAAGTTTATAGTGAGCTAAATAAAAAAGATAAAAACTGGAAAAGTAAAAAAATTAAAGCAAGATTTATTTGTGCTCTTTCCATTTCATATTTCAATAAAAAAATTGCTTGTGTCGAAGGAAAAGTTGAAGGTCGTATTTCAGATAAACCAAAAGGTAAAAATGGATTTGGCTATGATCCAATTTTTATTCCTCTCAAAAGAAGAAAAACTTTTGGTGAAATGAAGCCATCTCAAAAATATAAAATGGATCACAGACACCATGCCTTTAAAAAAATCAGAAAATTTCTATAATTTTTTTTTCTTGAATTTTATAAAAATTAAGTCTGTGATTAATTTTATTATTTTTAACATCGAAAATTCCTATTTTTCCTTTGAAAGTATTTTTTCTTTTAAAAATTTTATTTAGATTTTCTTTAGTCGAGTTTAAGGATAAATAATAAACTAAGCCAACAAGATCATAACTCAATAAAGATAAATGTGTAGCCTCTTCATTAAATTCATTAAAATATTTTATTTTATAATTATCGAAATTTTCTTTATTTATCGATGGATAATATAAAGGTTGTATGTCAGTCTCGTTTAATAAACTTTGGTCAAACCATTGATTTAAAGTTATAAAATGTTTGTTTTCTGGAAGTACATCTGTGTACAAAAGCGATGTCGATACGCTTTTTAGACCTTCATTAAAATCTGCAATCACAATAGCGTCAAAGTTCAAACCTCCCAACGAATATCTTTTTTCTAACCTTTTAATTTTTTTTTCTTTATTTGGGTCATTTGAATTTTTTATTCTTTGTATTTCATCTTCTAAATTCTGTTTTCTAACCCTATAATTTGTAATTTCTTCAATTTGTTTAGTAAGTTTTGTAGGTTCAGTATTGTATTCATAATCTTTATAAACTTTTATTTTTGAATTTTTTATACCTTTTTTAACTTCAAACTCATAATCTTGTATTGGTGTTAAGAACATAGTTCTTTTAATGTCATTTTTTTTTAAAAATTTTTTTATTGTATTAAATTGTGATGTGGAATTTATTCCTGCTGAAATAACATTTTTTGGAAGATCTAATGTTTTATTAGTTAATGATAAAAATGTTAAATCTTTCATTTCGTCTAAGTAAGTTAAACTTTCATAAAATACAGGACCAATAACAATCTTTATTCCCATTTCACTTAATTCAAATGCTGATTTTAAAGTTTGGTTAGCTTTTGTTGCTGTGTCTTTAGGAAAGATTTCTATTGAATTATTGTCAATATCTTTAACAGCTAATCCTACTGCTTTAATGATTGAGTCTCCTATTTCTTTATTATCTCCAGTCATAGGTACCAACAATCCTATTTTGATTTTTTCTTGAGCGTTTACACTTTGAAAAAATAGAAAGTAAAAACTTAGAAAAATAAAATAAATAATTTTAGTTAATTTAGTCATTTTGATGCTAATATAATATTTTTTAAGCTAAATTATGATCATAAAACCACAATTTAAATTAAAAGAATACGAAAATGGTCTTTATTTGGTCTCAACCCCATTGGGAAATCTTAAAGATATAACTTTAAGAGCAATTGAAGTTTTACAGCAGTCTGATTATATTTTATGCGAAGATACTCGAGTTTCAAAAAATCTTTTAGATAAATATCAAATTAAATCAAAATTAATTTCGAATCATAAATTTAATGAAAAAAAAAATATAGTAAAAATTATTGCATATCTAAAGTTAGGAAAGATAATTTCTTTAATATCTGATGCTGGCACACCTGGTATTTCTGATCCTGGCTCAATATTAGTCAATGAGTGTATTAATAATGAGATAAGAATCTTTCCTATTCCAGGACCTTCGGCTGTTGCTACAGCTGTTTCAATCAGCGGATTTTCGGATAAATTCTTGTTTTGTGGTTTCTTTTCAGACAAAAAGCAACAACTATATAATGAATTAAAAAAATTCTCAGAATTTGAAAATTCTTTAGTTTTTTTTATTTCTCCTAAAAAAATTAATAAAGTCATACCTGAAATAAAAAAGAATTTCAGTGGAAGAAAGATAGTTTTATGTAGGGAAATAACAAAAGTGTATGAAGAATTTATCAGAAAAAACGTGGATGAACTAGAATTATTTGAGAAAGAACTAAAGGGTGAGCTTACAGTGGTTATTTCTGAAAAAAAAATAAATAAAAATATATCTGAAAAATTAACTGAATCGGATATGAATATAATTAAAAAAATGATTAATAAATTATCTACTAAAGAAATTACTGATATTTTAAGTCAAAGGACTAACATACCTAAAAAACAAATATATAATTATTGTATAAAATTAAAAAATGAAAAATAAATTATTAATTTATATCTTTATTAGTTTCATATTAACAGGATGCGTTGGGGTCGGTTCAAAAGGTCTTTTTGGAACTGGTGTTTCAGTAGCTTTAGATCCTAGAACGGTTGGTACTCAAATAGATGACTCTATTATGCAAAAAAGTATCAGTGCAAAAATCTTAGCAAAAGATCGAAAATATCTTTTAACTGTAAAGACCAAAGTTTTAGATGGAAGAATTTTTGTAACTGGAAAGGTCGATAGCCCAGAAGAAAAATTAATGATTACTAAACTAGCATGGGAAACTAAAGGTGCTAGATCTGTAAAAAATGATATTAAATTAAAAGAAGAATTTAATTTTAAACAATCTGCAAAAGATTTACTTATTACATCACAATTAAGAACAGCATTGATTATAAATAAAAATATAAAAGCAACTAATTATCAAATTGATACTTATAAAAAAAAGATTTATGTTTATGGTATTGCTCTAACATCAGAGGAAAAAGATTTAGTGATAAGTGAGGCTAATGAAATAGTTGATGTTGAAGATGTAATAGCAAGTATATTACTTTTTGAGGATTTAAGAATTCAAAGAGAATAATTATTTTTTATAATCAATAACTTTAGACGAATAAGCTGCAATTGATGCTAAATTAATTATTTCAGAAGTAGAAGTTCTTAGAGGTGCAATTTCAATAGGAAGACCAAGTCCTATAAGTAAAGGACCAATAACTTTTGTGTCACCAAAAGTTTTCATTAACTTGTATGATATTGCTGCACTGTGTTGACCTGGCATTATAAGTATATTTGCTTTTCCTACTATTTTGGCAAAAGGATAAAGCTCTTTGTATTCAGAATTCAAAGCAACATCTGGTTGCATGTCTCCATCAAATTCAAAATCAACTTTTTTATCTTTTAAAATTTCTACTGCATTTCTTATATGTTTTGTTCTGCTAGTTAGAGGTTGACCGAACGTTGAGTGAGAAACAAATGCAACTTTGGGATCAAATCCAAAAAGTCTAACTACTCTTGCTGTAGATATAGCTATTTCAGCCATTTGTTCTGAAGTTGGATATTCATGAACACTAGTATCTCCAATAAAAATAGTTTTTCCTTTATGAACTATCATATTTAATCCAAACATTATTTCTCCTTTTCTGACATCTACAACTTGTTTGATTTTTTCCAATGATGCTCCAAACCTTCTCGTGTTACCTGTCACGGCACCGTCAGCATCACCACAGGCAACCATACTTGTAGCCCAGACAACCCTATCATTTCTAATCATTCTGTCACAATCTCTCTCCAATAATCCCTGTTCTCTCTGCAACTTTTTAAATAAATGTTTTACATATCTTTTTCTTTTTTCTTCATCTGTTGAGTTAACAATTTCAATATCAAAATTATCACTGTAACCAATATTTTTTATCTGTTCTTTAATTTTATTTTTTTTACCAATTAAAATTGGAATACCTAATTTGGAATTTTTAAAGGCTATTGCTGCTTTTAAAGTATTTTCATCCTCACCATCTGCAAACACAATTCTTTTTTGATTTTTTTTGATGAATGTATTTATACCCTGCATAATGGTTACGGTTGGGTCAAGTCTTTGTTTTAGTTGATCTTTATAAACCTCAAAATCATCTATATTTTTTCTAGCTGCTCCACTATCTATAGCTGCTTTTGCTACAGCCGCTGGTATTACACTAATTAATCTTGGATCAAATGTAGATGGAATAATATAATCTTTTCCATAATGAGGTCTTTCTCCACCCATAGCTGCAACAACTTCATCCGGAACATCTTCTCTTGCAAGCTTAGCTATAGCGTTAGCTGCAGCAACTTTCATTTCTTCATTTATAGTTTTGGATCTAACATCTAAGGCTCCTCTAAAGATATAAGGAAATCCAATTAAATTGTTCACTTGATTGGGATAATCTGATCTCCCTGTTGCAACAATTGCATCATTTCTAACCTCATTAATTTCCTCGGGGGTAATTTCTGGATCAGGATTAGCACAAGCAAATATAATTGGATTTTTTGCCATTGATTTAACCATCTCTTTTTTTAGAACACCTTTTGCAGATAATCCTAAAAAAACATCTGCACCCTTAATAGCATCAGCTAAAGTTCTATGTTTAGTTTTAACTACATACCTAGATTTCCATTGATCAATTCCCTCAGTTCTTCCTTCATAAATAACACCTTTTCTGTCTAGCATTATTATATTTTCAGATTTTACTCCTGAGTTTTTAAATAACTCAGTACAAGCTTGTGCTGAAGCTCCAGCACCATTAACTACAACTTTAATTTTTTTTATTGATTTACCACAAATATCCAAGGCATTGATTAATGCTGCGGTTGTTATAATTGCTGTTCCATGTTGATCATCATGAAAAACTGGAATATCTAAAATTTCTTTTAATTTCTGTTCTATTATAAAACAATCTGGGGCTGCTATGTCTTCTAAATTTATTCCACCAAAGCTAGGTGCAAAATTTTTAATTGAATTTATAATTTCGTCTGAGTCTTTACAATCAATCTCTAAATCAATCGAATCGATGTCTGCAAATCTTTTAAATAATACGGCCTTTCCTTCCATCACAGGCTTTGATGCAAGAGCACCTAAATTTCCCATACCCAGTATTGCCGAACCATTACTTATAACAGCAACAAGGTTTCCTTTACTTGTATAATCATAAGCTGCTTCAGGGTTTTCACTAATCTTTTTTACAGGAGCAGCAACTCCTGGAGAATATGCTAAAGCGAGATCACGCTTAGTTGTCATATTTTTTGAGGAAATAATCTCAATCTTACCGGGTTTTTTATCTTTATGAAAATCTAAAGCTTCTTTATCTGTGTAATGATCGATTTTTGTTTTTTTCATTTCTGATAACAATAAGTGTACAATTGGGGTAAAATTAAGACTAATATGATTTATGAACTTACTTAAGTCAACAGGTACATTTGGGTTTTATACTATAGTAAGTAGGTTACTTGGTTATTTAAGAGATATTTTAATAGCAATTTTCCTAGGAACAGGAATGTTGGCCGATGCTTTTTTTGTAGCATTTAGAATTCCAAATACCTTTAGAAGATTGTTTGCAGAAGGAACCTTTAATGCAGCATTCGTTCCAAGTTACTCATCAGAAATTAATAAGGGAAAAAAACAATCAGATAAATTTGGTAACGATATTTTTAATCTCCTTTTTTTGGGATTGTTATTTTTAACAATAATAATTGAAATTTTCATGCCTGCTTTTGTTTCAATTATTGCACCAGGTTTTGTTGGTGATTTAGAAAAAATGGAGATAGCAATTAATTTAACAAGAATTACTTTTCCTTTTTTATTTTTTATTAGTTTAGCTTCATTTTTTTCTGCAATTTTAAATTCACATAATAAATTTGCAGCTGCAGCTGCTGCGCCAATAATTTTGAATATTATTTTAATCGTGGTATTGATTTTTTCGAAATCTTTGGGTGATCAGTTAGTTTATTATTTATCTTACGGTGTTTCTTTAGCTGGTTTTTTACAATTAATATTTTTATATAAATATGTATCGAAGTATTACTCCATAAAATTTACTTTAAAATTTAATGTGAGTGCTAAAGTAAAGTTTTTTTTTAAAAAACTTTTACCAAGTATTTTTTCCTCTGGTGTTACCCAAATTAATATTTTAATTGGCACAATAATTGCATCATTTCAGGATAGTGCAGTCTCTTATTTGTATTATGCAGATAGGATTTATCAAATTAACCTAGCTATAGCTGGCATTGCAATTAGTGTTGTTGTACTTCCACAGCTTTCAAAACATATACAATCAAGAAAAAAGAATAAAATTCTACTGATACAAAATAAAGCTCTTGAATTAAGTTTATTTTTAAGTCTTCCAGCAACTATTGCTTTAATTATTGGATCAGAAGAAATTATTTCAGCTTTATTTGGATATGGTTCATTTAATGAAAATTCAGTGAATAACTCGAGTTTAGCTCTTTATTATTTTGCATTAGGTCTTCCTGCTTTTGCTTTAATAAAAGTTTTTTCAAGTTTTTTTTTCGCTAACCATAATACAAAAACTCCATTTTACATTTCTTTGATTTCAGTAATACTTAATATTTTAATTAGTGTTTATTATTTTAGTGAAATTGGATTTATAATAATTCCAATAGCAACATCTATTTCATCTTGGTTTAATTCAATATTGTTATTTTTATTTTTAAAGAATCGAAAATTGTTTTATTTCAACGAAGTATTTCATATAAAATTTATTAAAATTATTTTTGCATCAATTTTGATGGGTTTATTTTTTAATTTTTTGTTAAATTTTTTTCAAAATGAATTAGCATTTAATCAATCAATTAAATCTTTATATTTAGTTTTATCTGTTATACTAGGATTATTGTTCTATTTGATTGTTTGTTATTTCATCAAAGCTTTTAAAATGAATGATATTAAATTAAAGTATTAATTTTATGGAAAAAAAAATTTTTTCAGGTGTTCAGCCTACGGGTAATCTTCATCTTGGAAATTATTTAGGTGCTATAAAAAACTTTGTAGATTTAAATGATGATGATAATAACAAATGTATTTTTTGTGTAGTTGATCTACATGCAATTACAGTAAAACAAGATCCTAAGGAATTAAAAAATAATATTAGAGAAACTGTTGCAACTTTTATAGCAAGTGGAATAGATCCAAAAAAAAGTATAATTTTTAATCAATCTAGAGTAGCTGCTCATGCTGAAGGTGCGTGGATATTAAGCTGTGTTGCAAGAATGGGCTGGTTGAATAGAATGACCCAATTTAAGGAGAAAGCTGGTAAAGACAAAGAGAAAGCTAGTATTGGATTATTTTCTTATCCAGTTTTGATGGCGGCTGATATTCTTTTGTACGATGCCACTCATGTTCCTGTGGGTGATGACCAAAAGCAACATTTGGAGCTATGTAGAGATATAGCTCAAAAATTTAATAATGATTTTGAGGCTGAAGATTTTCTCCAGGTTCCTGAACCATTAATACAGAAAGAATTTTCAAGGATAATGAGTTTGAAGGATGGCTCAAAAAAAATGAGTAAATCAGAATTGTCAGATTTAAGTAGAATAAACTTAACAGATGATAAAGATCAAATAATAAATAAAATTAAAAAAGCAAAAACTGATCCATTACCTATGCCACAAAGTATAAAGGAACTTGATAAAAGATTAGAAGCAAAAAATCTTTTAGGAATTTATTCAAGCTTGACTAATTCTACATTAGAAAATTCAGTAAAAAATTTTGCAGGCAAAAACTTTTCAGAATTTAAAGAAAAATTAGCAGACGAGCTTGTGAATAAAATTGAACCTATTTCTAAAGAGATTAAAAAACTTTTAGGAGATAAAGTTTATTTAGATGAAATTCTTCTAGATGGAGTTGAAAAAGCTAACATTATTGCATCTAAAAAGATTAAAAAAATTAAAGAAATAATAGGTTTTTAAAAAAATTTATTAACAAGTTTAAATTTTTAAAATATTAACTATATATAATTTATGTTCGTCCAAACAGAATCAACGCCAAATCCTAACTCTTTAAAATTTCTTCCTGGAAAGAAAGTTTCTAACAGTGGTCCCTATGAAATTATAAATAAAGATGATATTCAAAATGAATTAGTAAGGAATATATTGTCTGTAAATGGTGTTGAAGGTATTTTTTTAGGACAAGATTTTATTTCAGTGAACAAAAATAAAAATGTTAAGTGGGATGAAATAAAACATATTGTGATTTCTTTAATTAATGATTTTTATGCAGATGGTAAAGAGTTTGTAATTGATGAAAATATAAAAGAACAGGCATTGGATTTAAGTGAAATTGAGTCAAAAATAGTAAAAATTTTAGAAGAAAAAATTAGACCTGCTGTTGCTAGAGATGGTGGAGATATAAAATTTAAGGAATTTAAAAATGGAGTTGTAAAAGTACAACTACAAGGAAGTTGCTCTGGTTGCCCCAGTTCAACTATGACTTTAAAACAAGGTGTTCAAAATCTCTTATGTCATTATTTGCCTGAGGTTAAAGAGGTTGAAGCTATACAATGATAATTTATGAAAAAATTTAAAAAAAAAGGTTTTTTAAAAAATAAAAGTTTAAATATAGTTTCTCGGTTTTTTTTAAGTTCTTTTATTATAATTTCGTTCTTTTATGTGGCACCAATAATTATTAATTTTACAGAAAAAAATTTTAATAATAAAGAATTTACAAATAACTCAAAAAATATTTTAAATAACATTATAAAAAAAGATAATTCATTAGAGGAAGATTCCTTGGTAGAAACTGATGAGAGAGATTTATTATATGACATTTTAGAAGAAAATAATTCTGAAATTAATTTAGTTAGATACACAACATCTGAAATTGATTCTTTATTTAAAGAAGTAAATTATAATTTAAAAGATGTTAGAGACACAAAACTAGTAAAACCAGTAGATATAGGTCTTTTACCCAAGGAAATTAAAAATATAGGAAACACAAAAAAAAGAAAAGATATGTTTATAAAAATTGTTCTTCCTTTAATAGTTAAGGAAAACAATAAAATTAGAGTAGATAGAAAAAGATTATTCACAATTCTAAGTAAAAATAGCAATACCGATATAGAAAAAAAATGGTTAGAAAAAAAATATAAACAATATGGTGTGAGAAAAAATGATTTATCTACTTTAAAAGTAAGAATGGATGAAATACCAGTTTCATTAGCAATAGCACAAGCTGCTAAAGAAACAGGCTGGGGTACTTCAAGATTTGCTTTAAAGGGAAATGCTTTGTTTGGACAATGGACATGGTCTGGTGAAGGATTAAAACCTAAAAATGCTGATGAGGGTAAAGATCACAAAGTTATGAAATTTCATAGTTTACAGCTTTCGGTGAGAGCTTACTTAAGAAATTTGAACACTCATTCAACATATAAAAATTTGAGAAAAGCAAGAACAGAACTAAGAAATCAAAATAAAGCTCTAGATAGTACAATTTTGGCTGAACATTTAGATAAATATGCTGAGACTGGAGATCGATACATTGAGGTTTTAAAGAAAATCATTGAACAGAATAAATTGAAAGAATTTGATGAAGCAAGATTATTACCTTCAAGCAAAGATTTAGAAAGTTTAATTTAATTTTCTTTTATTGGAAATTGGACTCCAAACCATCTCCATTTCCCATTATCATTTAGAGAGCAATTTATTCTTCCTCTTCTTGGTTTGAATGGTTCTCTAAATTCAATTGTTAAAGAGTTATTAGCAAAGTTTGTTTTTGATTTTTCCCAAACGTTACCCTCATTGGAATAACAATTAATGTTTGATAAATTTTTTTGTTCCCCAAAAAATTCAACTTTGAAATTTGGAGGATTTGTATTTTTGAATAGTTGTTTGTCCTCAGGAAGTATTTTTTTATATTCTAGTGGGAAATAATTTATTATTGATTTGAATCTTTTTAACTCTCCATATTTTTCGTTAATTGGAAATCTTGGTAATTCAAATTTATCTTTATTTAAATCAATTACTCCAGAGTGTTGGCCAAAAGCATATTTGAAATTTTTAGATATATAATCTTTCATAAACTTAGAGTATTCACCAAATGGATATGAAAATAGATTAGGTACATAACCAAGTTCTCTTAGAAAAATTTCATTAGCTGTTTCAATATCTAAAATAAAATCCTCATTTTTTACATCTATAAGATATTCATGGGTATGAGAATGGTGTCCTATATATGCAAAATCATTACTCTCAACTTCTTTAATTTGCTCCCAAGTCATATAACCTCTTTTTCCTACTGGTTCAGTTGAAACAAATAAAATAAATGGAATTTTATTTTCTTTTAGATAAGGCCATGCTTCAGTATAAAAAGATTCAAAAGCATCATCGATTGTTATTAGAATTTCTTTTTTAGACTTTGGTATACTAAATTGTTCTGCAAAATTATTTGGATTCTGAAAATTAAAATTTGAGTTTCTTATAATATTCATATGTTCTTTAAAAATATCCATTTTAATATTGGTTGACGGGTACTTATTCTCATTAAAACGGTGATACATTATTGATAGAATTCCCTCATCATTAGAATAGTATTTGATATTATTTTCATCTGATTTAGAACTTAAATTAGAAAATAAAATAATTATGAATAAACTTATAATTGACGTAGCTAGTGAAAAAATTTTTTTAATGATCATTACTAGTAATGATATTTATAATATTACTAAAGAGAATACTAAAATAAATTATGAAAAATTAAGTTTAATTATTAATGATTTTTTAAATTCTCATGATTTGAATTTAAGAGATATTAGTAGAATTTATTTAAATAGGGGTCCTGGAAGCTTTGCAGGAATTAGAAATTCAGTATCTATAGTAAAAGCATTTAATTTAACTAATAATATTGATTATTACTGTTACAGTATTCAAGATTTTAAAGGTGAAAAAGATATAAAATACGAAAATATCCCTAATTTGTGTGATAAATTTAATATTAAAAAAAATTTGATTAATCCCATTTATTTAAGTTAAAATTATTTAATGTCAGAAACGATTGAACAAAAATGTTTATCTAAGGGAGTGAAATTAACCGATCAAAGAAGAGTAATTGCTCAAGTAATGTCAGAGTCAAGTGATCATCCTGATGTAGATGAGCTTTATAATAGAGTATCTAAAATTGATCCTAAAATTAGTATTGCAACTGTTTATAGAACAGTAAAATTATTTGAAGAGAGTGGTATATTAACAAAGCATGAATTTAAAGGTGGAAAAGCAAGATACGAAGAACTTAACGAGGGTCATCATGATCATCTAATTGATGTTAAAACTGGAGAAATTATAGAATTTGTAGATGAAGAAATTGAGAAGCTTCAAAAAAAAGTTGCAGAAAAATATGGATACACACTAGTGGACCATAAATTAGAATTATATGGGGTCAAAAAAAAATCCCAATAAAATGAACCAGAAAATATTTATTAAAACTTTTGGGTGTCAAATGAATGAGTATGACTCAAACAGAATTTTTGACTCAGTTAAAAAAATTGGTTATGAAAAAACTGATAATTATGAAGAAGCGAATTGTTATCTTTTAAACACTTGTCACATTAGGGATAAAGCAAAAGAAAAAGTTTACTCAGAAATAGGTAGAGTAAAAAAAATTTTTAGGTCAAGAAAAAAACCACTTGTGATTATTGCTGGGTGTGTTGCACAAGCAGAAAACCAAGAGATGTTAAAAAGAGAACCTTACATAGATTTTGTTATTGGCCCTCAATCTTATCATAAAATTAACGATACGATTTTAAATTATACTAAAAAAAAGAAAAAGATAGAAGAGACGGAGTTTGATGCAGTCTCTAAATTTAAATATTTAAGCAAAATAAAAAATGAAGCTGGAAAAGTTTCATCCTTCTTAACTATTCAGGAAGGATGCGATAAGTTTTGCCATTTTTGTGTAGTTCCTTACACAAGGGGACCAGAATATTCTCGACCATTTAAACAAATTTTGGATGAAGCAAAATATTTAGTTGATAATGGTGCGAAAGAAATAATTTTACTCGGTCAAAATGTGAACGCTTATGACAATTTAGGATATAGATTGTCAGATTTAATTTTAAATATTGAAAAATTACCTGAAATTAAGAGAATTAGATATACAACATCTCACCCAAAAGATATGACAGAGGATTTGATTGAATTATATAAAACTTCTAAAAAGTTAATGCCACTTGTGCATTTACCTGTTCAAAGTGGATCTAATAAAATTTTAAAATCAATGAACAGAAAACATACTATTGAGGAATATTTAAATATTTTTGATAAATTAAAAGAAATTAACCCTAAGATAGAATTTTCAAGTGATTTTATAATAGGTTATCCTGGTGAAGAAGATAAAGATTTTAAAGATACTTTTAGTTTAATTGAAAATGTTAAGTTTATTAACTCTTACTCTTTTATTTTTAGTCCAAGACCTGGAACATTAGCTGAAAGTTTAGAGTTGATTGAAAAGAAAATTTCTATTGAAAGATTAGAAAAAATTCAAAATATTTTATTTGAAAATCAAATACAAATGAACAAATCATTGCAGGGTAAAGTTATTGATGTTTTGGTTGAAAACTTAACCGATGATAAAAGTAAAGTTTTTGGTAGATCTGAGTATATGACATCTGTAATTTTTAATGGTAAAAAGAATGACATTGGAAAAATAGTGCAAGTAAGAATTAAAGATAGCAATAGAAATACTTTATTCGGTGAAGTTAAAACTAATTCGGATCAGAAGGTTGCATAGAATTTGAGTGGAATAACTAAAAAAAATATCGATCAGTCATTAAAATTTGTTTATTCAGATAATAATTCTGTAAGCGTTATATTTCATGACAATAACTTGTTAATGGGTGTAGTTGGGGAATTTAATAAAAATTTACAAGAATTAGAAAAAATTACAAATTGCAGCTTATATTCAAGGGGAAATTCAATTTTAATTAAATCAACACCTGAAAAGAATGAAAAAATTAAAAATGCTATTCAATTTTTAGCTAATCAGTTTATTAATAATGGAAGTATAGAGAATAAAGATATACTTTCATCAGTTGATAACTTTATGATTAATGAAAAAGTAAAAAATAATAATGTTACAGATATTATTAAAACTCCCAAAAAATCTATAATTCCTAGATCTGAAAAACAAAAAAGCTATGTGAGAGCTCTGAGGGAGAGTGATATTATAATTTCAGCTGGACCAGCAGGAACAGGAAAAACTTTTTTGGCAGTAGCTGTAGGTTTGACTATGCTTTTAGAAAAAAAGATTGAGAGAATTATACTTTCAAGACCGGCTGTAGAAGCAGGCGAGCGTTTGGGATTTTTACCTGGTGATATGAAAGAAAAAGTAGATCCTTATCTTAGACCTTTATATGACTCATTATATGATCTCTTTGACTTTGAAAAAATACAGAGGATGATTGAGATTGGAGATATAGAGATTGCGCCATTAGCGTTTATGAGAGGTAGAACTCTTAAAAATTCCTTTGCAATTTTAGACGAAGCACAAAATGCTACAGATACTCAGATTAAAATGTTCTTAACACGTATAGGTGAAAATTCAAAAATAGTCGTTAACGGAGATCCTTCTCAAATTGATTTACCAAATAAAAGCATGTCTGGGTTAGTCCGATCAAAAGAGTTGCTTGGTCATTTAAAGGAAATATCCATAGTTGATTTTGATCACTCAGATGTAGTTAGACATCCACTGGTTTCTAAAATAGTTAAAGCATACTCAAATAATGATTAGTATTAATGTCTTCTCTGAGGAGACGGCTTGGTCAAAAAGACTTAAAAATAAGGATATTTTTTTTAAAAAAATATGTAAAGCTTTTCCAAAAAAATATAAATTTTTGAATAAAAAAGTAACCTTCACACTATTACTTTCAAATAATAAGAATATTAAAATATTAAATAAAGTTTTTAGAAAAAAAAATAAATCTACTGATATTTTATCTTTTCCATCAAATAAAAAAATAAAAATTTCAAAAAATACTTATCTTGGAGATATTATAATAAGCTATAATTATCTAGATAAGCCAAGATCACAGGATATAAAATCTTTTAAGGAAAAAGTAACTAAAATATTTATACATGGTTTTCTTCATCTTTTAGGTTTTGATCATAAAAAAAATAAGGATTATTCTAAAATGTTAAAAGAGGAAAATCTATTATTTAAATCTGTACAATCAAAAATAAATTGAATTGAAAAGTAAATTTTATATTGAATTAATTTATTTAATTTTATTAGGAGTATTTACTTCCTTTAGTTTACCTCCATTTAATTATGTTATAATAAATTTTTTAACTTTTAGTTTATTTTATATTTTTTTAATAAAAAAAATTGAGGTTTATAAAAATAAAAGAATATTTTTTCTCTATGGTTGGTTATTTGGGTTTGGTTATTTTGTAAGTAATTTATATTGGATTTCAATATCATTAACATTTGATCAAAATTTTAAGTTTTTAATACCTTTTACAATAATATTAATACCTGTTTTCTTAGCCTTATTTTATGCTTTAGTTGCTTATTTATTTGCGGTTTTAAAAACAAATAATAATTTGAGCTCTTTTTTTCTTTTTTCTTTATTATTTGGACTAGTAGAATTTCTACGAGGATCAATACTGACTGGTTTTCCTTGGAATTTAATTGCTTATAGTTTCTCTAATCAAATCGAAATTTTAAACATTACATCAATCATAGGCACTTATAGCTTTAATCTTTTCTGTATTTCATTATTTGCAAGTCCATCAATATTTATTTTAAGAAAAAACAAAAAGGATATCAGTGTATGTGTTGCATTTCTTATTACAACAATGTCATTTTATATACTTGGTTCACAAAATTTAGAAAAATTTAACAATCAAGAAGTAAAAAATCTTGACTATAAACTTAGAATTTTGAGTTCAAATATTAATATAGATAGATTTTATAATAATGTTGATCCAATAACTGCAATAGAAGAGTTAATTGAGATCAGCTCTCCTAAAAAAAATGAAAAAATAATTTTTATTTGGCCAGAAGGTATAATTCCAGGTATTTCACAAGATCAACTTAAAGAATACAAATGGTTATTTGAAAATAAATTCAACGAAAATCATCTATTAGCAATTGGAATTAATAGCAAAGAAGATGAAAATAAAAATATTAAATATTTTAATTCATTATCTATTTTTGACTATGACCTCAATTTAATAAATTCATATAAAAAAATTAATCTTGTCCCTTTTGGAGAATTTTTACCTTTTGAAAAATTATTAAAAAGTATTGGTTTAAAAACAATTACTAATAACTACCAGTCATATTCAAAAGGCGAAAAAAGAAACATAATTGATCTTAAATATAATAATTTATCAGTGAAAATATTGCCCCTTATTTGTTACGAGATAATTTATTCAGGTAAAATTTTCACAAACAGTAACTTTGATTATATTGTAAATATTTCTGAAGATGGTTGGTTTGGTAATTCAATTGGCCCTGAGCAACATTTCACTCATAGTATTTTTAGAGCCATAGAGAGTGGGAAATATGTTTTAAGGTCTGCAAATAATGGTACAACAGCAATTATTAATCCAATGGGAGTTATTGAGCAAAAAGTTAATATAAATAAATCTGGTTACATAGATTTAAGTGAGTCAAGGAAAATAGAGATGACTCTATTTGCAAAATTTGGAAATAAAATTTTTGGATTTATAATTTTGTTGTATATTTTTTTAATATTTTCATTTAAGAAGCTTAGAAATGAGTAATTTGAAAAATTATCTTTTCACAAGTGAGTCTGTTTCTGAAGGTCATCCAGACAAAGTATCTGATAGGATTTCAGATATGGTTGTTGATAGTTTTATTTCTGGAGATCCATATTCTAGAGTTGCTTGCGAAACACTAACGACAACAAACAAAGTTGTTTTAGCTGGAGAGGTAAGAGGACCTGAAATAAAAAAAGATGAATTAATTGAAAAAGTAAGAAATTGTATAAAAGATATTGGCTATGACCAAGAAGGTTTTACTTGGAAAGAAGCCACAAAAATTGAAAGTCATTTACATTCCCAATCAGCTGATATCGCTATGGGAGTAGACTCATCAGGGAATAAAGATGAAGGAGCTGGAGATCAAGGTATTATGTTTGGATATGCATGTAATGAAACAGATGTTTTAATGCCAGCACCAATTCATTATTCTCATAAAATTTTAAGATTGATGGCGGAAGACAGAAAGTCAGGAAAGTTAAAAAATATTGAACCAGACTCAAAAAGCCAAGTAACATTTGAATATCTTGATGGAAAACCTTTAAAAGTCAAATCAGTGGTAATATCTTCTCAACATTCAGCTGATGTTAATCAACAACAAGTAAGAGATTTATTAAGACCTTATATGTTAAAATCTATTCCTGAGAACTTTCTTGATGGTTTCATTGAGGATGAGTTTTATGTAAATCCAACAGGTAATTTCGTGATTGGTGGTCCAGATGGAGATTGTGGTCTAACGGGTAGAAAAATTATAGTCGATACATATGGAGGTGCAGCACCTCATGGTGGAGGAGCTTTTTCAGGAAAAGATCCAACAAAAGTTGACAGATCAGCAGCTTATGCAGCAAGATACATTGCCAAGAATGTTGTGGGTTCAAAAATTGCTGAAAAATGTTTAATTCAGTTAGCTTATGCAATTGGTGTATCAAAACCACTTTCTATTTACGTTGATTTATTTGATAACGATGAAGATAAAAATAAATTTGTTGTAGAAAAGATTAAAGAAAATTTTGATTTGAGTCCTAGAGGTATCAGAGAAATGTTGAATTTAAATAAACCAATATATGAAAAAACAGCTGCCTATGGCCATTTTGGTAGAGCACCTGAGGAAAATGGTTCATTTTCATGGGAAAAAACTGATAAAACTAATGTTTTTTCTAAATAGTTTCTGTTGAATTAAAAAAAAACTTTACTATATTGCACATTCATTGTTGAACTTTACAAAATGGGCTTAAGCCCATTTTTTTTTGGAGCAAACAAAATTATGTTAAATAAAAGAGCAGATAAACTTGAATTATTAAGAATTGCTGAAGCTGTAGCTTTAGAAAAATCAATTGATAAAGAACTAATCATAAGTTCTATGGAAACGGGTATTGCTAAAGCTGCAAAATCAAAATTTGGACAGGAAAATGAAATCAAAGTTTCTATCAATAGAGACAGTGGAGATATTGAGCTTTTTAGAAAATTGATAATCACTGAAAATCCTGAAAATGCAAATACAGAGATAAAATTGGAAGATGCAATAAATTTAAATGAATTAAACAAAGATAAGTCAATTGGTGACGAAGTTTTACAGCCACTTCCTTCATTTGATTTTGGAAGGATAGCTGCGCAAACGGCAAAGCAGGTGATAAGTTTTAATGTAAGAGAAGCTGAAAGAGAAAGACAATTTAATGATTTTATTGATAAGAAAGAATCAATTTTAAGTGGAATTGTAAAGAGATTAGAATTTGGTAATGTAATTGTTGATTTAGGAAGAACTGAGGCAATAATTCAAAAAAATGAATTAATACCTCGTGAAAATATTAAAGCAGGTGATCGTATAAAAGCTTATTGTTATGATGTTAGAAGAGAACCCAGAGGGCAACAAATATTTCTATCTAGGGCTCATCCTAAATTTATGGAAAAGCTTTTTGTTCAAGAGGTCCCCGAAATTTATGATGGATTAATAGAAATTAAATCTTCTTCAAGAGATCCAGGAAGTAGAGCCAAAATATGTGTGAAAGCAGTTGATACATCTCTAGATCCAGTGGGTGCCTGTGTGGGTATGAGGGGCTCAAGAGTTCAAGCTGTTGTAAATGAACTTCAAGGAGAGAAAATTGATATAGTTAATTGGTCAGAAGATCCTGCTATTTTGGTTTCAAATGCATTGTCTCCAGCTGAAGTACAAAGAGTTAATGTTGATAATGAAAGAAAAAAACTTGATGTAATACTAACAGAAGAAAATCTAAGTAAAGCAATTGGAAGAAGAGGTCAAAACGTTAGACTTGCAACAAAACTTTTAAATTACGAAATTAATATAATGACAGATGCAGAGGACTCTGAACGTAGACAATTAGAATTTAAAGAAAAAACTGAGAACTTTGTAAAAAATTTAGAGTTAGATGAAACCTTGGGTCAGTTACTTGTTGCTGAAGGTTTTTCAACTATTGATGATATTAAAGATAGTTCAGCTGAAAATTTAATGAAGATAGAAGGTATAGAAGAAGATACCGCTAAAGCGTTGATAGAAAGAGCTAAAGAGTTTTATGAAAAGGATCAGGAGGATATTTCTCAGAGAATTAAAGAATTAGGTCTTCAAGATGCCTTGATTAATTTAAAGGGATTAACCCCAGGAATGTTAGTTACACTTGGTGAACAAAAAATTCTAAGTTTAGAAGATTTTGCAGATTTAGCATCTGATGAATTGACTGGTGGTTATGATGTGATTAAAGGTGAGAGAGTGAAAATCCAAGGTTATCTAGAAGATTTTGCTCTATCAAAAGAAGAAGCAGATGAACTAATTATGTCTGCTAGAAACATTGTTTATAAAGATTGAGTGATGAGTTATGGAGAAAAAAACAAAATTAACAATTACAGGTTCGGCCAAAAAATCAATCAAGAGTATTGAGATTGCTAAAACTCAAGGAAAAAATTCTGTAGTAATTGAAAAACAAACTGGAAAATTCTCGAGTAGAGGTGGATCATTTAGATCTAGCACAAATAAGCCAAAAACAACCTCAACTTTCAACAGAGGAACACCATTAAAACCCTCATTTAACCCTAAATCACCCCCTATAGCAAACGATTTTGAAAAGAGAAAGCTAGCGGAGCAAAGAGCTACTAAACGACTTAAAGGAGATAGTGAAAACAAAGATAGAAAAACTTTAAAAGCAGGTGCAAAGAAGAGAGAATTAAAGTTAACTGTATCAAGAGCACTAAGTGATGAGATTGATGCAAAACAAAGAAGTTTAGCATCAGTTAAGAGAGCAAGACAAAAGGAAATTAAAAATGCTACAAAAGATGATTCTCATGAAAATTTAAAACCGATTAAAAGAGATGTTAATATTCCTGAAGCAATCACAGTAAGAGAACTTGCAAATAGAATGGCTGAACAATCAAGTAATGTGATTAAGCATTTATTTGGTATGGGTGTTACTGTAACTATCAATCAAACATTAGCTGCAGATACTGCGGAATATTTAGTTAAAGAATTTGGTCATAATCCAATTAGGGAAGAGAAAGCAGAAGAAATAATTCAAAAAATAAAAGCATCAAGAACAGAAAATTTAAAAAATCGACCACCAATAGTTACTGTCATGGGTCATGTGGATCATGGCAAAACATCAGTACTAGATGTGCTCAGAAGTACAAACGTGGTTTCAGGAGAATTTGGTGGAATAACCCAACACATTGGAGCTTATCAAATTGAAAGTCAGGGTAATAAATTAACATTTATTGATACCCCAGGTCATGCTGCTTTTACGGAGATGAGAGCAAGAGGATCAAAATTAACCGATGTGGTTGTTTTAGTGGTTGCCGCAGATGATGGAGTTAAACCTCAAACAGTTGAGTCTATTAAACATGCTAAAGCTGCAAGTGTCCCAATTGTTGTGGCAATAAATAAATGTGATTTACCGGAGGCAGATCCGCAGAAGATTAAAAATCAATTATTAGAGCACGAACTAATTGCCGAAGATTTATCCGGTGATACTTTAATGGTAGAAATTTCAACTAAAACAAAACAAAACTTAGATAAATTAGTAGAGTCAATAATATTACAAGCAGAGATTTTAGATCTTAAAACAGATTATGAATCTAAAGCTACAGGAATAGTTTTAGAGTCAAAAATTGATGTTGGCAGAGGTCCAGTTGCAAATATAATTGTAACAACTGGAACACTTAAGAGAGGTGATTTTTTTGTAAGTGGTTTAAAGTGGGGAAAAGTAAGAGCTATTATTAATGATAAAGGTAAAAATATTAATGAAGCATTACCTTCTACTCCTGTTGAAATTTTAGGAATAAATGGTCCAGCGAAAGCTGGAGATGATTTTATTGTTCTTGATACAGAAAAAGAAGCTAAGACACTGAGTGAAAATAGAGCTCAAGAGAGTAAGGATGGAAAAAATCCACTATCTTTTGTAACTCAAGATTCTGCTTTTTCAGATAAATCTACTGAAGAACTAAATTTAATTATTAAATCTGATGTACATGGATCATCTGAAGCAATCAAAAATGCAATTAGTCAAATCAAACATGAAGAGGTTAAACCTAAAATAATTTTATCAGATATTGGAATGGTAACAGAAACAGACGTTACATTAGCTAAAGCTTCAAATGCAGTATTAATAGCTTTCAATGTTAAACCAAGTAAAGAGGCAAAAAAACTTGCTGAAAATGAGAAGATAAAAATATCTTCTTATAATATTATTTATGAAGTTCTAGACTATATTAAACAAAGGATGTCAGGTTTGTTAGCACCAGATGTACAAGAAAAAATTACTGGTACTGCACAAATTTTAGAAATATTTAAAGTCTCGGGTGCAGGCAAAGTTGCTGGCTCAAAAGTAACTGAAGGAGAAATTAATAGTACTTCAGATGTAAGAATTATTAGAGATGGTGCTATTATTTATACTGGAAAAGTTTCAACAATATTTAGAGAAAAAAACCAAGTTAAACAGGTAAGTGATGGTCAAGAATGTGGGATAACCGTTAAAGATTATATGGACTTCCAAAAAAATGACACAATAGAGGCATTTAGTGTTACATCTACACAGAGGTCAATTTAATGGCAGATAGAATAGGAAAACCAGTGTCACAAAGACAGTTGAGAGTAGGTGAAATGATTAAGCAGTCTTTAAGCATGATTTTTATAAGGAATGAGGCTAAGGTGCCGAATTTAGAAACAAATACTATAACGGTTACTGAGGTTAGAATGAGTCCTGATTTAAAAATTGCTAAAGCATATGTTCTTCCATTGGGTGGAAAAGATGCTGAGGAAACAATTTATATTTTAAAGGAATACTCATTTTTAATTAGAAAAATTTTATCACAAAAAGTGGTTATGAAATTTTTACCAAAATTACTTTTTAGAAAAGACGAATCTTTTGAGTATGCGGAAAAAATAGAAAACTTAATAAAACAAACAAATAAATAGGAAGAAAGAGGCATGAACAAAAAGGTACAAGAATTAGCAATGCATGATAAGGATACTGGATCTTCAGAGATACAAATCGCTTTGCTAACAGAGAAAATTGAAACTCTCTCTAAACATATTAAGCAATTCAAAAAGGATAAACATTCATCTGTTGGATTGTTGAGAGCGGTAAATAGAAGAAAGAAATTGTTAGAATACCTAAAGAAAAATAAAATGGATTCTTACAAAAATGTACTGTCGAAATTGAATTTAAGAAAATAGAAGTCAAGATAGATAGAACGGAATGGAACGAAACGAACGAAACGAAATGGAAATGAAATGTTTAAAGTATACAAGAAGGAAATTGAAGTAGCAGGAAAGAAGATAAGTTTAGAAACAGGTAAAGTAGCAAGACAGGCAGACGGTGCAATAATCGCAACATGTGGAGAGACAGTCGTACTAGCAACAGTGGTAGGAGCAAAAAAAGTAAATCCTGATATGGATTACTTTCCATTATCTGTAAATTACCAAGAAAAATATTATGCAGCTGGAAAAATTCCAGGTGGATATTTTAAAAGAGAAGCAAGACCAACCGAGAGTGAAACATTAATCTCAAGATTAATTGATAGACCAATCAGACCTTTGTTTCCTGATGAATTTAAAAACGAAGTTCAGTTATTACCAACTGTGATTTCATATGATAAAGAAAATGAACCAGATATTTTATCAATCACTGCTTCATCAGCAGCATTAGCCATATCGGGAATGCCATTTATGGGCCCTGTAGGAGCTTCAAGGGTTGGATTTATTGATGGAAAATATGTTTTAAACCCATCTAAAGCAGAATTAGAAAAATCTAAATTAGATTTAGTTGTAGCGGGTACAAAAGATGCTGTGCTTATGGTTGAGTCTGAAGCAAATGGTTTAACAGAAGAAGAAATGTTAAATGCAGTTAAATTTGGTCATCAGGGTTTTGTTCCAGTGATTGAAATGATTGAGGAACTTGCAAAAGAATGTAAAAAACCTGAGTGGACAGTTGAAAAAAAAGATTTATCTGAAGTTAAGAAAAAACTTGAGGAAACTTTTACAGAAGATCTTAAGAAAGCTTTTGCAACAAGAGATAAACAAGATAGATCAAATCAAATCTCTGAAATCACTGATAAAGCTAAAAAGCTTTATGAAGAAGATGAAAACTATACTGATCTTGATGTTAACAGTCAGTTAAAAAATCTTGAAAAATCAATTGTTAGAACTGATATTCTAAAAAATAAAAATAGAATTGATGGTCGAGGTTTATCAGATGTAAGACCTATCGAGTGTGAAGTTGGCGTTTTACCAAGAGCACATGGTTCTGCATTGTTTACAAGAGGAGAAACACAAGCAATTGTTGTTGCAACTTTAGGAACATCTGATGATGAACAAAGAATTGAAAGTTTAGATGGACTTCAAAGAGAAAGATTTATGCTTCACTATAATTTTCCTCCTTTTTCAGTTGGAGAAACTGGAAGAATTGGAACTGGTAGAAGAGAAATCGGACATGGTAAACTAGCATGGAGAGCAATCAATTCTTCATTGCCTACAAAAGAAGCATTTCCATATACTTTTAGAGTAGTTTCAGAGATTACTGAATCTAATGGTTCTTCTTCAATGGCAACTGTGTGTGGAACTTCTTTAGCATTAATGGATGCGGGAGTACCGATTAAAGAGCCAGTTGCAGGTATTGCAATGGGTTTAATTAAAGAAGGTGATGATTTTAGTGTGTTATCAGATATTTTAGGTGATGAAGATCACTTAGGTGATATGGACTTTAAAGTTGCTGGAACTAAAGATGGAATTACTTCACTTCAAATGGATATCAAAATTACAGGTATTACATTTGAAATTATGGAGCAGGCATTAAGCCAAGCTAAAGATGGAAGAGTTCATATCTTAGGTGAAATGAATAAAGCATTATCAGCTTCAAGATCTGATGTTGGAAAACATACTCCAAAAATGGAACAAGTTAATGTTGATAAAAAAGACATTGCAGCTGTGATTGGAAAAGGTGGTGCAACAATCAGAGAGATAGTTGAAAAATCAGGTGCGAAAGTAGATGTAAATGATGAAGGTGTAGTAACAGTTGCTGCTCCTGATGAAGAGTCTAGAAATATCGCAATGCAAATGATTAAAGACATCACTGCAAAAGCTGAATTAAACAAAATTTATTCAGGTAAAGTAATGAAGATTATGGAGTTTGGGGCATTTGTTAATTTCTTAGGAAAGCAAGATGGACTAGTTCATATCTCAGAACTTGCAGATAAAAGAGTTGCTAAAGTAACTGATGTTGTAAAAGAAGGCGATGAGGTAAAAGTTAAAGTGATTGGTTTCGATAGAGGTAAAGTTAAACTTTCTATGAAACAAGCTACTGAATAAAATTAAAACCCACCTCGCCAATTGTTTTTATCATCAAATTGGTCTTTTTCATTTTTAGAGGTGGGTCTAAACAAATAATAAATTACAAATATAAGACACAATATAAATATTAGGATTTCCATACCTACGATTTAATTTAGCTTATATTTCTGGGATCTGGCATCCCAACTTTGTTATATCCAGCATCTACATAGTGAATTTCGCCAGTAACTCCATTTGCAAGTTTGCTTAATAAATATAATGCTGAATTTCCAACATCATGAATATCTACATTTCTCTTTAGAAAAGAATGGTCTTCATTCCACTTATAAAGGAATTTCGCATCTCCAATTGCTGAAGCTGCCAGCGTTTTAATAGGCCCAGCACTGATTGCGTTAACTCTAATACCTTTAATTCCTAGGTCTCTAGCTAGGTATTTTACACTTGCTTCTAAAGCAGATTTGCAAACACCCATTACATTATAATTTGGAATAGCTTTAGTAGACTCGTAAGTTAAAGTTAATAAACTTCCACCCTTTTTCATTACCTTTGAAGCTTCTTTTGCTACTTCAGTAAATGAAAAGCATGAAATTAACATACTTCTTAAAAAGTTTTCTCTAGTCGTATTCAAATATTCACCTGATAATTCTGATTTATCAGAGAAAGCAACTGCATGAACTACAAAATCAATTTCACCCCATTGAGATTTGATATCTTCAAATAATTTTACAACTTCTTCTTTTTTCTCAACATCACAACTAAATGTAACGTTTGAATTTAATTTTTCTGCTAAAGGAACTACTCTTTTTTTTAAAGCATCTCCTAAATAAGTAAATGCTAGCTCAGCTCCAGCTTCTGAAAGTTTTTGAGAAATACCCCAGGCAATAGATCTTTCATTGGCAACACCCATGATTAATCCTTTTTTACCTTTCATTAAACTCATAAATTAAACTTTTTCAAAAATTAAAGCTGCATTGGTTCCACCAAAACCAAAGCTATTTGACATTACTGTATTTAAATTTGCTACCGTTTCAGTTTTCGCAACAATTGGAAATTTTTTAGCATCAGCATCCATATCAGTAATATTTGCAGAACCTGTAATGAAATTATTCTTCATCATTATTAAACAATAAATTGCTTCATGAACTGAAGCAGCTCCTAATGGATGACCTGATAAAGATTTAGTTGAACTTATTTTTGGAATATCATTCCCAAATGTTTCTTTAATAGCATTAAGTTCAGTAATATCTCCAACAGGTGTTGATGTTCCGTGAGTATTAATATAGTCAATTTTATTGTTTGTAGTTGCCATCGCCATTTTCATACATCTAACAGCGCCTTCTCCTGATGGAGCTACCATATCATATCCATCCGAAGTTGCTCCATAACCAGTTAATTCTGCGTATATTTTAGCACCCCTTGCTTTAGCATGTTCGTACTCCTCAAGTACTAATACACCTGCACCACCTGCAATTACGAATCCATCTCTAGTTTTATCATAAGCTCTAGACGCAGATTGAGGAGTATCATTATATTTTGATGATAAAGCCGTCATAGCATCAAACATTGCTGTCATCGCCCAATGAATTTCTTCACTTCCACCTGCAAAAACAACATCCTGTTTACCCATTTGAATTAATTCCATAGAATTTCCTATGCAGTGTCCACTTGTTGCACATGCAGAACTCATTGTGTAGTTAGTTCCTTTAATTTTAAAAGGTACTGCAAGTGTTGCTGAAGCAGTACTGGCCATTGTTCTTGGAACAATAAACGGTCCCATTAATTTTGGTGTCTTAGCTCTAGTTTTATCTGCTGCCAAAATTACATTTTCTATAGAGGGTCCTCCTGAACCCATCACAATTCCAGTTTTGAAATTACTTACTTCACTTTCTTCTAATCCTGAGTCTTCAATGGCCTCTTTCATTGCAATATAATTGTAAGCTGACCCTGAACCCATAAACCTTATTGTTTTTCTATCGATATGATCTTCAAGTTTAATATTTGGTTTACCATGAACATGGCTTTTTAAATTATGCTCTTTGTATTCTTCTGCAAAAGAAATTCCTGATTTTGAATTTAATAGAGATTGATGAACTTCTTCTTGATTATTGCCTAAGCAAGAAACTACTCCTAAACCGGTGATAACTACTCTTTTCATTATTTAAATAAACCTACCTTTAAACTTTCTGCTGAATATATTTTTTTATTATCTGCAAGAACTATTCCATTTGCAAGCCCAACAGTTGTTCCACCAGGAGACATAATTTTCTTCATATCTATTTCATATTTTACACTTTTTACACTCTGTAAAACTTCACCTGTAAATTTTACAGTACCCACACCTAAAGCTCTTCCTTTTCCAGGATTTCCTAGCCAACCTAGAAAAAACCCTACCAGTTGCCACATAGCATCTAAACCTAAGCACCCCGGCATAACTGGATCTTTTTTAAAATGACAATCAAAAAACCAAAGATCATCTTTAATATCTAATTCAGCTTTTAAAGAGCCTTTATTAAATGCTCCATTATTTTCATTGATTTCCGTTATTCTGTCAAACATTAGCATTGGCGGGAGAGGTAATTTTGCATTACCAGGACCAAAAAGGTCACCATTTCCACAAGTTATTAGATCATCATAGGAGTATGAGTTTTTTTTCATAATTTTGAGCTCCCTTAATACTTGATTTAATCCTAATATAATATAATAAAACAGTATATTTTTATTCATACTTTAGAATTATTATAAAATACAATGCCAAAAAACTGCAATTTTATTGAAAAATTAAGAGAGGTGGGACTTAGACCTACTAAGCAAAGAGTAAATATGTGTGAAGTTTTGTTTAATAGAGAAAAAACTTTCCATTTTACAATTAACGATTTGGTTAAAATGATATCTGAGAAAATGAATCAAAAGATATCTTTAGCTACAGTTTATAACACAGTTCATGCATTAGAAAAAAAAGGATATTTGAAAGAAATTTCAATCGATAGTCATAAAAGTTATTTTGACACAAACACATCAGCACATCATCATTTTTTTGATGAAGATACGAATGAATTAATCGATTGTGATGAGAATGATATTGATCCAGTAAATGTTAAAAAAAATATCACTGGGAAAAAAATAAATTCAGTGGAAGTTTTGATTAAGGTTGCGAGTGATAATCAAAATCAAAAATAATTCAATTAATTCATACACTTAAAAACTACATTATAATAATTCTAAAGTATTGACATACTGTCAGGATGCATTATATGGTTTGTTAATCATTAAAAAGGAGAAAAAATGTCTTTAAAAGGAAGTAAAACAGAGGAAAATTTAAAAGAAGCGTTTGCTGGTGAAAGTCAAGCAAACAGAAGATATCTTTATTTTGCACAAAAAGCTGACATAGAAGGTTACAATGATGTAGCTGCAGTTTTTAGATCAACAGCTGAAGGTGAAACTGGTCATGCTCATGGTCATTTAGAGTATTTAGAAGAAGTTGGTGATCCAGGAACTGGTATGCCAATTGGTGAAACAAAAGCTAACTTAGCTTCAGCAGTACAAGGTGAAACTCATGAGTATACTGATATGTACCCTGGTATGGCTAAAACAGCTAGAGAAGAAGGCTTTGAAGAAATTGCTGACTGGTTTGAAACTTTAGCTAAAGCTGAAAAATCACACGCTGGTAAATTTCAAAAAACTTTAGAGTCTATTAGCTAATTAAATTTTTTAGTGGGCATTATTCGCCCACTAAAAACAATTCAAATCTCAACTAACTAAATTATATGAGTAAAGAAGGAAGTTTAGGTGCACCTATTAGACACCCTATAGACTTTGAGCATCCTGATTTTTTAAATCCTGAAAAATTAGATGCTGAAATGAGAAGAGTGTTTGATATTTGCCATGGATGTCGAAGATGTTTTAATCTTTGTGATTCATTTCCGAAGCTATTCGACATGATTGATGAGTCTAAAAATGAGGATGTAGAAAGCTTATCTAGCGATCAATTTGCTCCTGTTGTTGATGCATGTACTTTGTGTGATATGTGTTTTATGACTAAATGCCCATATGTTCCACCCCATGATTTTGATCTAGATTTTCCACATTTAATGCTACGATATAGAACAGCTCAAAAAAAATTAGGTAAATTACCAAGTGTACCAACACAATTAGCTCAAATAGATCGAAACGCTAAAATTGGTATTATGTTCTCAAAAATAGTCAACTGGGCATCAAATATTAAAAATAAATTAATTAGAAAAATCTTAGAGTTTATTACTGGAATAGATAAAAGAGTTCAGCTGCCAAAATATAACTCAGAAACTTTTTCAAACTTCTTTAAAAAGAATAAAGATAAGATAAATTATCTAACACCTTCTAAAGATAGAAAAGTAGTTATTTATTCAACTTGTTTTGTAAATTTTAACAAAAAAAATACAGGTGTTGCTGCTTTAAAAGTTTTGAAGAAAAATGGTGTAGAGGTTCAGGAGGCTTATCCTGGTTGTTGTGGAATGCCATTTTTAGAGCAAGCAGACCTGCCAAAAGTTGTTGAACAAGCGAAAAAAGTTTCTAAAGATTTAATTGAATGGATTGATAAAGGATATAAAGTAGTAACTTTAACAGCTAGTTGTGGATTGATGTTAAAATTCGAATGGCCCTTGTTATTACCAAACGATGAAAAAATAAAAAAATTATCTTCAAATGTTATGGATATTGATGAGTATGTTGTGGATATTGCAAACAATGAGGGATTAGCAGAAGGATTAAATGAGATTGATGGAGGAGTAACCGTGCATCATGCTTGTCATGCTAGAGCACAGAATATGGGTATCAAAGCAAGAGACATGTTAAAATTGATACCAAACATTAAAATTGATGTAGTTGAAAGATGTGCAGGTCATGGAGGAACTTTTGGAGTAATGAAAGAAACTCATGATTTAGCAAATAAAGTTGGAAGACCTACAGCTAGACAAATAAAAACTAAAAATAATAAGTATATGGCTTCTGATTGTCCTTTAGCTGGTAAACATTTAAAACAATTAGAAGTTGATACAAACATATCTAATGATGAGGCACTACACCCTATCGAATTGGTAGCAAAAAGTTATAACTTATGATTATGCCTAGAGAAAAAAGAGAAATTCAAAAAGAAGACATCATGTCTTTAGATGTTTATATAGAAAATAGACGTGAATTAAGAAAAAGTATTGTTGATTATAAAAAAAATAGAAGAGTTTCTCTAGGGCCTTATGCTACTTTTTATTTTGAAAGTTATGAAACAATGTTAGCTCAAGTACAAGAAATGCTATACATTGAAAAAGGTGGTGATGAGCAACTTCAGGATGAGTTAACTGCGTACAATCCTTTAATACCTAACGGCAAAGAACTAACGGCAACTTTAATGTTTGAAATAGATAATCCTATCTCAAGGGCTGCGTTTCTTGGAAAAGTTGGTGGAATAGAAGAAACAGTATTTATGAAAATAAATGGTGAGAAAATTAAAGCAGTTCCCGAGGAAGATGTTGATAGAACTTCTTCTGAAGGAAAAGCTTCATCAGTACAGTTTATTCATTTTAATTTTACTGATGATCAAATAGAAAAATTTCAATCTAATAGCCCAGAAATTGAGCTCGGAATTGACCATAAAGAGTATTCTCATAGCACAAAATTATCTAAAGAAAATATAGCCTCTTTATCTACTGATTTTAGTTAATTTAGTCCCCAAATATTATCTGTTTTAATCCAACCTTCAAATTCTTCTGATGTAATTTTACACCAATTTTGTTGACATTTTTCTACAATTAATAATCTTCCCTCTTTTATTTGAGCAATTGGTTTAGCAAAAGATGTAGGTTTTTTAAATAAAACTTTATCTTTTGTAGCTATTACAGAATTATTTTTTTTTAATTGAGAGATATGAATCCACCCACTGTTATTTTTTAAATCTATAATTCGCCTGAAATTCTCTTTTTTATCGATTTGTTTTAATGGAAGATTTATTTTTTTATAAACGTATTTAATATCAGATTCAAAACTTGGTCCGTAACGAACGTTTACTTTATTTTTTTTAAGAGAGACAAAAATTTCATTAGCAAACGAAATGTGAGTAAAAAATAACAAAAAAAATACTATATAAATTTTTTTTAATATTTGCTGCATAAGCATTTTTTTCTTTTATTAATTTTTGCTTTTCTGAAATTTAAATTTAATAGATCTAGAATTAGAATGTATCCATTTAAATTTTGTCCAATATTTAATATTTTTTTTAAAACTTCATTGGCTTGTAACGTACCTATTATTCCTGCAACGGTTCCTAAAATTCCCTCATATTCACAATTTAAAATTTCATCAGATATTGTTTCTTCTTGATAAAAACATCTCAAGCAAGGATCTTTTTTGTTGGTAAAATTAAAAGTAAAAATGTGTCCATCAAACTTACTTATAGCACCAGTAACTAGAAATTTTTTATATTTTAGACTTAAATCATTTATCAAAAATTTACTTTCAAAGTTATCAGTCCCATCAACAATATAGTCATAATTGTTAATAATTTTTTCAAATGTAGTTTTATTTAATTTTAAATTAAAAATATTTATTTTTGTCTTTGGATTAATTTTATTTAATTTTTTTTTTGCAATCTTTACTTTAGATTGATTTATATCTTTTTCATTATACAGGCTTTGTCTGTGGATATTAGAGAGACTTACAGTATCATGATCTGCAATCCCAAGTGTACCAATACCCGATCTAGTTAAAAATTCTGCTACTGGGCAACCTAGACCACCCATACCAACTATCAATACTTTTGAAGATAAAATTTTTTTTTGACCTGTTGCACCAATATTTTTAAGAATTAATTGCCTCGAGAATTTCTCTATTTCTTTTTTGTTTAAATTTTTGCTCATTTTCCTGTTGAGCCAAACCCACCTTCTCCTCTAATTGTTTCTGGTAGATCATCAGTTTCCTCAAGATCCATTTTAATTACAGGTGTTAAAATCATTTGTGCTATTCTATCCTTATTATTTATTAAAAAATCACTTTTTCCGTGATTAAAAAGGATTACTTTTATTTCTCCCCTGTAATCGCTATCAATAGTTCCAGGTGTATTTAAAACACTAATGTTGTTTTTTGCAGCTAAACCAGATCTTGGTCTTATTTGGATTTCGAAATCACTTGAAAATGCAACAGCAAGCCCTGTTGGTACTAAGCATGATGAGTTTGGTTTAAGATTAATAGGTTCTTTTACTAATGCCATCAAATCCATACCTGATGCACCTTCAGTTTTGTAAGCGGGTAATTCAACCGCAGGGTCTAACTTTTTGATAAGAACTTTTGCCATTAATTTAATTGATCAATTATTCTATCAACTATTTCATCAGAAATTCCAGATTTTTTTTTGTACAAAAGTTTTTCTTTTTTAACGTCTTTGTTTTTATAATGAATTGTTACTTCATTATAATCAGAATTAAATCCTATATCTTTATTTGATACATCATTAGAAATTATCCAGTCACAACTTTTCTTATTTAATTTTTCCTCTGCATTTTTATCAATCTCGTTAGTTTCTGCTGCAAATCCAATGACGAGTTCAGGTCTCATAGAGTTATGGTTAGATACATAATGAAGTATATCTACATTCTTTTCTAAACTTAAGTTTAAGTTCTCTTGTTTTTTAATTTTATTTTCATACTTTTTGTTAATTTTAAAATCAGCTACTGCAGCAGAAAAAATTGCTACATCAACAGGTAAATTTTCTTGAGTAGCAACTAACATTTCATCTGCTGTTTCAACTTTTATAAGATTAATATCTTTAGTTATTTCAAGATTAGTTGGACCTGATATTAATGTTGTATCAAAACCTTTTTTGGATAATGATTTTGCTAATTCATATCCTTGTTTGCCACTTGATTTATTTGTAATAAAACGAACTGGATCTATGTACTCATTAGTTGGACCTGCTGTAACTAATGCTTTAAATTTTTTGTTATTTTTTTGAGTTAAGAAATATTTATTAACTTCTTCAGCAATTACTGATGGGTCTGACATTTTACCCTCTCCATATTCACCACATGCCATATCACCAACCTCTGGACCTATTAGTTTATATCCAAACCCTTTTAATTTTTTTATATTTGTTTTAGTAGTTGGATGCTCCCACATTCTTATATTCATTGCTGGTGCTAAAATAATATCTTTATCTGATGCCAAAACAACAGTGGATGCTAAATCATCAGTTGTACCTTGAGCCAGTTTCGAAATTGTATTTGCCGTTGCAGGTGCAATTACAATTATATCTGCCCACCTTGAAAGTGAAATATGATCCATTTCAGCCTCATTTTCTACACTAAATAAATTACTATAAACTTTACCTTGAGAAAGTGATGTAATTGAAAGCGGAGTTACAAACTCTTTTGCACTTGTTGTAAGAATTGTCTTTATTTCTGCACCATTCTTTTTAAAAAGCCTAATTGTTTCAAGACTTTTATAAGCAGATATTCCTCCACAGATAATAAATAGTATTTTTTTATTTAACAAATTTTTCATCTGCAGAATTAAAATACTATAAGGCCAAAAATTACAAGAAGTAATAAACCAATAATAGATTGATTTCTAAATGCTATCATTTCTGATTTCTTATCATTCAGAGCGGTGTAAGAATTTGAATTTTGTGGAATTTGACCACTAGCTAAAAAAGTTAATGCTTGATTTGCTTTATCCATAATCTCAGGAAATTCTGGTAAACGTTTAATCACTTCAGATGTATTTTTTAAAGTTTCATTTAAATTATTAATTGGATCTTTGGTTTCTTTAAGCCAATTTTCTAGTACAGGCTTTGAAGTTGTCCAAATATTTGTGTTTGGATTTAGTTTTCTTGCTACACCTTCAACAACAACCATAGTTTTTTGCAACATTAATAATTGAGGTTGAGTTTGCATATTAAACTTTTCTGTTACATCAAACAATTGTTTGAGTAATTTACCTCCTGAAATATCTTTTACTTCTTGACCAAATATAGGCTCACCAATTGATCTCAAAGCTTGAGCTAGATCATCGATTGGTACATCTTTTGGAACTAATCCAGCCACTAAGTGAACTTCAGCTACTTTACGATAATCTCTTTGAATAAATCCAAATAAAATTTCTGCTAAAAACCTTTTACTAAGTTTGTCTAACCTGCCCATAATCCCAAAATCTATAGGTACAATTTGGCCACTATTATCAACAAAAATATTTCCTTGATGCATATCTGCATGAAAAAAACCATCTCTTACAGCATGTCTTAAAAAATGTTGGATAATATCTTCAGCTATTTTATTAGTATCTAAATTTCTTTTCTTTAGCTCCTCAGCTTCTCTTATCGAAATTCCATCTATCCAATCCAAAGTCATTACATTTTCACTAGTAAAATTCCAATAAATTTCAGGAACTTTAAATCCAGCATCATTTTTAGTATTTTCAGCATATTCATTAGCAGCAGCAGCTTCGAATCTTAAATCCATTTCAAGATTAGTTATTTCTTTAAGTAAAAAAACAACTTCAACAAGTTTTAATCTTTTTGTTTTTTTTACAAATGACTCAATTATAAATGCAAACAGCATCATCGCATCTATTTCTTCATTAAATATTTTTTTTATATTTGGTCTTAAGATTTTTATTGCTACATCTTTAATTGTGCCATTGTCATTTATTTTTGCTTTATGAACTTGTGCAATTGAAGCAGCAGCAACTGGTTCACTTAAATCGATTATTGAATTAAATGCATCAACTCCAAGATCTTCTTTAATAATTTCTTTTGCTTCATGAATTGAAAAAGGGGGTAATCGATCTTGAAGTTTTTCTAGCTTTAAAGATAATTCTTCTCCGATTATATCTGGTCTAGTAGCAAGAAATTGACCAAGTTTGATGAAAGTAGTACCCATAGATTCTAATGACCTAGATAGTCTTTCACCATCATCCTCAATTAAATTTTTTTGTTCTTTTTTTTCAAATGAAATAGATAAAACTTGGAATAATATTGTTACAGCTAAAGGAGGTTTTTTAAATTTTGATGCAATTTTTAAAATATCTGATTTTGCAATTTTTCTTCCTAATTTAAATAAAGTAATAAGTTTTTTAATCATTAAATTTTCCAACCACTATGAATTGAAACAATACCACCAGAAAGATTTCTATAAGAACATTTATGAAAATTATTTTTTTCCATCAACTCTATTAATTCATCTTGATTAATAAATTGTTCAATACTTTTGATTAAATATTCGTAAGGTTCTTTTTCTCCAACTACAAACTGACCAATAATAGGAATGAGTTTTGAATAATTTTTATATACAAAATCAAGATTTGAATTTTGAATCTTAGAAAATTCCAGACATAGATAGCGTCCACCAGGCTTTAAAACTCTATAGGCTTCTGAAAGTGCTTTATTTAAATTTTTTGTATTTCTTAGCCCAAAGCTAATAGTGTAATAATCAAATGAATTGTCTGTTATTGGTAATTTTTCTGCTGGAGAAATAACCCATTTTACATTTTTGTAATTAGATAATTTTTGCTTTCCTTGACCAACCATTCCTTTATTAGGGTCTACACAAGTAATTTCAGCCTCTTTATTTGTGCTATCTAAAAATAACTTTCCAACATCCCCTGTCCCGCACGCAACATCTATTAATTTTCTATTAACTCTCGGATTCATCATATTGATTAAACTTTTTTTCCAATATCTATGTACACCCATAGACATAAAGTCATTCATCAAGTCATATTTGTTGTAGACCTGATTAAATACATTTTCTACAAGTCCTTTTTTATTTTGAAGATTTTGTTGCATAAAAAAATATATATTGAATATAGTATCAAATGCCAGAATTACCAGAAGTAGAAATTGTTAGACAATCCCTTCATAAAAAGATCAAAAAAAAAAGCATAAAAAAAGTAATAATTAGAAATAGGAATTTAAGGTTTAAAATACCAAGTGATTTTGAAAGTTTTCTTAAAAATAAAAAAATAATTGAAGTTAGTAGATTTTCTAAATATTTGATTATCCATTTTGAAAATGAAGATTATTGTTTAATTCATTTAGGAATGTCTGGAACAATCCATATTCTTGATAACAAAAAGCCTCAAAAATTTACGAACACTAGTTTTTATCATTCACCTTTTTTACCTAAAAAACACAACCATGCAGAGTTTGTATTTGATAGCTTTAAAGTATTTTATAATGATCCAAGACGCTTTGGATTTTTCGAAATAATCAAAAATCATCAAGATTTAAAAAAAAGATTTAAATTAATGGGACCCGAACCCTTTAGCGACAAATTTAACTTAAATTATTTAGTTAATTATTTTAAGAATAAAAAAAAGGATATAAAAAGTTTCTTACTTGACCAGAGATTTGTGTCTGGGATAGGTAATATTTATGCAAGTGAAATTCTTTTTGCTAGTAAAATAAATCCATTTAAAAAGGCAAAAAGACTGAGTAAAAATGAATGTTTAAATATTATTTTAAATTCTAAGAAAATACTTCAGCAGGCGATTAACAAGGGAGGTTCAAGCATAAGAGATTTTAAAGATATTTCAGGTAATAAAGGTAATTTTCAAAAGGAGTTTAAAGTTTATCAGCAAGAAGGAGCTAATTGTAAGCGCATGAAGTGCAAAGGTATTATAAAAAAAAAAATCACATCAAATAGATCAACTTTTTTTTGTGTTTCCTGTCAAAAATAGTTAAATATTTAGTTGACCACTATAAATTCTCAAGCTATACCCCTGCGCAGATGGCAAACACAAAATCAGCAATTAAGAGAATTAGAAGAATCTCTAAACAAACAGCGGTAAATAAAGCTAGAAAGAGTAAGTTTAGAAACGCTCTTAAGAAAATGAACCTTCTAATTGATAGTAAGAAGAAAGATGAAGCTCTAAAATTTCTACCAAAGTTAAACTCTGAGTTGATGAAAGTTGCTAAAACAGGAATAATAAAAAAACAAAATGCTTCTAGAAACGTTTCTAGAATTACCAAAAAAATAGCTGCAATCTAAACGTTAGCTTAATTTTTGAACAACTCCTGATATCCACATTATCTATTTAAGTTTTGTACTATGTTACTATATTTAGATTTAGTAAATATTTGGATTATAGTCATTCAATCTATATTCGATTTAATTTTAATTCAATCAATTAATTGATTCAATCTATATTTGATTCAATTTATAATTTTAAATTTAAGTTTAATTTAGAATTATTTTTTAAAATCTAAATCACAATCATAGATTTTATTTTTTTTTTAATTTCTTTATTAACTTGTTGCAAATTTTTTTAAATAGTTCTAACTGAGATTTCCCCTTAAGTTATGAACAAATTAACAAATACAAAAAATATAAACAATTTTTCCTCTGAAGGCTTTGAGTGGAAGCAAGTACAGAATGAAATGAAAAATAAACTCGGCTTAGAAGTTTATGAGAGCTGGTTAAAAAAGATTTCTTTTGTTGAGGAATTCAATAATTACTTATTATTATCAGTTCCGACAAGATTTATTAGAGATTGGATTACATCAAGGTATTTAGATCAAATATTACAAATAATTAAATTATATAAAAAAGACATTATTAGAATTGAGTTCAAAATAGTTGAAAAAGCTCAAGATATCACTTTAAAAGAAAATAATATTAAAGAGAATAATACTAATGAAAATGTTTCATTTATAAAAGATTCTTATCTCCAGTATAATCGAATTGATCCGAATAAAAGATTCGATAATTTTATAACAGGTTCAAGTAACAAATTAGCTTACGAAGCTTCTTTAAAAGTTTCAGAAAATATATCTCATTATAATCCACTTTATATTTATGGTGGTGTTGGAATGGGAAAAACTCACTTATTAAATTCAATAGGTTTAGAGCTTAAAAAAAATAATAAAGTAATGTTTATTTCTGCCGAACGTTTCATGTATCAGTTTGTAAAATCAATTAAATCAAACGACATGGTTAAGTTTAAAGAATATTTTAGAAATACAGATATTTTATTAATCGATGATATCCAGTTTATAAGCGGAAAAGAGGCTATGCAGGAGGAGTTTTTTCATACATTTAATGCATTACTTGATAAGGGATCTCAAATAATTGTATCAGCTGATCGAGCACCAAACAAATTATCAAGGATTCAAGAAAGAATTAAATCAAGATTTTCTGGCGGATTAGTTGTTGATATTCAAAAGCCAGACCTTGAGTTAAGAAAAAAAATAGTTGAAAAAAAAACAGAGGAATTGAATGCTTTATATTCAGAACAATTACAAGTTTCTAGAGAAATTCAAGATTTTATAAGTAATGAAATAACTGGAAGTGTAAGAGAGTTAGTTGGTGCAATAAATAGAGTTATATCATTTTCAAGAATTTACAATAAACCTCCAAATTTTGCTGAAACAAAAGTAGTTTTAAAGGATTTATTAAATTTAGCAGAAAATAAGGTTACAATAGATCTAATTCAGACAATTGTTTGTAAGTTTTTCAAAATCAGCAAAAATGAAATGCTATCATCAAGAAGATCAAGATATTTAGTAAGACCTAGGCAAACAGCAATTTATTTAACTAAAATTTTAACTTCTAAGTCATTACCTGAAATTGGAAGGGAATTTTCTAACAGAGACCATACAACAATAATCCATTCAGTAAAAACTATTGAAAAGATAAAAGAAAAAGATCCTGAGATGGTTGATAATATAAATAAATTAAAAAACCAGATTTTATATAATAATAAAGAAAATGAAATTTAACGTTAATCAACAGGATCTTCAGCAAGCATTAAATTATTGTCAAGGGGTTATTGAGAAAAGAAGCACATTACCAATACTTTCTAATATTTTGTTAGATGTAAGCAATTCAAAACTTACTATAACTGCGACTGACCTAGATTTAATATTTATACATCAATTAAATAATGTAGAAATTCTTGAGGAGGGCAAAACAACCACAACTTCCTCAATCATGTATGATATTATAAGAAAATTTAATTCTGGAAAAAAAATAAATCTTTCTCTAACAGATATAAGCAAATTACAAGTGGAGTCTGAAAAGTCTATTTTTAATTTAAATTGTATAAATGCTACAGAGTTTCCATTAACAGACGAAAATTTTAATCAAAATGAATTTAAAATTAAATCCAAACAACTTTTGAAACTATTAAATAAGTGTAAATTTTCAGTTTCTAATGATGAAACAAGGCATTATCTCAGTGGAATTTATTTTCATCAAACAGAGGTTGAGGATAAAAATTATTTGACCGCAGTAGCAACTGATAGTCATAGAATGTCTATTTCAAAAATTCGATTAGAGGAAAAAATTGATTTTGACCCAATAATTTTACCTAAAAAAACAATTTTTCAACTTTGCTCTTTATTAGATAGTTATGACGGAGATGTGAAAGTTTCAAATGTAAAATCAAAAATAAAATTTGAATTAAATAATAGTATTTTAATTTCGAAACTTATTGATGGGAAATTTCCTAATTACATTCAAGTTATACCTAAAAATAATCAAAAAAAATTAGAAATAGACTTAAAATTATTTTTAAATTCAGTTGATAGAGTAGCATCTGTTTCATTAGATAAAAAAGATGGTGTAAAATTCAATTTGTCTAAAGATACTCTAGATCTTTCGGTAAATAATACCAATAGTGGTGATGGTAAAGAAACTTTAAGTGTTAAGTTTGATCATGATTTAGAGATAAGTTTTAACTCTAGATATTTGATAGACGTTGCTTCACAATTAGATGGAGATAGAGTTGAAATTTTCTTTAATGATACTGGTTCACCAGCACTGATAAAAGATCCGGGTGATTTTGATAGTATTTTTGTTGTTATGCCTATGAAGGGCTAATTAAGTAAATCTAATTCTGAATAAATATTTTTTTCAAGAATTTGAATAAAATTTTCCTTTGTTAACCCAAAAGGAATTGGTTTTAGAATAGAGATTGTAATTGTATTATTAGAATTCTTTTTACCTTTTTTAGGCCACACATATCCAGAGTTAATTGCAACTGGCTGACAAGCAACATTTAGCTGTTCATAAATTCTCGAAGCACCTTTTTTAAAAGGTGGTCTTTCATCTGGAAGAACTCTAGTTCCTTGAGGAAAAATAATTAAAGGTCTATTAGAAGTAGCCATTATTTTTGAAATATCATCGAAAAAACCCAAGTTATCTTTTGTAACTTTGTTTCTTTTTATTGAAATTGATCCTATTTTTTTTAAGTACCAACCAAATATTGGAATTAACAATAATTCTTTTTTTAGAATAAATACAGGTGAGTTAAAGATAGTTTGTAAATAAAAAGTTTCAAACATTGATTGATGAGATGCTGCTATAAAAAATTTTTCATTATTAATAATATTTTCTTTTCCTTTGATTGAAATTTTTACTGACAGAACAAACCTTAAACAAAAACTGGCCCAATAGCCCATTAATTTACCTCCCATCAAAACTACCTGTTTAGGTAAAAAAAATGATGGTAAAAAAATTATTGAAATAAAAATGATTCCAGTGAAAAACAATATTGAAAATAAAAAGTTTCTTATCATTTTTGTCAAAAGCTAAATTATATCTTTATGCTTTTGTCTTTTTCTTATTACTGTAATTTTTGATCCTTTTATTAATAATTCTATTGGTTTAGGTCTTAAATTATAATTTGAGCTAAGTGACATTCCATAAGCTCCCACATCACATATTGCTATTAAATCTTTTTCATTCAAAACTTGAAATTTTTTTAATGTAACAAATTTATCTGTACTTTCACAAATAGGACCTACAAATTCATATGGTTTTTTAGATGTTTTGTTAGATTTTGTAACAGGTAAAGTTTTATGAAATGCACCATACAAAGCAGGTCTCATTAAATCATTCATTGCGGCATCTAAAATTATAAATTTTTTACTTCCGCTATCTTTAATATAGATTATTTTTGACACTAATGTACCAGTATTGCCAATAATTGATCTACCTGGCTCAAATATAATTTTAACTTTATGTTTTCTTAAAAATTTGAGAATGGCTGTGTTGTATTTTTTATAATTAAGTTTTTTATTTTTATCAGTGTAAGTAATGCCCATACCTCCACCTAAATCTATAAATTCAAATTTATGATTTGCTTTAATTAGAATTTGACTGACCGCTTCAAGCATTTTTTCATAAGGTCTATGGTCTAAAATTTGACTGCCTATATGAACGCTTAGACATTTTAAATCAATATTTTTTGAATTTTTGCAATAATTTATAATTTCATAGAATGTATTTTTATTTACACCAAATTTATTTTCTTTTTTCCCAGTGGATATTTGACTTAATGTTTTTGCATCTGTGTTAGGGTTTAGTCTTACACCAATTTTTATTCTTTTATTTTTTAATTTTGCTATTCGATTTATTTCTTTTATTTCACTTAAAGATTCAGCATTAATAAGCAAAATTTTTTTATCAATAGCAAACCTGATTTCACTTGTTGTTTTACCAACACCAGAAAATACTATTTTGCTTGGATTAATTCCTGCTTTTAGTGCCATCATCAGTTCTCCTACCGAAACAACATCAGCACCTAATCCAAATTTTTTAATTTCTCTAATTATATTAACATTTGTGTTGGATTTAACCGCAAAGCAGATAAGTGGTGAAAAAGACCTGAAGTTTTTTTTAAAATTATTAATATTTTCTTTTAATTTAGAATAGGAGTAAGAATAAAATGGAGTTCCAAATTTATTTGCGATTTTTTGAAGATTAATTTTTTCTATTGTTAGTGTTTTATTTATATATTTCATTAAGCTAAGTTAACTGAAACTTTTTTTATTTCTGCTTTTTTATCTGGTTCTACGTATTTAGGATCACCTTTTTTTCCACAAGAAATAACGGCACAAAATAACAATATAATTATGGTAAATTTTTTAATCATTTTTCTCTTTTATATTTCATTATCATTTTTTTAATATTATCAAAAGAAGTTCCACCATAAGATTTTTTCGAATTAATTGAATTTTTTAAATTAAATACTTTTAATACATCTTCTTTAAGTTTGGGTTCAATTTTTTTTAACTCATCTAAAGTTAATTCATTTAACTTCTTTTTTCTTTTTTCAGCCAAATTAACTACAGCAGCAGTTTTTTGGTATGCTTTTCTAAAAGACATTGAGTGATTTTTCACAAGATAGTCAGCTAAATCAGTGGCTGTAATATATCCAGAATTAGCAAGTTCTAACATTTTACTCTTATTTGGATTACAATTTCTTAGTATTTCATCGCAAATTTTTAAACAATTATTTAGATTGTCGTTTGATTTAAAAACAATCTCCTTATCGTCTTGCAAATCTTTAAAATAAGACAGTGGTAAGCCTTTTAAAATTGTAAGCATCGAAAATAAATTTCCATAAGCGCTTCCCGATTTTCCACGCAAGTACTCTAAAAGATCAGGATTCTTCTTTTGTGGCATTATAGAAGATCCGGTAACAACTTTATCAGATAAATTGATCAAGTTAAAAGCATCCGAATTCCAAATAATCAACTCTTCAGCAATTCTAGAAATATGCATAGCACACACAGATGAAGCGTATAAAAAATCTAAAACAAAATCTCTATCTGAAACTGTATCAATAGAATTATTTGTAGGTATTTTGAAACCAAGTTTTTTGGTTGTATAATTTCTATCTATATT
>CABYVK010000012.1 GCA_902522385.1 uncultured Pelagibacteraceae bacterium
ATTATCAATTGAATACTCACCATATGAATCTGGTCTTGATAGATTTGTTCACCCAAATAAAGGAAACTTTATTGGGTTAGAGGCACTTAATAAATGGAGAGAAAAAGGTTTTGACAATAAATTAGTTACTTTAGAGGTTCATAACACCAAAGATGCTGATGTATTAGGAAATAATCCTATTTTCAAAGATGGAAAAGTTGTTGGAAGAGCAACCGGGGGTGAATTTGGTTTTAGATTAGATAAATCAATAGCGCTCGCGATGGTTAAACCAGATTGTTCAAATGTGGGCGACAAATTACAAGTTGATATATTGGGTGAAATGTACGACGCTACTGTCTTAGATGAGAGCCCATACGATTCAGAAAATAATTTATTGAGAGCTTAATGAAAATTTTAGTAGCTGTAAAAAGGGTTATTGATTACAACGTTCAAATAAGAGTTAAAGAAGACGGAACGGGTGTAGTTACTGACAACGTTAAAATGTCAACCAATCCCCCTGATGATAATGCAATAGAAGAGGCTGTAAAAATTAAAGAGGCAGGCAAAGCTACAGAGGTAGTTGCAGTAACTGTCGGTGAAGAAAAAGCTCAAGAAACTGTTAGGAAAGCTTTAGCGGTTGGTGCGGACAGAGGTATTCATGTGAAAGTTGATGGAATTTTAGAACCACTCGCTGTTTCAAAAATTTTACAAAAAATAGTAGATAAAGAAAAACCAGATTTAGTATTTATGGGTAAACAAGCAATAGACGATGATTGTAATCAAACAGGCCAAATGTTGAGCGCTTTATTAAATTGGCCACAAGCAACATTTGCCTCAAAGATTGATGTTAAAGATAATAAATTAGAAGTAACTAGAGAAATAGATGAAGGTCTTGAAACAATTGAAATAAATGTTCCAGCAATTGTAACTTGTGATCTCAGGCTTAATGAACCAAGATATGCATCACTACCAAATATAATGAAGGCTAAGAAAAAACCTATAGAGGAAATTGCTGCTTCTGATTTAGGCGTAGATTTATCACCAAGATTAGAACAATTAAAAGTGGAGGAACCTCCAAAAAGAAAAGCAGGTATAAAAGTAGCAAATGTTGCTGAATTAGTTCAAAAGTTAAAAAATGAGGCGAAGGTAATTTAATGGCAGTTTTACTTATAACGGAACACAATAATAAAGAATTAAGACCATTTACTCTTAATGCAGCTACAGCAGCATCTCAAATTGATTCAGATGTTCATGCTGTAATTATTGGTCAAAATTCTGCAGATGCTGCAAAACAATTATCTGAACTTCCAGTAGTAAAAAAAGTATTGAGTGTAGAAGGAGCTCACTATGAAAACTTTACAGCAGAAAATTTTGCTCCAGTGATTGTTAAACTAGCAGAAAATTATTCTCATATTGTTTGTTCAGCAAATACATTTGGAAAAAATTTGATGCCGAGAATTGCAGCTCATCTTGACACATCGCAAGTAAGTGACATCATTAAAGTAATATCACCAGATACTTTTTTAAGGCCAATTTATGCCGGTAATGCTTTTGCAACAATTAAGAGTAATGATGCTAAAAAGTGCGTAACAATTAGACCTACTTCATTCGATCCATGTGAGAGTACAGGTGGATCAGCCCCAATTGAAAAAGTGGATGCTAGTGAAGAGTTTTCAAATACAAAATTTATCAAAAGAGAAGAAATTAAATCTGATCGACCTGAGCTTGGAACAGCAAGAATTGTTGTATCAGGTGGCAGAGGAATGCAAAGTGGGGATAATTTTAAATTAATTACAGAAATTGCTGATAAACTAGGTGCAGCAATTGGAGCATCAAGAGCAGCAGTAGATGCTGGATACATAAGTAATGATCATCAAGTAGGTCAAACAGGAAAAGTAGTGGTGCCAGATCTATATATCGCTATTGGAATTTCAGGTGCTATTCAACATTTAGCAGGAATGAAGGAAAGTAAGGTTATAGTTGCAATTAACAAAGATGGTGAAGCTCCAATCTTTAGTGTTGCAGATTATGGACTTGAAGCTGATTTATTTGAGGCACTGCCTCAGTTCATGGAAGAGCTGAACAAATTAAACACTATACAAAAATAATCCTTACAGTTAAAAACTAGAGTATGTCTAGAGAATCAATGGAATATGATATTGTAATCATTGGTGGAGGACCATCAGGATTATCAACTGCAATAAAGTTAAAACAATTAGATCCAAATCTAAATGTTTGTTTATTAGAAAAAGCATCGGAGATAGGAGCTCATATTTTAAGTGGAAATGTATTTGAAACGCGTGCTCTAGATGAATTACTACCAAATTGGAGAGAATTAAATTCTCCAATCAAAACAAAAGTAAGTAAAGAAAAATTTTTATTTTTAGGAAAAACCAAATCTTTAAGTTGGCCAACTTGGCTACTACCTGCGGTACAGCAAAATCATAAAAATTATATTATCAGTTTAGCAAATCTGTGTAGATGGCTTGCTGAACAAGCTGAGAATTTAGGTGTAGAAATCTTTCCAGGATTTCCAGCAAGTGAAATTTTATATAACGAAGATGGATCTGTTAAAGGTGTTGCAACTCAAGATATGGGTATAGATAAAGATGGTAATAAAAAAGATAGTTTTGAACCAGGAATTGAGCTTTTAGGTAAAGTAACTGTTTTTGCAGAAGGGTGTAGAGGTCATTTAGGAAAACAATTGATTGAAAAATTTGAATTAAATAAAGGTAAAGATCCTCAACAATATGGAATTGGTTTTAAAGAAATTTGGGAAATAGAGGATAAAAATCACGATGAAGGCTTAGTTATGCATACAGCTGGATGGCCATTAGATAACAACACATATGGTGGTAGTTTTATTTATCACGCAGAAAATAAACAAGTTTTTCTTGGTTATGTAATAGGTTTAGATTACAAAAATCCTCACCTTTCTCCTTATGATGAATTTCAGAGATTTAAAACACATCCATCAATTAAAAAAATTATAGAAGGTGGAAAAAGAATTTCTTACGGCGCAAGAGCTTTAATCGAAGGTGGATTTCAAAGTTTGCCAAAAATGTTCATGCCTGGAGCTTTGCTGGTTGGTTGTGATGCTGGAACTTTAAATATGCCAAAAATTAAAGGCTCTCATACAGCTATGAAAAGTGGGATTATTGCAGCCGAAACTATTAATGAACACTTAAAAGAAAACAAAGATTTATCCATTTATGAAGATAAATTTAAAAATAGCTGGTTACATAAAGAGCTTTATGAAGCTCGGAACGTGAAACCTAGTTTTAGTTGGGGGCTAATTTTAGGAATAATTTTCACAGGTATTGATCAAATTTTATTTAGAGGAAAACTTCCTTTTACACTTAAACATAAACATGCTGATCATGAAACATTAAAACCTGCAAATCAAATGCCAAAAATTGATTATCCAAAATACGATAATATAATAACTTTTGATAAAACAAGTTCAGTTTATCTAACAGGAACCAATCATGCAGATAATCAACCAGTTCATTTAAAACTTAAAGATCCTGATTTACCAACAAATTATACTTTAGAAAAATTTGATGAACCTGCTCAAAGATATTGTCCTGCAGGTGTGTATGAAGTTCAAAAAGAAAATGATGTAAATAAATTTGTAATTAATTCTCAAAATTGTATCCATTGTAAAACTTGTGATATTAAAGAACCTTCTCAAAATATAACTTGGGTTACTCCAGAGGGTAGCGGCGGTCCAAGATATGGAAATATGTAAATTAGGACAAATCTATTGCAAACTTTTTTAAAGTTTCGATAGGTATATATTTAAGAGTGTTTTCATGGGTTCTTTTCAAAAATATTGGACATCCTTTACCGGCTTCAACTGCTCTTGCATACCAACTAGCACACAAACACCATCCATCTCCATCCTTTAAACCTGGAAACCCAAATTCAGGATGTGGAGTAATTAAATCGTTACCTGCTTCTTTCATCCACTCTAAGCATTCGGTAGTAACTTTAGCACAAACTGTATGAAGTCCATGATCATTCTCGTCAGTGTTACAACAACCATCACGAAACCAACCTGTTAAAGGATCATTTGAGCATTCCTCAAGGTCTTCACCTAGAACATTTTTTTGAGAAATATTTTTACTAGTTTGCATTGAAAATTTTTTCATCAATATATGCATTAAAAGAAATAGATCTTCTTTCTTCTTCAGTTCCTTTAAAAGGATACACTTCATGCATTAAGTAATGGGGGAAAAAGTAAAAGTCTCCTACTCTAGGTACTATTGAAAGTTTAGAATTTGACATAAATTGTTTTGATCCATGAACTAATGTGAGTTGGCCACCCAAATATCTTTTGTCACCTTTATCATTTTGTATATGTTGACCAAGTGTATCAGGAACTTTCAAGAAACCAGCGCCTGAAATGTGGCCGTTGTGCCAGTGAATTGGATTATATTCATTTGCAAACTGTCTTACGACCCAAGAATCAATTAAATTGAATTTTTTTATGTTATGATTCATGCTTGCTTTGATCCATTTCTGAACAGTAAGTCCTAAAAATTTTAACCATCCACTTTCAGCCATAAATTTTTCCTCTAATTTAAATTCTTGAGTAACATCACCTACTAAATTACTTCCATGGTTAAGATCATTTGATTTAGATATATCTAAAACAATGCTATCTACATAATCATTTAATTTAATAATAATTTCTTCAGGAATTTTAACACGCAAGACAGATGGCCCAAATGGCTGCATAAGTTCAAAATCTTTTTCTGTTTCTATTCTCATAATTATATTTTTGTTGGATTTGGTTGACCTTTATAAACTTCTTCAGGGTCGAATTTTTTTTCTTTCTCAAGAAATTCCATTTCAACTTTTCTTCCATTTTCTATTGGTCCCATAGGAATAGATCTATAAAAACAAGATCTATAACCAACATGACAACTAGCTCCGTCACCAATATCAACTGTTAACCATATTGAGTCTTGATCATCATCAATTCTTATTTCAGTAACCTTTTGTGTAAAACCACTTGTTTTACCTTTGTGCCAAATAGCTTTTCTTGATCTGCTAAAATAGTGTGCCTCTTTAGTTTCAATTGTCTTTTTAAGAGCTTCTACATTCATGTATCCATGCATTAAAATATCTTTTGTTTTTGAGCACATAGTAATCACAGGAATCAGTCCATCATTATCAAACTTGGGCGAAAGAAGATTTCCTTCTTCAATATCATAGATATTTTCTCTTTTTTTGAACATACGGGGTGATTATTTAGCACATATCTAAATATATTAAATATTTTTAATTTAGGGTATTTACTGTATAAAAAGGCGCTATGAAATTAGTAAAAGACACAGACAGCAATAATTTAGAGACAAAAAAAGTTTCAGATAAAGAAGCAGAGGAAGCTATCAGAACAATTTTGTCATGGATGGGAGAAGATCCAAAAAGAGAAGGATTGTTGGAAACCCCTAAAAGAGTTGTAAAAGCATTTAAAGAATATTTTCAAGGTTACAATGAGGATGCAAAAAAAGTTTTAGATAAAACTTTTGGTGATGTCGAAGGTTATAGCGATATGGTGGTTCAAAAAAATATTTCAGTACAAAGTCATTGTGAACATCATATGGCTCCAATTATTGGGAAAGCACATGTTGCCTATATACCAAATGAGAGAGTTGTGGGATTAAGTAAAATTGCAAGAGTAGTTGAAATATTTTCAAAAAGATTACAAACGCAAGAAAGATTAACTGTTCAGATTGCAAATTCTCTAATGGAAGCGTTAGATGCAAAAGGTGTAGCTGTTACTATAGATTCAACCCATCAGTGTATGACAATGAGGGGTATTAAAAAAGAACAAGCAACAACTGTAACTAATTTTTACTTAGGTCAATTTAAAGAAGATCTGAGTTATCAAAATAGATATTTACGATTTATCAGCACTGAGTTAAAAGACTAGTGTGTCTGACCAATTTAAAGCACTAATTCTTAATCAAGAGGGTGAAAACTTCTTACGTGAAGTTAAATCTATTGATAAAAGTTTTCTAAAGCATGGAGATGTAACTGTAAAAGTAGATTATTCTGACCTTAATTTTAAAGATGGAATGATTTTAAAAAACGGTGGACGATTAGTAAAAGAATTTCCACATATTCCAGGAATAGATTTTTCAGGAAAAGTAATTGAAAGTGAAAATTCAAAATTTAAAGAAGGAGATGAGGTAATTTTAACTGGATTTAGAGTTGGAGAAATATTCTTTGGCGGATATTCACAAATTGCAAAAGTAAATGCAGATTTTTTAGTAAAAAAACCAGATAGCTTAACAACTAAACAAGCCATGATTTTAGGTACTGCAGGTTTTACCTCCTTAATGAGTGCTTTTGCAATTCAAGCAAGGGAAAGTATTTTATTAGGTGAAAAAGTTAATGATGTTTTAGTTACAGGTGCAACCGGAGGAGTTGGTAGTGTAGCGATCATGGCATTAACCAAAATGGGATATAATGTTTCTGCTGTTACTGGGAAAGATTCAAAATCGGATTATTTAAAATCATTGGGTGCAAAAAACATTATAAATAGGGCTGAATTTGACAAAGATCCACGTCCAATAGATAAAGGTCTATGGGATGGAGTGGTAGACACGGTTGGTGGAAAAATTTTGGCAAATGCAATTGCTCAAACAAAATCAAATGGGATAATTTCAGTTTGCGGAAATGCAAACAGTAATGAACTTAATACGAATTTATTACCATTTATGTTGAGAGGTATTAAAGTTTGGGGCATGGATTCTGCTAATTGTAGCATAAAAAGAAGAGGTTTTATTTGGGGAGAAGCAACAAATTTAATTGATTTTGATTTATTGGAAAAATCAGTTTTAACAGTAAGCTTGGAGGAATTGATTGAGACTTATCCTAAAATTTTAAAAGGTGAAATTTCTGGAAGAGTATTAGTTGATTTAAATAAATAATGGATTGGGATAAATTAAAAATTTTTCATGCTGTGGCTGAAGCTGGAAGCTTTACAAATGCTACTATTAATTTAAATCTTAGCCAATCAGCTATAAGTAGACAAATACAATCTTTAGAACAAGATTTAAAAGTGCAGTTATTTGAAAGACATGCAAGAGGATTGACGCTTACACAAAATGGAGAGTATGTTTTTAAAACTGCTCATGAAGTAATCACTAAGCTTAAAGAGGTTGAAACATCACTAGGTGATCAAAAAAGTAAACCATCAGGAAAATTAACTATTACAACCGTAAGAAGTTTTGGAACTCACTGGTTAACGCCAAGAATTCAAGAATTTATGGCACTTAATCCAGAAATTGAGATTGAATTAGTCTTTGACGATAAAGAGTTAGATTTGAGTACCCGTCAAGCTGATATTGGAATTTTTATGAGAAGACCAAAACAGCTTAATTATATTCAAAAAAAATTAGTTGATATTAAGTATTATATTTATGGGTCAAATAAATATTTAGAAAAAAATGGGATGCCAAAAACGATTAATGATTTAAATAAACATAAATTTATATCCTTTGGAAAAGGTGCTCCTTCACCAGTATACAATCCCGATTGGGCGCTAAAAATAGGAATGCATGATGGAAAAAAAAGAAAATCAATTATGAAAGTTAATAGTGTTAGTGGTCTTCTTTATGGGGTTGAGTCCGGTGTTGGATTGGCAGCTTTACCTGAATATTTGGTATCTAATACTAGCAAAATAATTAAAGTCCTCCCAAAAATAGAAGGGCCTATTACAGAAGCACACTTTGTATACCCACAATCTTTAAAAAATACAGCAAGAGTCCAAGCTTTTAGAAATTTCTTATTCAGTAAAATTGGTGATTGGAAATAAAAATTCCCCTTTCAAATAATATAAAATAACCCATGTATTCTGCGACAAAATATGCGATTGATAATCATTCGCATTGAGAATAGTTCTCATTCGCAAACCAACTAGGGTAAAGATAAGGATAAAATGAAAAAAGTAACAATAATAAGTTTATTTGTTTCTTTAATAGTCTCATCTTTTGCTTATGCAAATGAAGTAAATATCTTCAATGCAAGACATTACAAGGCAGATAATGAACTTTATAGCAAATTTACCAACAAAACTGGAATTAAAGTAAACCTGATTAATGGAAAGGCTAGTGCATTAGAAAAAAGAATGATTGAAGAAGGCACTGACTCTTCAGCTGATCTTTATATTACTGCTGATGCTGGAAGATGTGGAGCTTTCAAAGCTAAAGGAATGACACAAAGTGGCTTGGTGTCTCCAACAATTAAATCTTCTGTTCCAAAAAATTTTAGAACCACACACTGGGTAGGAGTAGCAAAAAGAGCAAGAATAATTTATTACTCACCAGAAAGAGTTAGTGGTGCTGAATTATCAGGATTAACATACGAAGGTCTAGCTGATCCAAAATGGAAAGGTAGATTAGTAATTAGAAAATCAAGTAACATTTATAACAAGTCACTTGTAGCCTCATTAATTGAGAATAATGGAAAAAAAGCTGCTGCTGAATGGTCTAAAGGAGTTGTTTCTAACATGGCAAGAACACCAAAAGGAAACGATAGAGCTCAAATTATGGCAGTTGCAGCTGGAGAAGCTGATATTGCTGTAGCAAATACTTATTACTTAGCACTTATGCTATCTGGTAATAAAGGAGCAGAACAACAAGCGGCTGCTAAGAAAGTTAAGGCATTTTTTCCTAATCAAAATGATAGAGGAACACACATGAATATTAGTTGTGCAGCTTTAGTAAAAGGAGCTCCTAATAAGGCAAATGCTATCGCTCTTGTTGACTTTCTATTATCACCAGAGGCTCAGGAACATTTTACAAATAATACTTTTGAGTTTCCAATGATAGCTGGGGTATCGCCAAATCCATTAGTAGTGAATAATTTAGGATTAGATTTTAAACAAGATTTAACAACTAAAGTTTCAAGCTATGGAAAAAATCAAGCTGCTGCATTAGAGGTAATGACAGCTGCTGGATGGAAGTAAGGAACAAGTGAGAAAGAATTTATTTAATTTTAATTTAAACATTTCTTCAGACAATAATGGTTCTCCAGACGGTCAGATAACTTGTGAGCCATGCTTGTCACAATGTGAAAAAATTAAAAAAAAAATAAATAATAGAAAATTATCTGAGATCGAAAATGAAGATATTGATCGTGTCATTAATGTTTTTGATTTAAAAAGTTAATTTTCAAAAAGTGAACATAACTCAATAGTTATTTACCCTACTATTGATTATGTTCACTTGAACAAAAGGGTAAAAATGTATTTAAAAAAAATTAATTTTTGGTTTTTAAGCTCTTTATTGGTGTCAATTTTTGTAGCTATACCAATTGTTACTGTATTTACTAGTTTTTTTGAAGATACATCAAATTATTATCAAATTCTAAAAGATACCTTTTTATTTGAATACATTTTTAATTCACTAGTTTTGCTAATTAGTGTTTTAGTTTTAACTTTTTTAATTGGAACCAGTACGGCTTATTTAGTATCTTTTTATAAATTTCCCTTTAGTAATTTTTTTAAATGGGCACTTATATTATCTTTTGCTGTACCTCCTTATATTTATGCATATTCATTGACAGCTTTCTTTGAAAATTATGGAACTTTATATTCGATATTGAAAAATCTATTTGGAGAGGCGAATTATAATCAAAGCATTCCAAAGTTTGATGGTCTAATAGGAGCTGTACTTTCACTATCTTTTTCACTATTTGCTTATGTTTATATTCTCTCCAGAGCATCATTCCAGTATCAATCCCAAAATTTAATTGATTTAGGTAGAAATTTAGGATTTTCAAAAGCAAAATCCTTTTATTCGTTGATTTTACCTGCCGCTAGACCAGCAATTGTTGCAGGCCTTTCTCTAGTTGCAATGGAAACTTTAGCTGAATTTGGGGCAGTTGATTTCTTTTCTATAAATACTCTAACAACGGGTATTTATAATTCTTGGATTACATTTGATGACTTAGCTTTCTCAAACAGGATATCTTTTTTTCTTCTTTTATTCATTTTTGCAATATTTATTTTAGAAAATTTATCTAGAAAGAAGGCAAGATACCATGCTAATACTAAAGGAGGATTTAAACAAAAAGAGAAAATCCAACTATCAGGAATTAAAGCATTTTTTGCATTTTCAATTTGTTTCTTAGTTTTTTTCCTAAGTTTTTTATTTCCACTAAGTCAAATGCTTTATTGGACATTAAAATTTCCTGAAAATCTTTTTGATATTCCAGTAGTAACTTTAACATTAAACACCTTGTACTTGGTGTTGTTATCAAGCTTAGTTTTAATAATTTTTTCTTTAATTTCTAATTATGGAAATAGAGTTTCTAAAAATAAAACTTTAAACGCTTTATCTACTTTATCTATTTCTGGTTATGCAATTCCAGGAGTAATTTTAGCAGTGGCATTTATAACTTTTATTGCTTGGTTTGATGACAATGTTGTAAAAGCATTTGGTTTTTTATCTATTAAAAAAATTTTTATTGGTTCTATTCTAGGACTTGTCCTAGTTTATTTTGTAAGATTCTACTCTTTAGCTTTTAACGGAATAAAATCTGGTTATGAAAAAATAAATATTTCTGTTGATGAAAGTTCATATTTACTTGGTTACTCTAAAAAGAAAACTTTTATGAATATTCATTTACCTTTCTTAAGAAATTCTCTTTTATTTGTTGGAATACTAATTTCTTTAGAAATAATAAGAGAATTGCCAATCACTTTGATTTTAAGACCTTTCAATTTTGAAACATTTGCAACCACAGCTTATATATCTGCTTCAGAAGACTTATTAGAAGCTGCAGCTGTTCCTTCATTATTTTTAATTTTGATTGCAACTCTATTTATAATGCTTACATCTAAATATATATTGAGGGAAAATGAGCGATAGTTTTTTAGAGATTAAAAATGTTGATTTCACTATAGGTGGAAAGATTAAAGTCAAGAATGCATCTTTTCTGATTGAAAAAGAAGGGGATACTTTGTGTATTCTTGGTCCTTCAGGAATTGGAAAAACTACAATACTTAGAACTATAGCTGGTTTAGAAAAAATTGATAAAGGTTCAATTAAGTTAAATGGAAAATTGTTATCGTCTAAAGATAAAAATGTAGAACCTGAAGATAGAAACATATCTTTAGCTTTTCAGGACAACAGTTTATTTCCTCATTACACAGTCGAAAAAAATATTTTATTAGGCGCTGAGAGAAATAAAGGAAAAAGAAAGAAAAAACTTAGTTTTAAGGAGATTATAGATTTTCTTGATATAGAAAAAATATTACCAAAATTTCCTCATGAAATTAGCGCGGGGGAGGCGCAAAGAGCTTCACTTGCAAGATCGTTATTAACTCAACCTGATCTTTTGCTCTTAGATGAACCGCTATCTAATGTAGACCAAAGTTTTAAAGAAGAAATTCAAGTAAGATTAAAAAAATTATTAAGTAAATTAAAAATTACAACAATAATTGTTACTCATGACTCCTACGAAGCTTTTTATCTTGGTAACAAATGTGCAATTGTATTAGATGGGCAAATTAAGCAGTTTGATGATCCTTATAATGTTTATCATTTTCCAAACTCAGTCGAAGTAGTAAATTTTTTAAATCGTGGAATTTTAATTCCAGCAAAAGTAACGGGAGAAAATTCACTAGAAAATGATGATCTTGGAACAATTAAAGGTAATTTTATTAAGCATTATCCAAAAGGTTCAAATGTGCAATTATTATTACAACCAGAGGATCTTGAGCATGACGATAAAAGTAATCTAAAGCTAGAAGTAGTAGATCGAAAATTTAGAGGAACAAACTTTATCTATACTTTAAAAACCAATAGCGATTTATTAATTCCAGTTTTTGTTCATTCCCACCACGAACATCAACATGAAGCTGACGAAAAGTTTGGAATTAAAAGACCGATTAATATTGATCACATAGTTTGTTTTTAATAAAACAAGCAAATGCTTAGTAAAAAACAATTATTCACTAGAGGTATGCTGGATATTTCTCCACATATGCTTTCAGTAATTCCATTTGGAATAATTTGTGGAGCAATCGGTGTTGAACTTGGATTTCATCCATATTTAGTTTATGCAATGTCCTTCATAATTTTTGGTGGAGCTTCACAGATAGTATTTTTACAATTGTTATCAGGGGGTGCATCTAGTTTGGTTGCCGTTGCCTCTGTTGGAATTATAAATTCCAGACATTTATTATATGGAGCAGTTTTATCTGAATATTTAGAAAAATTATCTTTTATAAAAAAATTATTAATTTCTTATGTTGTTGTAGATCAAGGATTTGCTGAGTCTAATAAATTTTTCAAAAAAAATAGAAGTGAAGAATTTTTACATTATCATTTAATTGGTACAGGTTGCACAATGTGGGTTTGTTGGCAAATTGCAACCTTATCAGGTATTGTTTTAGGTTCATTTGTTCCAGAAGAACTTGGGTTAAAATTTGCAATACCTTTAACTTTTATAGCTATTGTTGTTCAGGATTTAAAAAAATTAGATCATGTAATTGTAATGATTACTTGTGGTTTAAGTTCACTGTTATTTTTTGAGGCTCCATTTAAATCTTACATAATTATTTCTCCAGTAATTGCTTTATTTGTAGCAGCGCTGCTATTGAGGTTAAAAAAATGACTCTTACTACAATAATTTTTGCTGGAATATTAACTTACTTTACTAGAATGACTATGATCGCTCTAATAAGTAGAGATATGTTGGGAGATAAAATTAAAGCAGTGTTAGAATATGTTCCTTCTGCAGTATTCCCAGCAATAATATTTCCAGGAATATTTATAAATGATTTTGGAACTTTTATAGAAATGAATGATCCCAAAATTTTTGGAGCATTAGTTGCTGTAATTGTAGGTTATTTTTCAAAAAATATTATTGCAACAATTTCAGCTGGATTAGTTTCTTATTGGTTTTTAATATTTGTTGTCTTTAGTTAGCACCTAACTTAATATTTCTACTTACATTAATATCTATTAATTTTGGTTTTGCTAAATTAAGATTTGACATAAGATCAACATATTCATCAACATTTTTAACCTGCAATCTTGGGTTAAATTTTTTTTCATTACCAATGGTACTAGATTCTTTGCCGTTATAATCATGACCAGGATACAAAATGGTGTCCTCAGGTAATTTTAACAATCTATTAAAGATTGAATTATAAGCATCTTTTGAGCTACCATTTTGAAAATCTGTTCTACCAGTGCCATTAATTAAAAGAGTATCTCCTGAAAATAAATAGTTATTCATCAAGAAACTATAGCTGTCAGAAGTATGACCAGGTGTGTACATCGCTTTAATTTCTATTTGGTCAATTTTTATAATTTCATCATCTTTTACTTTAATTTCTACAGTATCAGCAGGGGTGTGTTCCCCCATTAGCGTTGAGCAATTTGTTGCTTGCTTGAGTTTACTTGCACCAGTTACATGGTCAGCATGAATATGAGTATCTATTACCTTAACTAATTTTAAATCTAATTCGTTTAGTAGCCTAATATAGCTTTCAACATTTTCTATAACTGGATCAATTATTATAGCTTCTCGGCCTTTACCAGATGCAATTATGTAAGTGTAAGTTGATGATTTCGTGTCAAAAACTTGCTTAAAGATCATGACTTAAAGTAACACATGTACTTGTTATAATAAATCAAATATCCATATCATCCATATGTTTAAACAAATTTTATTTATTATTGTTTTTTTTACATTCACTTTTTCAAATATAGTAAGTGCCCACAATCATTTTCCCATAACTACTGATTCTAAACTCATGATTGAAAGAGGTAAAATTGCATATGAAAAAAATTGTGTTTCTTGTCATATGATTAATTTAGCTGGTGCTGAAAACTGGAAGGGTATGGATGAAGATGGGCATAGAAAAGCTCCTCCGTTAAACGGAACAGGTCATACTTGGCATCATGACGATAAAACTTTACATGCAATAATTAAATATGGATTAGCAAAATTAGTAAAAAATTATGAAGGAAAAATGATAGGATTTGAAGATCAATTATCTGATAAAGCAATTGATAGTATATTGGCTTATGTAAAGTCCTATTGGCCTATTGATAAATATGAATATCAAATTAATATGAGTAAGTAATTATGACAGCGACTACATTTCATTGGTCTTGTAGACATACCTGGAAAAGAAGCGCAAAAAATACAGCCTGGTGTGTACTTGGTTGTGCAATTGGAGATTTTGGAACAATATTATTTTTTCAATTAACACAAATTCCTTTTCCAGTTTTAGGAATAATGATTTTAGCAATCATTAACGGATTGATCACGAGTATTATTTTAGAAACAATAATTTTAATGACACAAAATTTTAATTTTGTTAACGCATTCAAAACAGCTTGTGGTATGAGTTTAATTTCAATGATTAGTATGGAAATCATGATGAATTTAACTGACTATGTTTTAACTGGAGGCGCAATTTTAACATGGTGGGTGGTGCCAATAATGCTAATCGTAGGTTTTTTAACTCCTTGGCCTTATAATTATTGGAGATTAAAAAAGTTTGGAATTGCTTGTCATTAAGATTAAAGAATTCTTTTTAATAAATTGTCCCCAAAAAATAGTTTATGAATAATAACAGCAGATATATGAAGTACTATTAAACCGATAAGGGTATAATTCGAAAGAATATGAATTTCATAAAACTGATCTGCTAAATCAAAATTTTCATTAATTTGAATTTCTCTAAACAATATTGTTAATGTTTCCCCATTAAACAATTTTTTTAATATTCCTGAAATTGTTATTGATAAAATAGCAATATATAAAAGCACATGGTTCATTTTTGCCAAAAACCTCTGTCCTTTAAAAATACTTGGATTTAATTTTGGAGTTGGATTAAGTATATTATTTATTAATCTAATTATTATTATATAAAACACAGTTAAACCTAACGTAACGTGTATATCTTCAATAGTTATTCTTTGATCACCAAAATCTAAATCAACTAGATAAAAACCCAAAGGTATTTGTATGAATAGAATAGCTGCGCTGAGCCAATGTAACGCCTTTGAGATAATTCCATACTCTGTTAGGGTATTTGTTACATGCATAATTTATTTAATCACATAAAAAAATATATTAAAATAATTTTATTCTCAATTTTAAGCCTATTTTTCGTCTCATCTAGTAATGCTGAGTTAACAGTTGAAGAAATTATTAAAAGTCGACAAGCATTATTTAGTAAAAACTATAGCACAGCTAAAAGGGTTCAAGCTTTCTCCTCAAAAGGAGACTTTGAAAAAGCAAAAAAACTAATGATAGAAATGAGTGAAAATTATAAAGTTTTAATAGATTTGTTTCCTGAAAATACTCAAGAAGGTTTTGACACTGAAGCTTTACTGACAATTTGGGATGAAAAAGAAGACTTCAATGCATTAATGCAAAAAGCCTCTGATGATATGATAAAGCTTACATCTGTAATTGAAGATGCTGAAGATATAAGAGGTACTCTGAAACAATTTATGTGGAGTAATTGTAAGGCTTGTCACAGCAGGTACAGAGAAGAACATTAATTACTAAGTTAAAATGATACCTCAAAAAGTTAAAGACCATATTGAAGAATATATTGGCCAAGAAGTTTACGTTCAAATAGCCATAATTAAGGGTAAGGAAAAGGTTTCAACAGAAATAGCCATTGATAAATATTTTAACACAAATCATTTTAGAGATTTTTCAGAGGGTAAACCTTATTTTCATTTTATTGATGGATTAAGAGATAAATGCCTTGGAAAACTTAAAGATTCTCCTATGAGAGATAAAGCAACAGAGGACGAAACTATAAAATTATTACAGAAAAAATTAAATGATCTTTCTGATGATGAGCTTGAAGACACTTATTGGGAAATAGAAACAGGAGAATTTTTTTCAGGAAAACAAATAAAAGAATTAGAAAAAAGTTGCAGTGAATTAATAAAAGAGCTTAATCTTTCAAATAAAAATAAAAAAGAAGTTAAAAAAACTATCATGAGTTTTTGTGAAAACTATGAAAAATTGTGTCAAAAAAAATACCCAGAAGCTCCACTTCCACTAGAAATATTAAAATCTGTAAATTAGTTTTTAAAGGGTTCGCTCTTTAAGTGTATACCTAAAGAGCTCCCTTGTATCACCTCTTTGGCATTATAATTCCGAGAGGAATTTATTTTTTGTTATATTTTTGAAATATGAGCTGTTCAGCTAAGTATCAGGTGGTGAAAGTATTAACATAAACCTCCTTCTATAAAAAAGGTATTTATAAATTATACAATTTCAATTAATTTATTTTAATTTTGAGCAAATAAATTTATTGAATACAACCTAGTGCTTTAGTAGATTCCCGCTAACTTAAGTTACTTCCAAAATTATTTTTTATTTATTAATTCGCTAATAAAATTTTCACCATAACCATCATCAACAGCTTTTTGAAAATAATTTTTATTTACTTCAGCAACTTTTTCAGCTTCAGGAAAATCTTTTAATAAATCTTGGATATAAGTTAAATCTTTTACGGAATTACTTGCCGTAAATTTAAATCCAGTAAAATCGCCTTTTAAAAGATTGTCAAAAACTCTATTAAGTGCTGCAGAATTTCCAGAACCAAGTTTTGCAACATCAAATACTTTTTTTAAATCCAAACCCATTTCTGTAGCACTTTTAGCCAAATGATTAACTAATGCAGCATTTCCAAGAGATAAAAAATTATTTAAAAGCTTAGATTTTGCTCCCATTCCAACAGATCCAAAATGAAAATATTCTTTACAGAAAAAATTAAAATATGGTTCAGCAATTTTAAAATTTTCATCTGACGCTCCAACAATTCCTCCCAATACACCTTCCTCTGCTTGAACAGGTCCTCCCATTACAGGGCACTCAACATAATTTATTTTTTTTTCTTTGAATATTGCCTCAGTTTCCATTGAACCAGTTTTGTTGTGAGTAGTGATATCAATAATTAAAGTTTTACTATCTAAAATATCAGATATTTTTTCAGAAATTAATTTTGCTATAGGAGTGTTGGTAACACACATAAACATTGCATCTAAATTTTTACTAGAAAAATCTTCAAAAGATTTTACTTCTTCAGCTCCATTGCTAACAATTTTCTCAATTGGTTTTCTATTTTTATTAGCAATTACAAAGAGTTTATTTTTGTGTTTTAAAATATTTTTAGCTATTCCATAGCCCATATATCCAACACCAATAAAACCTATATTTTTCATTTAAATCTCACTATTTAACTTTTTTTACCTTCTGTTCTTATGAACATAATACCAAAAACAATAATTCCTATCACTCCAAAAATTTTATTATAATCAAAAGGTACGCCGAAAATTAAGAAATTAATAATTGTAGACCAAACTAATTGAGAATATTGAAAATTAGTTACAAATGACAAGTTAGAAAGTTGTATTGCGTAAATAATTAAAGAATGACTCACAAAACCTGCCACACCTAGAATTACCAAATAAAGCCAAAAGATATTCTTCTCTAATGGCACCCAATTAAAAAATATAAAAATACTAAAAATTATTGCACCTAAAATTGAAGTATAAAATATAGCAGCAAATGGATCGTTATCGCCTGATACAACTTTGGTAAAAAATTGATAAAGAGCCCAACAAACTGGAGGAACAATAGGGAATATTAAATCTAAACTAAATATTCTCATACTTGGACCTAGTGAATAAACAATCGAGCCAAAGCTCAATAACATTAAAAGTATACCTTTTGTACTCAATATATCTTTTAGGAAGTATGCTGAAAGTAGTGAAACGATTAAAGGAGCTGTAAAGAAAACAACATAAATATCTACCAAGTCAAATTTCTGTAAAGAATAAAACATAAAAGAGGTTGCAGTAACCATTAATATCGATCTAATTATTTGGACTTTAAAATTTTTTTTTAAATTTACTTTTGGCTTAAAAATTAAAAAAAATATAATTAAAGATACCAAGTGAAAAAAAAATCTTCCCCAAATTGCCTGAGTAACTGGCATTACCGTTCCAAGATATTTTGCTGTAGAGTCCATACAAACAAACATAAAAAAACCACCAGCGGCTAATAAAATTACGTTAATTAAGGATGTTTGTTGAGGCACAGGAAAAAGAAATTACATTACAACGCCAACTTGCCAAGGATTAAACTCCTCGTCACCGTAGCCGTTGATTTCACTTTTTGATTTATTCCCTGAAGCAGTATTTACAACTAATTCAAATATTTTTTGACCAACTTCTTCAACTTTTTCTTTTCCTTCAGCAATTGTGCCACAATTAATATCCATATCTTCTGACATTCTTTCAAACATCGCTGAGTTTGTTGAAAGTTTTAAACTTGGAACTGGTTTACAGCCAAAGCAAGATCCACGTCCTGTTGTAAAACAAATAACATTAGCACCTGATGCAACTTGACCAGTTACAGACACAGGATCATAACCAGGAGAATCCATAAAATTAAAACCTTTATTTTTTAAAGGTTCAGCATAATGCAATACATCTTGAAGGATTGAGTTTCCTCCTTTTGCAACAGCGCCTAAGGATTTTTCTAATATGGTTGTTAGACCACCCTTTTTATTTCCTGGCGCAGGATTGTTGTCCATCGAACTGTTATTGATTGAAGTATAATGTTTCCACCATTCAATTCTTTTAATAAGTTTATCAGCAGTCTCTTGTGAGCTCGCTCTATTAATTAATAAATGTTCAGCTCCATAAATCTCTGGAGTTTCGGATAAAATTGAACTTCCACCTTTTTTAACCAAGAGATCTGCTGCAACTCCTAGTGCAGGATTTGCAGTTATTCCTGAATATCCATCTGAACCACCACATTGAAGAGCTAAAGTTAGATGACTTACTGGTTGTGAAGTTCTTTGAACATTATTTGCTTCTGAAAGCAAATTTTTAATTTGAGATAATACTTTTTCGACTATTTTTTTAGTTCCACCTTCATCTTGGATTGTTAGAAAATGAATTCGGTTATGTTTTTTTAATGATTCATCAAACAAACTGACTTGAGCACATTCGCATCCTAAACCTATAACAAAAACATGAGAAAAATTGGGATGATTTTTAAATCCATCTATAGTTCTTTGAAAAATTTGCATTCCTTCACTTTCAGTATTCATTCCACATCCTGTTGAGTGAGTAATTGGAACTATGCCATCAATATTTGGATAATCTTTTAAAATGTCAGAATATTTAATCCTCTCAACTATCATTTTAGTGACGGTAGCTGAGCAATTTACAGTACTTACAATTCCAATGTAATTTCTGGTAGCAACCTGTCCATTATCTCTTAAAATTCCATTAAAGAATTTATCTGCTTTTTCATCAATAACATGTTTTTTATCTGTAACTTTAAAATCTCTTTTAAATTCTCTAAATTCTAAATTATGAGAATGAACATGTTGTCCCGGTTTAATATCATCTAAAGCAAATCCAATAATTTGATCATATTTTATGATTGGATCGCCTTTTTTAATAGTTTTTAAACAAACTTTGTGTCCAAAAGGGATTGGATCAATAGTGCTGATCTCATGACCTTCAATTTTAGTTTTTTCAGGAATAATAAATTGGCTAACGCCCACATTGTCATTCTTGTTTAAAACTATTAGATTATTCATAAATTTATTATATAACCAATAACGTAAACAAACCATTATTTAAATTATGCCTAAAAAAAGAAAAAAGAGTTTCCGAAGTCAACAGTGGTTCAATAATCCAAAAAACCCTGACATGACGGCCTTATATCTAGAAAGGTATTTAAATTATGGTCTTACAAGAAAAGAATTACAATCTGGCAATCCAATTATAGGAATAGCGCAATCTGGCAGTGATCTATCTCCATGCAATAGGCATTTTATGTCTTTAAGTAAAAGAATCAAAGATGGAATTAGAAGAGCAGGTGGCATACCAATGGAATTTCCTACTCACCCAATTCAAGAAACTGGAAAAAGACCGACAGCAATGTTGGATAGAAATCTTTCTTACTTGTCACTAGTTGAAGTTTTGTATGGATACCCAATTGATGGAGTTATCTTAACAACAGGATGTGATAAAACTACTCCGGCAGCTTTAATGGCAGCTGCTACAGTAAACATTCCTGCAATAGTTTTATCAGGCGGTCCAATGTTAGATGGAGTTTATAAAGGAAAATTAGCTGGTTCAGGAATGGTAGTTTGGGAAGCAAGAAAAATGTTAGCTAAAGGAGAAATTAAATACGAGGAATTTATGGATATGGTTGCATCTTCTGCACCGAGTGCTGGACATTGTAATACAATGGGAACAGCTTCTTCAATGAACTCTGTTGCTGAAGCATTAGGTATGTCTTTACCAGGGGGCGCTGTTATTCCAGCTCCCTATAGAGAAAGAGAACAAATTTCTTACGAAACAGGAAAAAGAATCGTTGGAATGGTTCATGAAGATTTAACCCCATCAAAAATTATGACACGTAAAGCTTTTGAAAACGCAGTAGTAGTTGCAAGTGCTATTGGTGGATCTAGTAATTGCACAGCTCATCTAAGTGCTATTGCAAAACATATGGGAATTAAATTTGATCTTTCTGATTGGCAAAAACTTGGGCACAACATTCCTTTATTAGTAAATTGCCAACCTGCAGGAGAATACTTAATGGAAAGTTTTCACAGAGCTGGAGCAATACCTGCGGTAATGAAAGAATTAATTAAAAATAAAAAAATTCATACAAAAATAAAGACAGTTACAGGAAAAACTGTAGGAGAAAATTTAAGAAAGAAAGTTGATGTAGATAACAAAGTAATTAAAACATTTAAGAATGCATTGACTGAAAAAGCTGGTTTTTTAGTTATGAAAAGCAACTTTTTTTCATCTGCTATTATGAAAACATCTGTAATTAGTAAAGAATTTAGAGATCAATATCTATCAAATTCTAAACACCCAAATGTTTTTGAATGTAAAGCTATAGTTTTTGAAGGTCCTGAGGATTATCATAAAAGACTTAATGATAAGAAGTTAAAGATAGATGAAAACTCTCTATTAATTATTAGAGGTTGTGGACCTGTTGGTTATCCTGGATCAGCTGAAGTGGTTAACATGCAACCACCAGACAGATTATTAAAAAAAGGAATAAGACATCTACCAACTTTGGGCGATGGAAGACAAAGCGGAACATCAGAAAGTCCATCAATTTTACATGTTTCACCAGAATCTGCAGTAGGCGGAGATCTTGGAATTGTTAAAACTTACGATAAAATAAAAATAGACTTAAATAAAAGAAGAGTTGATTTATTGATTTCTCAAGCTGAGTTTAAAAAACGAAGAAAAAATAAAAGAGTATTTAAACCAAATAATCAAACTCCTTGGCAGGAAATATTTAGAAATACTGTTGGTCAATTGGATGATGGTGCATGCATTAATTCTCGAGGTAAATATTTAGACGTATCACATACCAAAGGTTTACCAAGAGATTCTCACTAATATGAAGCCAAAAATATTAGTTTCTAGAAAAATCTCAGATTTAGCAGAGGAAAAACTTCAAAAAGAATTTGAAGTAACTCTTAACCCAAAAGACGATCCCATTCCAGAAAGCGAATTAATAAAATTAATTAATGATTATGATGGAATGATTTCAACAGGTTTTGATAAAATCAGTGAAAATTTTTTTAATAATTTAAATGGGAAATTAAAAATTATTGCTCAAGTTGGAGTTGGTTATGATAATATTTCAATTAAATCTGCTGAAGAAAAAAAAATAAAAGTAACAAATACTCCAAATGTGTTAAATGAGGCAGTAGCTGAAACCACTATACTTTTGATTTTAGCTGCATCTAGAAGAATTGGTGAAGCCTATAATTTAGTCAGAGCAGACAATTGGAAAAATCAAAAACCAGATTTAACTAAATTTATGATTGGAAATTCTGTTACAGGCAAAACTCTAGGTATAATTGGAATGGGTCGCATTGGAAGAATGGCAGCAAAATCAGCTAGGGCATTTGGTATGAAGATTATTTATTATAATAGAAACAAACTTTCTGATGATCTGGAAGATGGTGCAAAGTATTATTCCGATATAAACACAATGCTACCAGAGTGTGATTTTTTAAGTATTCACACACCTGCAACAGCTGAGACCAAACATATTCTTAATTCATCAACAATAAGTTTGTTACCAAAGCATGCTGTAGTTATTAATACTTCAAGAGGATCAACTATTGATGATGATGCTTTGATAGATGCATTAGAAAAAAAAAAAATTTATGCAGCAGGATTAGATGTTTTCACTAATGAACCAAATTTAGATAAAAGATATTTAAAATTAGATAACTGTTTTGTTCTACCTCATATCGGTAGTGCGACTCATGAGACTAGATTGGCAATGAGTATGATGGCAGTGGATAATATTTATTGTTATTTCAATAAAAAACCTCTTATTTCAGAAGTAGTTTAGAACAACTATAAGTTGTCTGTTCAATGAATATATATAATTTCTATATATAAATGTTAAACGAAATTATTGATCTCAAAAATCATTTATGGTTAACTTTCAAAAAAACATAAACGAGAGGAAGATAATGTTTAAACTTATATCTAAAACTATAGCAGCTGTAGCTATTGTTTCAGTTGCTTTATTTGGCTCTGCAAATGCAAAGACTTTAAAGATTGAAACACACTTTACAGCTAGTTCACCAAATGGTGAAGTTGCAGCTCAATTCGCTAAAAACGTTGAAATGTTTTCTGGCGGAAGCTTAAAAATACAAATGTTCTACTCATCGTCAGTAACTGGTAAATCTGCTGAGGTATTTAACTCTGCGCAGACTGGTATTATTGATTGTGATATGACTGGTGCAGGTTACCAGACTGGTAAAAATGCAGCATTCCAATTCGCAGGTGACGTGATGGGTGGATATGATAACCCATATCAGCAATATGAATTCCTAAATTATCCAGGAGCTCAAGATGCTGTTGATGCACTTTACAACAAATATGGAATGACTTTAATTGGTTGGTGGATACCAGGACATGAGTCTTTAATATCTAGTAGACCAATTCCAGATGTTGCTTCATTGAAAGACTTCAAATTTAGATCACCTCCAGGAATGGAAAGTATGATCTTTACAGCATTAGGTGCTAAGCCAATCGTAATGGACTTTGGTGAAGTTCCAACTGCTTTACAAACTGGTCTAATCGATGGTGCTGACTATTCATCTTTAGCTACTAACTATGCTGGTGGACACTATGAGCAAAATAAATATGCTACATACCCAGGTTTCCACTCTATGCCAGCTGACCACTTAGCTTGTAACACAAAAGTATGGAACAAGTTAAAGCCTCATGAAAAAGGTGCAATGAAAGCAGGTATCGAAATTGCTGGAAGAACTATTACTAGCTTAGTTGAGAGAAAAAACGCAGAAGCTGTTAAAGCTTTAAATGAAATGGGCGTTACTCTTCATGACTGGTCTAGAGAAGATAGACTTCAATTCAGACAAGCTGCTCTTGCTGCTTGGGAAGAATGGAAGACTAAATCTCCAGAGGCAGCTGCTCTTATTGAAATACATAAAGCTTACATGAAAGCTAATGGTATTATGTAATTAAGAGTAAACTAAAAAATTTGAAGGGCCTGATAAGGCCCTTCAAACCAAAACTTTTTTACTTATGCGTGATAAAGATTTACAAGATAAACAGCTAAAAGAGCAAAGTGAAAAAGTTGCAAGTAAAGATGATTTCCCAATTAATTGGATAGATAGAATTTCCTTATTTTTAAGTCACACAATTAAATATTTGATCCCCATAATAGTTGTTGTGATGATGTATGAAATTTTTATGAGATATGTATTATTTAAACCAACACTATGGGCTAACGAGTTATGTTTATGGTTGGCTGGTGTTTGTTATTTAGTAGGTGGAATATACGCTACAAGACTAAGAAGCCATATAAGAATAGTATTGTTGTATGATTATGTCAGTAGACCAGTTCAGAGAATTTTTGATTTAATTAGCACTACTATTATTGTGGTTTTTGCAGCTGCTGTAATTTATGGGGGTTTTGAAGATGCACATAGATCTTTCATAAATTGGGAAAGATTTGCAACATACTGGGATCCACCAATTCCAGCAACGATGAAGCCACTTACACTTATTTGCCTTTTTCTTATTGCTCTTCAATCAGTTAATAATTTAATTATTGATTGGAAAAATCCTAAAGAAAAACAGTATCAACCAGCAAAAGACTTAAAATAAGATGGAATTTGAGATAGGAACACTCTCGATAATTCTAATAGTTGGTTTATTAGCTCTCATATCTATTGGTGTTCCAATGGGATTTGCATCTGGTTTTATGGGTGCAGTACTTGTATTTTTATATATAGGTGAGCATGCATTGGGAATTTTACTCTCAAGATACTATTCTCTTGTTGTTACTTATTCATTTTTGTCTGTACCTTTATTTATATTTATGGCCTCCTTACTTGAACGCTCGAATATTGCGAGAGATTTATATGATGCTTTAAATGCTTGGTTAAGAAAAACTAGAGGTGGAGTAGGGGTAGTAACTGCAATTATGGCAACAATCATGGCTGCTATGAGTGGAATTATTGGAGGAGAAATAGTTTTATTGGGATTGATTGCACTCCCTCAGATGTTGAGATTGAAATACGATCAGGATATGTCGATAGGTATTATTTGTGCATCAGGTTCCTTAGGTACGATGATACCTCCATCTATTGTTTTAATTATTTATGGATTGACAACAGAAACTTCAATAACAATGTTATTCCAAGAGGCTATTGTTCCAGGTTTAATGATCTCAGGATTAATTATTACATACATACTAATTAGAACAAGATTACAACCTCATCTTGCACCATTAAGTGATGAGCCAGCTTTAACTTTAAAAGAAAAAATGTCTTATCTTCCAGGTCTCTTACCTCCAATTGGTATAGTAATAATTGTTTTAGGATCAATTTATTCTGGAATGACAGGTATTACAGAAGCAGCTGGTATGGGTGTAGTTGCTACTTTAATTATAATATTTGCTAGAAGAGAATTAACATGGTTTCTTTTTAAAGACGCTCTAGTTAGAACTTTTAAAGCTTCAGGTACAATTTTAACAATTACTTTTGGTGCCACAGTTCTTGCCGGTGCTTATTCGCTTGCGGGTGGTCCTACCTATGTTGCTGAAACAATTTTAGCTTATGACTTAAAACCAATGTATCTGATCTTCATGATGCAAATAATGTTTTTAATAATGGGTGCTTTTATGGATTGGGTTGGTATTGTTTTATTAGCTATGCCAGTATTTTTACCAATAGTTATAGCTCTTGGTTTTGATCCAATTTGGTTTGGGATATTATTTTGTGTAAATATGCAAGTTTCATTTTTAAGTCCCCCATTTGGGCCTGCAGCTTTTTATTTAAAATCTGTTGCACCTCCGCATATCTCTTTAACAGATATATTTAGAGGTTTTGCTCCATTTATAGTAATTCAATTAATTGTTTTAGCATGTGTTATGTTTTTTCCAGAGGCAATGACACAAAACTTTCACGAGTTCAAACCAAAACCATGATGAAAATAAGCTTTATTGGAACAGGCCTGATGGGCCTGCCGATGGCTAAAAATTTGTTAAAATCAGGTTTCAAATTGAAAGTATTTAACCGTTCAATTAATAAAGCAGAACCTTTGAGAGAGTTTGGCGCTCAAATATCAAAAACATTAGGTGAAGTTGTTAAAGATAATGATTTTATAATAACAATGTTAACAGATGATAGTGCTGTTGATGCAATAATGAGTAATTCAGATTTATTAGAAAATTTAAAATCTGGATCAACTGTTATTGATATGAGTTCGGTTAAACCAACGACAGCAACAAAATATGGAAATAGTCTAAAATCAAAAAATGTAAATTATTTAGATGCACCGGTTTCAGGAGGAACAATTGGAGCTGAGGAAGCCTCATTAGCTATAATGGTTGGAGGAGAGCAAAGAATCTTTGATAATTCTATAAATATTTTAAAAGCTATGGGGAATCCAACTTTAGTTGGACCAATTGGTAGTGGACAAGTTTCAAAGTTAGCAAATCAAATTGTGGTAGGGGTCACCATAGGAGCGGTTGCTGAGGCAATAACTTTATGTGAAAAAGCTGGAGCTAATCCAGTAAAATTAATTAAAGCTCTTTCTGGAGGTTGGGCGGATAGTAAAATTTTACAAACTCATGGAAAAAGAATGATAGATAAAGATTTTACTCCAAAAGGTAAAACCTTTACCCATTTAAAAGATATGAATAACATTTTAGAGTGTGCAAATTCATATAATACACATTTACCTATTTCAAATTTAGTGAAAGAAATGTATAAAACCCTTGTCGATAATGGTCATGGAAACACTGATCATAGTTCACTTTATAATGAAATCGAAAGGATAAATAAAAAATGAGTGGAAGATTAGAAGGTAAAAAAATTCTCGTAACGGCAGCAGGACAAGGAATTGGAAAAGCAACAGCAATAGCATTTCATAAAGAGGGAGCCTATGTAACTGCTACTGATTTAAATGATAAAACTTTAGCTGATTTGAACAAAGAATATCCTGAGATTAAAGTGCAAAAGCTAGACTCAACAGATAACAATGCAATTTTAGATTTTACTAAAACTTTAGATAAAGTTGATGTTTTATTTAATGCTGTTGGATTTGTTCATCATGGAACAATATTGGAATGTGATGAAAATGATTGGGATTTTTCTTCTAATGTAAATGTTAAGTCGATGTACTTTATGTGCAAAGCTATTTTACCTATAATGATTAAACAAAATGGTGGAAGTATTATTAATATATCTTCATGTGCATCTAGCTTTAAAGGTTTTCCTAATAGATTTGTTTATGGAACAACAAAGGGTGCGGTGATTGGTTTAACAAAAGCGATTGCAGCAGATTTTGTTAAACAAAATATTAGATGTAATTCAATTGCGCCAGGTACAGTTTATTCGCCTTCTTGGCAAGATAGGGTCAATCAAAGCCCTGATCCTGTCCAAGCAAAAAAAGATTTTATAGCAAGACAACCTATGGGAAGATTAGGTACAGCAGAAGAAATAGCAGCTGTGGCTGTTTATTTAGCTAGCGATGATGCAACATTTACAACGGGAAGTACAATTCATGTTGATGGTGGAATTTCAATATAATTAAATAACAAAAGGATAAATATGAAATTATTAAGAGTAGGAAATAAAGGAAGCGAAAAACCAGCTTTATTAGATAAGGATGGTAAAATTAGAGATATCAGTTCTCACGTTAAAGATTTAAATCCAGATCATTTAAATTTTGAGACTATTTCTAAATTACAAAGTGCTGATTTATCATCTTTACCAGAATTATCTGCAAATGATCGAATAGGATCTTGCATCACTCAACCAGGTAAATTTGTAGCTATTGGATTAAATTATTCTGATCATGCTGCTGAAACTGGAGCTGATGTTCCTTCTGAACCTATAGTTTTTATGAAAGCTACTAGTTGTATAGTTGGACCTAATGATGACGTTGAAATAGTTTCTGGATCTAAAAAATTAGATTGGGAAGTTGAACTTGGAATTATTATAGGAAAAGAAACAAAACATATCTCTGAAAGCCAAGCTCAAGATCATATATTAGGATATTGTTTAGTTAATGATGTGAGTGAAAGAGAATGGCAAATTGAAAAAATGGGTCAATGGGTTAAAGGAAAATCTCACGACACTTATGGACCAATCGGTCCTTACTTTGTTACTAAAGATGAAATTGCAGATGTTAACAATTTAAAGATGAGTTTAGATGTTAATGGAAAAAGAATGCAAACAGGTAATACGAGTACAATGATCTTTAACGTCGATGTTATAGTCTCTTATTTGAGTAAATATATGTCTCTTCAAGCAGGCGATATAATTACAACTGGAACACCTCCAGGTGTAGGAATGGGTATGAAGCCTCAACAATTCTTAAAAGCTGGTGATACAATGAAATTATCAATAGAAAACCTAGGAGAGCAAAACTCGAAGGTAGTTGCTTTATAATTTATTGTGAAAATAACCTCTATTAAAAGTCATGTACTTAGATATGAGTTAGAAAAAGAACTTGGTTACTCACAACAGTATTATAAACATCGTACAGCCCATCTTGTTGAAGTCCAAACAGACGAAGGAATAACAGGTTGGGGTGAATGTTTTGGTCCTGGAAATATAGCTTTAGCAAACAAGTTTATTGTTGAAAAGGTTATACAACCTTTAGTAATTGGTGAAGATCCTTTAAACAAAGAACAAATCTGGGAAAAAGTATACAATCTTTTAAGAGATAGTGGTCAAAAGGGAATGCCAATTCAAGCATTATCAGGAGTGGACATAGCTTTATGGGATATTCTTGGAAAGAAAACAAATGCTCCTCTTTATCAACTTGTTGGTGGTAAATGTAATAATGAAGTTCCAGTGTATGGATACGGAATGATGTTACAAAAAAAATCAGTTGATGAATTGATCGCCTTGTTCAAAGAGGAATCTAAGCAAATAAAATCAAAAAATTTTAAAGCTATGAAAATGAAAGTTGGATTAGGTCCAAAAGAGGATTTAAAGTTAGTTCAAGCTGTGAGAGACTCTGTTGGAAAAGATTTTAAATTAATGGTTGATGCCAACCATGCTTATAATTTGAAAGATGCTCTTTATGTTGGAAAAGGTTTAGATGAACTAGATATTTATTGGTTTGAAGAACCTGTGGCACCTGAAGATTATGAGGGTTACAGAGAATTAAAACAAAAAATCTCTACTAGCATTGCAGGAGGAGAAGCTGAATTTACCAAATATGGTTGGAATAAATTAATATCAAATAAATGTATAGATATAGCTCAACCAGAGGTTTGTGGACTTGGAGGAATTACAGAGTATTTAAAAGTTGCAGCATTAGCGCAAGCAAATTTTATACCAGTAATCAATCATGTTTGGGGTTCTGCAGTTAGTATTGCGGTCAACCTTCATTTGCTGACAGCACAACCAGATATGCCAGGCGGCTTATTTCCATCTAAATCTATGCTTGAATTTGATACAACAGAAAAAAATATTTTTATCACAGATTTGCCAAAAGAAGAATTTTCCATTTTAGACCAAGTTGAAAACAATAACGGTTATGCATCAGTAACAGATAATATAGGTATTGGTATAAACCCAAATGAAGATTTTATTAAAGAGTTTGAAGTAAATGAATAAAATAAAAACATCAGAACCAAAACCTCTTTGGAAATTAAGATGTACCTTAGGTGAGGGAACATTATGGGTTGGTGAACATAATTCAATTTATTTTGTAGATATTAAAAAAAAGAAAATTTGCTCTTTTAATATTAAAAATAAAAAAAAGAAAATCTTTAAAGTAAATAAAGAAATTGGTTTTATTGCTCATATCAAAAATTATATTTTTATTTTAGGTCTCCAGGGAGAATTAAGAATTCAAAATTTAAAATCAAAAAAAATTTTAAAATCAATAAAGATAGAACCAAACTTGAAACTAAATAGAATTAATGATGGCAAAACAGATCCTGCTGGAAATCTTTGGTTTGGCACCATGGACAACTTGGAAAGAAAAATTGAAAAGGGTTCTTTGTATAAATTAGATAAAAATCTTAAATTAATAAAAGTTGATAAAAATTATAGAATTACTAATGGACCAGCTTTTATTGATCAGTATAATTTTTATCATACAGATAGTCCAAAAAAAACTATCTATAAAATTAAAATAAATAAAAATAGTAAAATAATTAGCAAAAAAATATTTAAAAAATTATCTTTTGATGAAGGTTCGCCAGATGGAATGACATTAGATAAAAATAAAAATTTATGGGTAGCTCATTTCCATGGTGCTTGTATTTCTGTTTTTAATAAAAAGGCAAAATTAATTCACAGAATTCAGTTTCCTGCAAAAAATATAACTAATTGTGCATTTGGAGGTAAAAATACTAAAGAACTTTATGTTTCAACAGCAACTAAAGGCATGAACAAAGCAGATTTGCAAAAATTTAGATATTCTGGGTTCTTTTTTAGTGTAAAAACAAACGTAAAAGGAATTTTACAAAAAAAATTTGTTTTAAATAATGAAGAAAAGAGATCTTTACTATGAGAGAATACCTACTAAGCTTTTAAGAGAGGATTTTAGATTATTAGGTACTTTCCTAGGTAGAGTTATTAAAGATCAAGAAGGTCTAGCATTTTTTAAAATTGTCGAAAAATTTAGAGTGCTATCAAAAAATACTCTCTCTGATAAAAATAAAATAAAAGTACTATCAAGAATTTCAAAAGAAGTTAAAAAACTAACTCCAGAAAACACATTTAAATTAAGTAGAGCATTTTCACACATTTTAAATTTACTGAATCTAGTAGAGTCCCTTGATGCATCAAGAAAGTTAAATGAGTACGAAAATCCGTATTTTAAAAGTAAAAATCAAAATTTATTTATAGAAGATATAATTGAGGGCTTATTTAAAAACAAAAAAATTTCTGACAAAAATATTTATGAGCAGGCAAAAAAACTTGATATTGGGATTGTTCTTACTGCTCATCCAACAGAAGTAAAAAGAAGAACTTTAATACAAAAATATGCAAATTTGATTTATATTATGGAGCAGAGACATCTATATAAAAAATATCCATCAAAGATTATAGAACTAGATAGACAATTATATTCAGAAATAGCAATTATATGGAAAACAGATGAGTTAAAACGAACAAAGCCCTCTCCATTAGATGAGGCTAGATGGGGTTTAGCCGTTATTGAGGATAGTTTGTGGGACACAATTCCTAAAGTTTACAAAAGACTAAACGATATATTTAGAAAAAATTTAAAAAAGGATTTACCAAGAGATTTTAACCCTATTCAGTTTGGATCATGGATGGGCGGTGATAGAGATGGAAATCCTAATGTGACAGCTGAAGTAACTAAGAAAGTAATATTATTTTCTAGGTGGCAAGCTGCAAAATTATATGAAAAAGAACTTACTAAGTTAATTCAAGATTTATCCATGGAAGAATGTTCTGCAAAAATTAAAAAAGCGACTGGAAATAGTTTTGAACCGTATAGAGTGTATTTAAGGCCAATAAGAGATAAAGTAAGACTAACCCATCAATTAATTGAAAATCATTTAAATAATAATTCAAACTTAAATGAAAAAAAGTTAATTCAAAACAAACATGAAATTACTATTCCATTAAGAGAAGTAAGAAACTCATTAAAACTAAATAAAGGAGATCATATTGCCAATGCAGATCTATTAGATTTAATGAGGAGAGTTAGGTGTTTTGGCATTAATCTTGCAAAATTAGATATCAGACAAGAAGCTGATAGACATGAAAAACTCTTAAATGAAATTTTCAAAAAGAAAAGTAAAATTAAATATTCTAATTTAAGTGAGATAGATAAAATTAAATTATTGAATAAATCAATTAAAGAGAAGAAATTTTTTGTAGATAAAATAAAAATACAAAATAAAGAAAATAGAGAGGTGTGGAATACTTTTAACCTGATTTCATCTACCCCAAATGAGTGTTTAGGTGCATATGTAATATCAATGACATCTAATGCTTCTGACATTTTGTCTGTATATTTTTTGCAAAAACAAGCAAAAATTAAAAATTTATTAAGAGTTGTTCCACTGTTTGAAACTTTGGATGATTTAATAAAAGCCAAAGATGTTATGAAAAATTTATTTAAACTTTCTTGGTATAGAAAATTGATTAATTCTAAACAGGAAGTAATGATTGGATACTCAGACTCAAGTAAAGATGCAGGAAAATTATCAGCAAGTTGGCATCAATACAAACTTCAAGAAGAGTTAAGGGCATTGTCAAAAAAATACAAAATTGACTTAGTATTTTTTCATGGAAGAGGAGGATCTCCAGGAAGAGGAGGCGGACCAATTCAAGCAACATTAAAATCTCAACCAGCTGGAACTGTAAATGGGAAAATCAGAATTACTGATCAGGGTGAAGTAATTCAACAGAAATATGGATATAAACCTTTAGCTGAATATAATCTTTGTAGTTATATTGGAGCGGTTATGGATGCTTCTTTAAATCCACCACCAAAATCAAAACCTAATTGGCGAGATTTAATTCAGAATATGTCTGAAATTTCTACATCTGCTTATAGGAAATATTTAAATCAAAGCGAAGACTTTATCAGATACTTTAAAACTGTTACACCTCACAAGTCTCTAGGAAGGCTAGCTATAGGTTCAAGACCAACAAAAAGAAAAAATGTTGATAACATTCAAGGTCTAAGAGCGATACCTTGGGTATTTGCTTGGACACAAATTAGATTAATGTTACCAGCTTGGTTAGGAACAACAGAGGCTTTGAGATATGGATCAATTAAAAAGTTTAAAAAAACTATGATGGATATGGAAAAGAACTGGCCATATTTTATTTCGACTATGGATATTTTAGATATGGTAATTTCAAAGGTTGATCCAGAAATCTCAGTTATATACGAAAATAATTTGGCTGATGCTTCATTAAGGAGAATTGGTAGAAAATTAAGATATCAATTTGATGCATTGGTCAAATTGCATAATAAAATAACTCCAAGGGAAGTGGTACAAGAAAGAAAAAAATTTAGAAAAGCACTGTTTATTAGAAGCAATTATACAGAAATGTTAAATATTTTACAGGCAAATATAATGAATAAATTAACAAATAAAAAATACAAAAAATTAGATAAAAAATTTCTTGATGACGCTTTAATGACATCTATCGCAGGCATATCTGCTGCAATGAAAAATACTGGATAAATGTTTGAATATTTAATTGCTTTTGGAGCAGGACTTATAAGTTTTTTATCTCCATGTGTTCTACCCTTAATACCCGGATATATTTCTTATATCTCTGGTCAATCCTTACAAGAAATACTAAATAAAAAAGAAATAAACTTTTTTCCGTTAATTTTATTTTGTCTTGGGTTTTCAACTGTTTTTGTTATTTTAGGAGCATCCGCATCATTTTTAGGTCAGACACTTTTACAAAATTCAGAAATTTTAAGAGTTGCAGCTGGAATAATTATTATAATTTTTTCTCTTCAATTAATTGGAATAATTAATATCCCCTACCTAAATTTTGAAAAAAGATTTGATGCTAAAGAATCAAGAAATATTCTTTTTCCATATGTAATCGGTGTTGCTTTTGGTTTTGGATGGACACCCTGTATTGGTCCAATTTTAGGATCAATTTTAGCTTTAGCATCTATTGAAGAAACCTTATCAAGAGCAGTAATATTATTAATTTTATATTCATTAGGTCTTGCAATTCCTTTTGTTTTATCAGGATATTTAATTCAAAAATTTTTATTATTTTCAAAGAACTTTAGGAAAAATATTAATTTAATTTCAAAAATTGGTGGAATAATTCTTTTAATTACAGGTATTTTAATATTAACCAATCAATTACAAGCAATTGGATTTTATATAATTGAAATCTTTCCTTTTATGCAAAAATTCGGATAAAAGGTATTAATGAATATTTATCAAATAGATTCAAGCGCTAGAAAAAAAGGATCAACCTCGCGCGCACTTGCTAAAAAACTTTTAGAGAAAATTAAAAAACCTGGAGATGAGGTGATTTATCGTGATTTAGATGATGAGATGTTTTTTGTTAGTGGACTTACAGAGTCGGGTATGAAAATTGACGAAAAAGATCAGACAGAGCACCACAAAAAAATGTTCGAACTTTCTGATAAATTAGTAAAGGAGTTAAAAGAAAGTGATGTGATTATAATTTCAGCTCCTATTTACAATTATGGTCCTCCCGCAACACTTAAAGCCTGGTCAGATTTAGCAGCTAGAATAGGGGAAACATTTAGATTTAAACCTAATGGGAGACGGGAAGGGTTATTAAAAAATAAACATGCTTATTTAGTAATAACCTCTGGAGGAACAAAATTAAATGGCTCTGAGGATTTCCTAACCCCTTGGTTAAAATTTATTCTTAATTTTTTTGGGATTGAAAAAGTAGATATTATTAGTGCAGATCAAATGGCATTAGATTATGAAAAATCAATAAGTGATGCAGAGGCACAAATTGAAAAATTATTTAAAGATTAAACTTTCTTTTTAAATGTCTAAGTTTACCCTCGGTGCTATCAAAATCAATATAACAACCTTGTAAAAATCTTTCACCTTCTTTAGTTTCATAAGATGTTCTACCATGTAGTAATCGATGATTATCCATCATTATTAAGTCTTTAGGCTCAAGTTTAAATTCAATTCTATATTTCTCAGAATTATACATTTCAGATAGTTTCTTTCTTGCTTGATAATAAAGATCTAATTTTTCTTTATCTAAAATTGGAACATAGTCTAGTCTAGGACTAAATCTAACTTGTTTAAAACTTTTATCATCGTTAAGCTCAATTAATGGAGAGATGGTTTCTAATATTACTTCTTTATCTATAAATCTAAATCTAACTTTTATTTCTGTTAAAATTTCATAAAATTCTGGAAATTTACTTCTTAATTCTTCTGTAACAGTATAACCGTCAACTAAAGATGACAGTCCACCTGATACTTTACTTTCAATACAATGCAATAACTGAATACACGGCACAGGATTTCTGTAAGGATTATCAGTATGAGGAGCTAAGGCTAAAGATGTATAAGCAAGATCATTAGGGTCTGGTTTAGATTTAACATTAAAGTATTCTCCAAAATTTGTTCTTCGTACACTTCCTATGGAATTTGCAAATTCTACAATATAGTTTTTTGATGTTGGAATATTTTTTATAATAACAAATCCATATTGATAAAAAGAAACAAGCAAATCATGCATTTCCTTACTTTCATAAAAATCTTTTTGATAATGGAAATTTTTAATATTTTTAAGTCGCGAGTCCCATTTAGTTTTTTCTATTGATTTAATTACAATATCATCTTTAGAAAATTCTAAAGCAATTTTATCAATTTCTAGTTTTGAAGTTACACCATCATTAAAATCAATTTCCAAATATTTTTCGTTAATATTTGCCTTATTTATTGAAATATCACTACTTAAGGAGGTAGGATCAAAAAGTCTCTGTTGAGTTCCTTTATCTAGGTAATCTTCGCCATTTACTCTTTCACGTAACCAGAATGGGTGAATTTCTTTTTTTTCAGATCCATTATTGTAAAAAACCTTATTTTGATTTAGCTCAATTTTCATAATTACCACCTGAGGATTATTTAAAATTTAACTTTAATCAACATAAATTAAATAGTAAGAGTTCTGTGTGATTAATTTTGATAGAAAAAAATACCCTATATACGCTAGTTTTTTAAATAAATTAGCAAAGGATTTAACTAAGTTCTATAATTCAAAATTGAACAGAACCTTTAAAGTATCTAACAAGCTTAAAGGTAAAGGTTATGATCCAGTAACTACTTCAGACAGAGCTTTTGAAAAATTTATACGTTCAAGAATTAAAAAAAAATTTCCAACACACCAAGTTATTGGTGAAGAATATGGTTCAACAAATTCAAAAAGTGATTATACTTGGGTAATTGACCCTATAGATGGAACAAGATCCTACGTTATAGGAAACCCAACTTGGAGTAACTTAATTTCATTAAATTTTAAAGGAATACCAATTTTAGGATTAGCAAACTTTCCAGTTCTTAAAAAATATTATTTAAATTATTCTGACAAACTTGCTTACGTTGTTTCTCAAGGAAAAAAGAAAAAATTATCAGTAAATAAAAAAGCTACTTTTAAAAGTGTAAAGGTTTCCGCAGCCTTTCATGGATGGTTGTCATTAGATCAACAAAAAAAAATTCCAAAAATTTTGAAATTAATGCAATTTCCATGCAGTGATGCTTTAAGTTATTCTCATTTAGCAGAGGGAAGAGTAGACATAGTAATACAGTGCTCAAATAAAATTTGGGATATCCACCCACTTATACCAATTATTAAGGCAGCAGGTGGTATCATTAGTACCTGGGATAATAGAGATGCCGCTAATGCTGGAAATATCTTAGTTTCTTCAAATAAAAAAATTCATAATAATTTTCTAAAATTATTGAAACCAGTCTCTAAATGATACCAGAAAGAGCACAAGTTATTTTAGATTTTTGGTTTAAAGAAACTCCTTTTGAAATGCGTTTCAAAAAAGATGACATCTTTGATAAGAAAATCAGAGAAAATTTTCTTAAAGATTATGAGGTTGCATGTAATAATGAGTATGACGATTGGCAAGATAACCCAATGAGCTGTCTAGCTCTTGTAATTTTGTTTGATCAGTTTTCTCGTAATTTATATAGAAACAATAAAAAAGCTTTTGCTCAAGATCAAAAAACAAGATTAATTGTAAATGATGCAGTTTACTCTGGCTATTTAGAAGCAATGAATGTTGATCAAAGATTTTTTATGCTATTACCTTTAATTCATAGTGAGGAAATTAGTGATCATGAAATGGCCTATTATTTATTAAACAAATATTTAAGAGAGCATGAAGAATATAACAAAATTAAAAAGTTTTGGCAGGATCATACAAAAGCTATTAGATTATTTCATAGATATCCACATAGAAATGAAATTTTAGGACGAGAATCTACCGAAGAAGAAAAAGAATTTTTAAAAGGTCTAAACTCTTCCTGGTAAAATGAATTTAGAGTTTATTTTCAAAATTATTGATAAAAATGATTGGCAAAAAGCCAAACAAACTGGAACTTATGGAGGATCAAAAAAAGATATTGAAGATGGTTACATACATTTTTCAGAGGAAGATCAAGTAGAGGAAACCTTAAGAAGACATTATCCAAAAAAAGATAATTTACTTTTATTAAAAGTGAATGCATTTAAACTTGAGCATTTACTATGGGAACAAGCTTCAAATGGAGATATGTATCCTCATTTATATTCACCTTTAGACATCAGCACAGTTGTTGATGAATATGAATTACCTTTGAATGAAGATGGAAGACATGAGCTTCCAGAGATTATAAAAAAATATCAGTTCAGTCGTCCAAGATAATTAACCATTATTACACCAACAATAATTAGTATTATTCCTACAATTCCATAAATATTTGGGACCTGATTAAGTTTTAATAATGCAAATAGTACAACTCCCGTTACTGTTAGCCCACTATATGTTGCATAAGCAAAACCAACTGGAAGAGCATGCATCGCTTTTGCAATTGAAAACATTGTAATACACATAAATAGAATGCATAAAACAGATGGAGTTAGTTTTGTAAATCCTTCAGAAATTTTGGCTAAGCTATTAGATGCAATTCCAAAAGAAATACCTATAGCTAAAAATAAATATCCTAATAAAGGTTTCATAATTAACTATTACCTAACAGGTTGACCATTAAAACACCAACAATAATAAAAGCTAAACCAATTAATGAGTATAAATTAGGTACTTGATTAAATCTAATTACTCCAACCACTACAGTTGCAATAATTGTTAAACCTGCAAAGGAAGCGTAAGTAATTCCCATTGGAATATTTTTCATTACTAATGAAAGTGCATACATACACAATACAATTGTAATTGCAGTAATTATGCTTGGAACAAGAAGTGTAAAACCCTCAGCGCTTTTTGCAAAACTATTTGAGGTAACACCCAGAAAAACTGCTAAACCTAAAAATAAATATGAAGTTGCAAGACTCATGTTGAGACTTTAAATGAATTTATGGAAAATATATAGAATTATTTAAGTGACCATCTAATTGCATCTTCCATTCGATCATCACCCCAGAAGAGTTCATTTTTCACTATAAAAGATGGACTACCAAAAATTTTATTTTCACGAGCTGAATTTGTGTTTTCTTTATATTTGGTCTCTATAATTTCTGATTTTGCCTCAGATATAATTTCATCTTTATTTAAATTTAATTCAGCACAAACCTCATTAATGCTAGGTTCAATTGCAGGTTCTTTGCCTTCTTGGAACCATTTTTTATAAGTCAGCATCACAAATTTTTCTCCCCAACCTTTTTCAAAACCAAAAATTGCTATTTGATTTGCTAAATCGAATTCTGATAAAGGGTAGGGAACTGGTGTCTTAGCAAAAAAACCATATCCTTCTGCTCGTCTTTCAATATCTCTCCACATGTAATTGACTTTGTTAATTTTGTCTTTTGGAAATGGGATATTATTCATTTCCTTCATAATTGCTCTAACTGAAAAGGGTTTCCAATTAAATTTTACTTGATGTTGTTTTTCAACATCAAGTATTCTTGTTACAGAAAGATAGGTGTAAGTACTCCCTATTGAAAAATAAAAATCTATACCACTCACTTATTTTGGCATAGGTGTAGCACCAGTTTCTAAACTAACAATTTTTCCATTATCATATTTATAAACTGCCATTACAGCCTCTACATTTCCATCATCAAAAGTAACAAATGAATGATGAACACCAACTTCGTCATTTTCATAAACAACTCTTACTTTATCTTGATTTATATCGCCGCTCATTGCCCATTTGATAACATCACTTTTGCCTAAAACATTTCCTGACTTATGCATTGTGAATTTAAAATCATCATGCAAAAGATCATTCATCACTGCTTCATCTTTATTTTTAATTGCAGCACTATATTTTTCTAATATAGACATATTATTCCTTTCTATTTATTCACCTGGTTTTTTATAACTTTTTGAAACATCAGCTGCTTTTTTAAATGCGCTGTTGTAATCAAATACTTCATGAACCATCAGATCTGACATCATTCCACTATTTAAAACAGTTACTTTCATAGCAAGAACACTTTCATAATCTCCTTCAACACAGAAAAGAACGTCAAAACGTCCTCTTAACCATTCATAACTAATGGCTTTTACTCCTAAGCTATTACACATTGATTTCATTACTGCACCTCTATCTGCGTTAGGGTCAGCATGCATCTTTTTTAATAACTCAGGACTTGCCTTTCCAATTACATAAAATTTAGACATTATTCACCCCACATTCCATGAAATTCATATACTACTGCTGGTTTATCTCCAACAACCCATCCATCATGACCTGGTTGTATTGAATATGCATCACCAGCTTTATAAGTTAGCTCAGTTCCATCATTATGTTTTGCACAAACAGCACCTGAGATAATTATACCAAGATGTGTAGCTTGACAGCTGTCACCACCAACTGTTGGCTTTATGTCTTTTGACCATTGCCAACCAGGTTGCAAAGTAAGTTTCATCAATCTTTGATTTCCAACTTTAACCGCTTCAATTTTAGCATTATTAAAATTATCATTTACTTCATCTGCTTTATCAAAACTTTTTACTTCTATTCCAGCCATTTTTCCTCCTTGTTACTAATGATTTAGTTACTAAGTCTAGCAGAGATTAGTCAGTATGTGTAGCCTCAGCTTTCTATTTAACCTTAGTTAAATCATATATTGAGTAACTGTCTAACACTTCATCCATTATTGGCTTTGATACCTCTGTACCTTCTATAAACTTATGAAGTGCAGCTTCATCAGTACAAAATATTTTAAACATTACAGTGCTTTTGTCTGGAGTTACAGTTCCAATTGTTTTTTCAACCACAGCAACTTTAGCCCTTTCAGCAAGTCCTTCAGGAGATTGCATAAATCCCATGAATTTCTCAAAAGTACCTTCTTTTAACTTTGCTACCACTAGCATTTCTTTTTCCATTTTTTCCTCCTATTTTATTATCCTGAAAAATTTTCCATAAAGTCTCCATCCATGGGAGTGATTTTTGCAGAATCTAAGTCAACACCAGCTGCAGC
>CABYVK010000013.1 GCA_902522385.1 uncultured Pelagibacteraceae bacterium
GGATATTCACCAGGCAATATATCTGCAATCCAATCTGGTAAAATAAATCCTATCATTTTACTTACATCAACCATCTCAATCCATAAAAGAGGAATATTTTTGTAGCCAACACTTGGTTTTGACATCAGGATGAATTTATTAAAAGTATCAGATGGTTTTGGTAGCCATCTTCCTGATCCTTGTTCTGAACATGTTGGTCCACTTGCAACTATTGTTCCAGCAGGGAATAAAAGAATATCTATTAATCTTAATCCACCTTGTTCTTTATTTTGCAATTCATCAAATTCAACAATCGCAGCTTGCATTTCATTTAATGCTTTAGGAGGATAGATACTTGCAAATTCTATTCTTCTAGAAATTTTAACAATATTCTTTGCGTATTCAGATGCAATTTCCTGACTGTCATCTAAACTTTTTCTATAAGCTTTGATATCATCTTTAAGTTGTTTAATTGCATTTTTAAACTGTGGATTATGATTTCTTAGTTTAAAAAATTTATCATCTATAAGTTTAAGTTCGGCCGCTGCTGCAGCAAATTTTAAACCTCTGTTAGTTTGTGGTGCAGTCGGTATTTCTATTGTATTTTCTATAGAACCACTTCCAGAATCTATTGTTATTATTCCCCAACCACCTTGTTCATTAATAAGTTTTTGTCTTTCAGTTTTCTGAGCATCTGTTTCAAAAGGATAATCTTTCTTTTGGAAATTTGAACTTAGAAGTTTTATTTCCTCAGTCATTTCTTTGATTTTAATTTTAGTTTCCATTTCCATTAACTCTTCACTAGTTAAGAAAGGAATTAATTTAGATGTTCTATCAATATAGCTTACTAGAATTGTCTTTTGCTGATCATTTAAATCTTGAGATTCATTTATTTCATTAGCAATTTTTTTAAGGTTTTTATTTTCAATTTTTATAATTGAAGTGCTTTTGAATTCTCTTTCTTCGATAGGGAATTGATATTTTAAACCTAATAATGACTCGTTAATTTTAGCAACCTGACATAATTCATTTGCTGATTTTGGATAGAAGCCTTTTGCGATATCCCATGAATAATAAAGCCATAACATGAGAATTGCGCTAGTTCCAACTATTACCCAATGTGTTCCACCTTTTGCTCTTTCTGGATTACCAAATACAGCATCAACTTTTTCAGTTCTAATTAGCCTTCTTCCATAAAGGATGCACCCGATAACAGATACGATAATTAAGATTGTTACAAATTGGGTTAACATTAATTATCTTTCCCCATTATTTCTTCTTCCATATTCCAAATCATGGATAAAATTTCTTCTCTAGTAGATGAAAATTCTTTATTTTTTTTTATTTCTCTTAAATCTTGTGTAAGACCCATTTCTGCAAATGGAAGATTGTACTCTTTATGTATACGCCCTGGTCTTGGTGCCATTACATATAATCTTTCTCCAAGTAACAATGCTTCTTCAACAGAGTGCGTAATTAATATGATAGTTTTTCCTGTTTCTTTCCAAATCTTTAAAACTAAAGACTGCATTTTTTCTCTGGTTAAAGCATCTAGTGCACCTAATGGCTCATCCATTAAAATTAAATCTGGATCATTGATTAAACATCTTGCTAGAGCAACTCTTTGCTGCATACCTCCAGATAATTGATAAGTAGGCGTGTTACCAAAACCTTTAAGTCCAACGATATCTAGCCATTCATCAACTTTCTTAGCTGTAACTTCAGGATCTTCTTTTTTCATTCTAAGCCCAAAATTTACATTCTCAGCTACTGTTAACCATTCAAACAAAGCACCTTGTTGAAAAACCATTCCTCTTTCAACACCAGGTCCATCAATTTCATTATTGTTTAGTGTTATTTTTCCTGAAGTAGGTCTTAAAAACCCAGCAGTAATATTTAGTAAAGTTGTTTTTCCACAACCAGAGGGACCAAGCACTGTAAGCAATTCTCCTTTTTTTAAAGTAAAGCTTACATCTTTTAGAGCATGAACTGTTTCTCCTTTAGGAGTTTTAAAAATCATGTTCAGATTTTGAGAAATCAGATCACTCATAAGTGCCTTATATTAGAAATTTGATAAAAAAAATAGGCACCAATTATAAAATCAGTGCCTATTTAAAAAGTTTTAAACCCTTAAAATTATAAAGGTAAGAAACTTGTATCTACAGCTCCTCCTGGAGTTCCCATTCCTTTTAGGAAACCATCAAGATTACCACTTTCCATAGATTGTTTAGTTTCCTCTGGAGTTAAGAATTTGAAACCACTTAAAGTGTCTTTCATATCTGCAACTGTCATTTCAGAAGCTTTCGACATAGCATTCATATCAGCTTTGCCAGCTTTGTATCTAGCATTAGCTTCATGAGTAACTTCGATGAAAGTTCTTAACATACCTGGGTTTTCTTTCATGAATTTATCTGTAACAGAAGTGATATCTATACCTAAGATACCAGCTGCTCTAGCTTCATCTACAGTCAATAATCTTGATCCAACCGCAGTTGCTGCTTTAATAGAATTACCACCAAATAAACATGCCATCACAACATCACCACTTACTAATGCAGCAGCACCTTCTTCTGGGTCCATTTGGATAATATCCATTTTACTTCTGTCAGCACCAACAACTTTCATACTTTCATCAAAAACGTATTCAGCCATTGTTCCTAATGGAACAGCAACTTTTTTACCTTCTAATTCAGTAGCGTTTGCTTTTGTAATTCCAGAAGCGTTAGATGTAACACAAGTAGTTCCACCCATTCCGTATTCCATAGCAATATCAACTAGTTTGATAGGTGCGTTAGATTTTACAGCATTAATAAAAGGTACTAATCCTTGTGAGTAAGAAATATCGATATCTCCTGCTAACATTGCATCAGTCATTGCTCCACCATTAGTGAAATTTGTCCATTTTACTGGAACACCAAGAGCTTTAGCAAAATTCTTTTTCTGCATGTCTTCTAAATTTGGGCTTGGCCATTCTAGAAAGTATGCAACTCTAACTTCATTTGCAGCTGAATTTGCAACTGAAATTGATAGGTTAAGTGCAAAAATAGATCCTAGAATAAAACTTAGTATTTTTTTCATTTATTCCCCTATGTTTAATTAATTAAATTCTTGATATTTAAATTCAAATTTTCTCCGAAGTAAAACAAAAAAGAAAGTTTATACAATCATTGGTTGTGTCAATAATGTGGTAGTTAATCCATTTATTTTAGTCTAAAGAGGCCTTAAGATTAGTTTAAATATTTTTATAAAAAGTAATTTTTATGAGCACACAAAACAAAACAGTAATTCCGAATTCTTTAAATGAGCACTGGATGCCATTTACATCTAACAAAGACTTTAAAGAAAATCCAAGATTAATTGTTGAAGCTAAAGGTGTGTATTTAAAAAACCATCAAGGTCAAACTCAAATTGATGCAAGCTCAGGATTATTTTGTAATCCTTTAGGTCATGGTAGAGAGGAAATTATTGAAGCAATAACAAATCAATTAAAAACTTTAGATTATTGTCAACCCTTCCAACAAGGTTTTGGTGGATCTTTTGAATTAGCTACAAGAATTTCAAAACATACTCCAGGAAATTTAAATAGAATGTTTTATACCATTTGTGGTTCAACAGCTGTTGAAACTGCAATTAAAATTGCAATCGCTTATCATAGAGCAAGAGGAGATAGTCAAAGATTTAGATTTGTTGGTAGAGAAAGAGGTTACCATGGAATGAATATTGGTGCGACTTCTGTTGGAGGTATGGTTAACAATGTAAAAACTTTTGCAAGTGTATTAATGCCAGGAGTTGTTCATATGAGACATACACATTTACCTGAACATAAGTTTGTAAGTGGTCAACCAGAAACTGGTGTTGAGTTAGCAGAAGACCTAGAAAGAATTTGTATGAACTTTGGAGCGGAAAATATTGCAGCTTGTATTGTTGAACCTATTGCAGGATCAACAGGTACATTAGTCCCACCAAAAGGATATTTGCAAAGATTAAGAGAAATTTGTGACAAACATGGAATACTTTTAATTTTTGATGAAGTAATTACAGGCTGGGGAAGAACAGGTTCCCCGTTTGCATCACAAGAGTATGGAGTAACTCCAGATATGATGACAATGGCAAAAGCTACTACAAACGGAATTAGTCCAATGGGTGTTGTCGCGTGTAAAGAAGATATTTATGATGCAATTGCTGAAAATGCTCCTAAAGGAACAATTGAATTATTTCATGGATATACTTATTCAGGAATTCCAATTTCAGTTGCCGCTGGATTGGCAGTACAAGATATTATTGAAAAAGATGATATTTTTAACAGAGCTAAAAATTTAGCACCTTATTTTCAAGAAGGATTAATGTCTTTAAAAGATATCGATGTAGTTGATAATATTAGGGGATATGGAATGATGGGTGGTGTTGATATTGTTATGGATAAAAAACCAGGCGCTGCAGGATTAACCTGTTTCAAACATTGCTATGAAGCAGGAGTAAATTTCAAAGCTACTGGTGATTGTTTAATCATTGCTCCAATGTTTATTTGTGAAAAAAAACATATTGATGAGATAATTGAAAAACTTCGAACTGGAATAACAAATTACGCAAAAAGTAAAAAGAATTAATTTTCATTTATGAAAATTGGAGTTCCTAAAGAAATTAAACCACAAGAAAATAGAATTGGTTTAACACCTGATAGTGTTAAAACTTTAGTTTCAGAAGGCCATGAAGTATTAGTTGAAAATAATGGTGGGTTTGAAGCTGGTTTTGAGAATGATCAATATTTAAAAGCTGGAGCCAAAATAGCAAATACTGCATCTGATATTTTTAATGATGCAGAAATAATTGTTAAAGTTAAAGAGCCTCAAAAAGCAGAGGTTGATATGATTAGAGAAAATCAAATTGTATATACTTATCTCCATTTAGCTGCTGCAAAAGAATTAACTGAAGGGCTAATAAAATCTAAAAGTATTAATATCGCATACGAAACTGTAACTGATGACAATGGAAAATTACCTTTGTTAGCTCCTATGAGTGCTGTTGCAGGAAGAATGTCGGTACAAGCCGGTGCTCATTGTTTAGAAAAAAATCAAAAAGGTAGAGGGGTATTATTAGGAGGAGCACCAGGAGGTGAACCAGCCAATGTATTAATTCTTGGAGGTGGAGTAGTTGGAGAGAATGCGGCAATAATTGCAACTGGAATGCAAGCAAAGGTTCACATTGTCGATAAATCAGAAGCAAGATTAAAACAACTTGTAGAGATGTTTGGTGATAAAATTATACCTGAACAAAGCGATAAGGTAGACTTAAAAAAGTTAGTAGCTGAGGCAGATCTTTTAGTCGGAGGTGTATTAATTCCTGGCGCAGAAGCCCCTAAACTCATAACTAAAGATATGTTGAAATTAATGAAAAGAGGTTCAGTTATAGTTGATGTTGCTATTGATCAAGGCGGATGCGTTGAGACAAGTAAACCTACAACACATGGAGATCCTACATACATAGTTGATGATGTAGTACATTACTGTGTAGCAAATATGCCAGGTGGAGTTCCTAGAACTTCTACCTTTGCATTAAATCAAGCAACTCTTCCTTATTTAGTGAGACTAGCAAACAAAGGTTATCAAAAAGCATTAAGTGAGGATAAAAACTTTTTAGCAGGTTTAAATATTCACAAAGGTCAAGTGACTTACAAGGCCGTTGCTGATGTTTTTGGACATAATTTTGTTGAACCTGGAGAAGCTATAAAACATTAGAAATGAAAAAAAACTATCCTTCAGGAGCTAAGGTAGTTGTAATAGGGGGCGGAGTAGCTGGTACCTCTTGTGCTTATCATTTAGCAAAGTTTGGTTGGAAAGATGTGGTTTTATTAGAAAGAGATCAATTAACTTCTGGTACAACTTGGCATGCTGCAGGATTAATAGGACAATTAGGAGCAACTTCTACAATTACAAAATTAAGAAAATATTCTTTAGATCTTTATAAAAAGCTAGAAAAAACCACAGGTTTATCAACTGGCCTAAAACAGAATGGAGCAATTACAGTTGCTTCATCTAAAGAAAGGATGCAAGAGTTACTAAGACAAGCTACAACTGCACAACTATCTAATGTTGACGTAGATGTTTTGAGTAGAGAAAGAATAAAACAATTATATCCAGTAGTAAAAAACGATGATTTGATCGGTGGTGTTTATATGCCAAAAGATGGTCAGGCAGATCCTGTTGGAGTTACCAATGTATTAGCTAAATCCGCTAAAATGTTAGGTGTCCAAATTTTTGAAAAATCACCAGTATTAAAAATTTTAGTTAAAAACAAACGAATTTGTGGTGTTGAAACTGCCCAAGGAAAAATTGATTGTGAATATGTAGTTTTGTCCTCAGGTATGTGGTCTAGACAAATTGGAGAAGATATAGGTGTGAGTGTTCCATTATATCCTAATGAGCATTTCTATGTGATTACAGAACCAATGAAAGATCTTCCAAAAGATTTACCTGTTTTAAGAGATTATAATGCTTGTCTTTATTTAAAAGAGGATGCTGGAAAAATGTTAGTTGGAATTTTTGAACCTAATGCAAAACCTGCATTTAAAGATACTGGAAGAGTTCCTGATGATTTTTCATTTGGAGAATTTCCTGATGATTTTGATCACTTTGAACCTTACCTTGAAAAATCTTTTCATAGACTCCCAATGTTAGAAAAAGCAGGAATTAGAAAATTTTTTTCAGGTCCTGAATCGTTTACACCTGATACTCAGTATTTACTAGGAGAAACACCAGAAGTAAAAAATTTGTACACATGTTGTGGTTTTAATAGTATTGGGATAGCAAGCTCAGGTGGGGCAGGTAGAGTTACAGCTGAATGGATGATTAATGGTCATATAAATGAAGATTTATTTTCTCTAGATATAAAAAGATTTCAAAAGTTTCACTCATCTAAAAAATTTATTATGGAGAGAGTTACAGAAACTTTAGGAGATTTATATGGTATGCACTGGCCTTTTAAACAGCATTTGACATCAAGAAATGAAAAATTATTACCTTATCACAATGAATTAAAGAAAGCAGGAGCTTGTTTTGGTTCAATAGGAGGTTTTGAAAGACCTATGTGGTATTCCTTAAATGGACAAACACCAAAATATAAATATAGTTTTAACTATCAAAATTGGTACCCATCAGCAAAACATGAAACTATAAATACCAGAAAAAATGTTGGTCTTTTTGATCTCTCAACTTTTTCTAAATTTGATTTGAAGGGAGAAAAGACTCATAGTGATTTACAAAAAATTTGTACAGCTAATATTAAAAATGAAATTGGTAAATCTACTTATACTCATATGTTAAATGAAGATGGTGGTATTGAAACAGATTTAACAGTTGTTTGTATTGATAAAAATCATTTTAGACTAGTTAGTTCAGCAGCAACAAGAGAAAGAGACAAATATCATATTCTAAAATACTTGTCTAAAGAAGTTGAATTTTCGGATGTTACAGAAAGCATTTGCTGTTTTGGTTTGTTCGGTCCTAAAAGTCGAGACATGATTGAAAAGATAAGCAATGATAATTATAAAAGCGAAAATTTTAAATTTGGTACAGGTAAATATGTTAAAATTATAAATATTAAAGTTTGGGCACAAAGAATTTCTTATGTTGGAGAACTTGGGTTTGAATTATACGTTAATAAAGAAAATAGTTTAGAACTATATAAAATTTTAATCGAGGAGGGTAAAAATTTTGATTTATCGCATTCTGGAATGCACGCACTGGATATAATGAGAATGGAAAGCGGTTTTCTACACTGGGGTCACGATATTTCTCCCGAAGAAAATCAGTATCAAGCTGGTTTAAAATTTGCGATTAGCTATAAAAAAAATATTAACTTTGTAGGTAAAGAAGCATTATTAAAAATTAAAGATAAGCCTTTAAATAAAACAATGATGATGTTTACTTTAAAAATTAGTAAACCTGGTGAACCATTGTTATTACATGAGGAGCCAATTTATTTAGACGATAAAATAATTGGAAGGACAACTTCTGGAAATTATTCTTTCTGTTTTGAAAAAAATATATCGTTTGGTTATATTAATTCAGGCAACTCTCTAGAAACACTTAAAGATGAAAATTTGTTTATAGAAGTTGAAAAAATAAAGTATCCAGTAGATATTCTTTTAAAACCATTAAACACAAAAGACTATAAAACCTCCTAGTATTTAAAATTGATTGTATTCAAGTCAAATAGCTGTTTTAATATGCCGTGAATAAAAACAATCAAAACACAACTTTATCTGACCCAAATATTTCTTTTAATAAAGATTTAGAAATCAATAAGACTAAAACGACAAATGTAAATGTTTTACTAAATAGAGTTAGATTGGATCAAAGAAAGACCTTAAGGAAAAAAATTATTTTTTCAATTTTTCTTATTTTTATAGTAAGTTCTTTGGCAGTATATTTTATTACTTAATTTAATTAATAAATTAAAAGTTTATTTATTTATAATTATGAAAGATATTTATATAAGTTGGGAAGATTATCATAAAAAAATTGAACTCTTAGCCAAAAAAGTTCACGAAGAGAATTGTAAATTTAATCAAATTATTTGTATTGCTAAAGGAGGGTTAAGAGTTGGAGATGTATTTAGCAGATTATTTGATGTACCGTTGGCTATATTATCTGTTGAGTCTTATCATGGAAAAAGTGATGATATTAAAAATCAGCAAGGTCAATTTACCTTTTCAAGAGATTTAGCAAAAACTACTCCAAACTTAGGTTCTCATGTTTTGTTAGTTGATGATCTCGCTGACTCAGGAAAAACATTAATAAAAAGTATAAAATGGCTTGAGCATTTTTATGGTTTTTATTTTGATGAAAAAATTAAAACAGCAGTGATTTGGCATAAATCTACTTCAAAATTTAAACCTGATTATTCTGTAGATTATTTAGTAGACTCTCCTTGGATACATATGCCTTTTGAAAAATATGAAACTACAAATATAAAGGATTTTAAATTTGAATAAAAAATTATTTTAACAAACTATCATTAAACTGATTGGATACTCTAACAAATGTTGTACATTTGCTTAATTGTTTAAGTGAAGGCGCACCAACATAAGTGCAGCTACTTCTTACACCACCAAGAATATTTAAAATTGTATCATTAATTTTTCCTCTATATTTTACTCTCACTTTTCTACCTTCACTGCTTCTATATGATGAAAGTCCACCATAATGTTTTTTATTTGCAACTTCAGAACTAGAGCCATAAAACTCGATAAACTTAGCGCCGTTAATTTTTACAATTTTACCATTTCCTTCATCATGACCAGCTAACATTCCACCCAACATTACAAAATCAGCGCCACCACCAAAACCTTTGGCAACATCGCCAGGGCAGGTGCAACCACCGTCAGCTATTACATGTGCACCAAGCCCGTGCGCTGCATCAGCACATTCTATAACTGCACTTAACTGTGGGTAACCAACTCCAGTTTGAATTCTTGTTGTACAAACGCTCCCAGGCCCAATTCCAACTTTAACAATATCTGCCCCACTTAGAACTAATTCTTGTGTCATATCAGCTGTTACTACATTTCCAGCTATAATAGTTTTTGTTGGATACTTGTCTCTTACTGATTTTACAAAATTAGTGAAATGCTCTGAGTATCCATTAGCAACATCAATACAAATAAATTTAAAAAAACTAAATTCTTTTAATACTCTATCTAAATTTTCAAAATCTTCTTTTTTTATGCCAACACTTAAAGCAATATTTGAATACATTTTTTTTATATTTTTCTTTTGCTTAATTTTTTTGACATCATGTTGTTTAGTTAAACAAGTAATCATGTTATGATCATTTAATTTTTCAGCAATACTCAGCTCACCAACACCGTCCATATTTGCTGCCATAATAGGAATTCCCGACCATTCATTTTTGCTGTATTTAAATCTATATGTTCTTAAAAGATTTACATCTTTACGACTTTTAAGAGTACTTCTTTTAGGTCTAAATAAAACATCTGAGTAATCTAACTTTAATTCTTCTTCAATTCTCATGAGTTAAAAGTATCTTTGAATAACAATAATTCAATTGAATTATTACATGTGGATAAGTATTGAATGAAAAATAAAAGTAGTATAAACCAACGATTATTTAATGGCGGGGTAGCTCAGTTGGTTAGAGCGCGGGACTCATAAGCCCGAGGTCAGTGGTTCGATCCCACTTCCCGCTACCAATTTAGAAGCTTATTTAAAATACTTTTTTAATTTTAAAGCATTTACAATAAAAACAAGATAAGTGAAATTTGATCGTAATTTAAAAAAATTTTTTATTTTATAGAAAATAGAATTTTTATTTAATGTATTTCGATATTCAACTGGGTTAATAGTTTTTTTCTTGTTATCAACAAAAATATTTTTTTTACATAGTTTTCTATTAATATCAAAACTTACAATACTTTCAAAAAACTCTATTTTATATATAAATTTTCTCAAAGAAAAATTAAAAGTTTTTAAATTAGGAAATCTACTATTTATATCTTCTACAATTTTTTTGGAATAATTTATAAAAGAATATTTGCTTGGGTTGTACCAGTTATACTTGATAAAGCTTGTGTGCACATCTTCGACAACCATTTTACCACCATCCTTAATCATAGGTATGCATTTGTTTGTTGTAATAATTTGTTGGTAATTAGTATGACCACCATCATCAAGCACCACATCAACCTTTCCGACTTTTTTAAAAAAATTTCTCCAAAATAAACTACTACTTTGATCCCCAATAAAAATTTCAAAACCATATTTTTCAAATTTTTTTGACTGAGGATTAAGATCTATTCCAATAATTCTTGCATCTTTTCCAAAATAATTTCTCCACATAAATAATGATCCTCCTGAAAAAATACCTATTTCAACAAAAGTAATTTTCTTATTTCTATATTTTTTAAATAATTCATCATAAATTCCAAAGTAGTTACTCCATTTAATACAGCTATATTTGCTCTTTTTAAAAGATTTATAAGTCTTGGTATTTTTGTAACTCATTTAATTAACTTGTTATCATTTGAGAAAATTTGTTCCTCACTCTTTTTCTCAAGAAATTTATTATAAGTATCTATATTTTCATAAATCATTTTTTAATAAGATTTTGTAAATAAATGGAATAATTGCAATTTCCATAAAATTTAATAGCTTTTTTAATTTCTTTCTTACTTATCCATTTATTGTTTAACGCAATTTCTTCTAAACAGGCAATTTTAAATCCTTGTCGATTTTCGATCGATGAGACAAATGCACTGGCTTTGTAAAAATCATCAATAGAACCTGTATCTAGCCATGCACCACCTCTACCTAAAAATTCTACGTGTAAATTTTTATTTGAATGATATTTTCTTAAAAGATCAGTTATTTCAAGTTCACCTCTTTTCGAAGGTTTTAGTTTTTTTGAATAATTAATGACTTTATTATCAAAAAAATAAAGACCTGTAATAGCATAGTCAGAAATAATTTTTTTTGGTTTTTCAACTACCTTAACAATTTTTCCAGAATTATTTAATTTAGCGACTCCATAATTTTCTGGGTTTTTAACTCTATGTAATAGTATTTTAGAACCTTTTTTTAACTTTGTGCAATTATACAAAATATTAGATAAACTTTGCCCATAAAAAAATTATCTCCTAGAATTAATGCAACATTATTTTTTCCAATAAATTTTTCTCCAATAATAAAAGCATCTGGTAAACCTTTAGGAGATTTTTGTTCAACATAATTGATTTTAATTCCTAAGTTTTTTCCATCAGGAAGAATTTTTTTATATTGATCTAGCTGACCTTTGTTAACAACTATCATAATATCTTTTATCTTTGCCAACATTAAAATAGAAAGTGGATAAAAAATTAAGGGTTTATCGTATATGGGAAGCAATTGTTTATTCACTGCCTTTGTTAGTGGACTCATTCTAGTCCCCAAGCCTCCAGATAAAATTATTCCTTTTTTAATCATTTTTTTAAACCCTGTCTTAAAACAATTTCATTTTTAGAAAATTTTTTATAATAACTAAGATTATTTAAATACCAATCAAATGTTATATTTATACCTGTGTTAAAATTTGTTTTTGGGAACCAACCTAATTCTTTATAAATTTTTTTACTATTTAGTGCATATCTATAATCATGACCAGGTCTGTCCTTCACAAATTTTATTCTAGAAGTTGTTTTAAACTTAGATTTTGCAATTTTTAACAACTTTTTAGAAATTTCTATATTTGTTAAATTTTTGTTTGACCCTATGTTGTAAAAATTACCTGCCTTTCCTTTTTGAGATATCAAAACTAGTGCATGACAGTGATCTTCAACAAATAGCCATTCCCTGGAATTTTTGCCTTTGCCATATATTGGCAAATTTTTATTATGAATTAAGTTATAAATTAATTTTGGTATTAATTTCTCAGGGTGTTGTTTAGGACCATAATTATTAGAGCAATTACTAATTATGATTGGAAGATTAAAAGTTCTAAAATAAGAATAAACTAAATGATCTGAGCTTGCTTTGCTAGCAGCATAGGGAGAAGAAGGTTTATAAGGACTTGTTTCTTTACTCCTAGATTTCAAAACATCACCATAGACTTCATCAGTAGATACATGAATTAATTTACTTTTTTTTGATCTTTCGTTAAATTTTCTAAATGCTTCTAATAAGTTAAAAGTACCAACTATATTACTTTTAATAAATATGTCTGGACTATCAATTGAGCGATCAACATGTGTTTCTGCAGCTAAATTAAAAATTATATTAGGTTTAAAACTCAATATTTTTTTAGAAATCTTTCTTGAATTTATCAAGTCACAATTAAAAAATTCATAATTATTATTTTTTTCATAATCTTTAGTATTATAAAAATTTGAAGCATAAGATTTTTTATCAATATTTAGAACTTTATATTTTTTTTTGAGAAGACTTCCAATTAAGTTTGAACCTATAAATCCCAATCCACCTGTAACTATAACTTTTTTCATTACCTATTATATAACTTTATTAATCAATATTTTTTAAAATTCTATTAATTTCTAAAGAAACTCTTTTTGCATCAATTATAGACATTTTTGTATGCATAGGTAACACTAGGTATTTATTTTGAATAAAATCCATATTTTTAAATGATTTATTTTTTACAAATTTTTTAAAAATTGAATATCTATCGTTTCTAAAATGTACTTGATTTGTTTCTATATTTTTTTCTCTAAGTTTTTTTTGCAATATATCTTTATAAGGTGAAACAATTGTGAATAACCACATCACTTCATCTGCTTTTTTATCCAATGTTTGAATACATTGAATTTTATTATTTTGAACGATATTTTTTAAATAAGTTTTATAAATTGAGTTTCTATGTTTTTTTATTTTTTTATATTCTTTCATTGAATCTAACAAAAGACATGCCCCAAGATCTGTAAGTTGATATTTATAACCAACTTCTCTAATATCATTCTCCCACGTACCGCCTTGTTTTTTTGGTCTATCAATTCCAAACCACCTTATACGTTTACCTTTTTTTTCAAGAAATTTATTTCTTACAATAAGAGCTCCTCCATCACCTGAAGTAATATGTTTAATTGCTTGAAAGCTATAAATTGTAAAATCAGCATATTTAGTAATACTTTTATTTTTATACTGAGCTCCAAGCGATTGAGCGGCATCTTGAATTAAAATAATTTTATTTTTTTTCGCAATTTGATTTAATTTATCTAAATTATTTAATATGCCACCATAATTTACAAAAACTATAGCTTTTGTTTTTTTTGTTATTAAACGCTCAACACTTTCGATAGAAATATTTAGCGTTTTAGGGTCAATATCTGCAAATTTTATTTTAGCACCAATATACAGAAGCGGAATATTTGTTGCTGTACAAGTAAATACTGGGCAAATGATTTCGTCGTTTTTTTTAATATTTCCAAGAATATAAGCTAAGTGTAAAGCATCGGTTCCAGAACCAACTGCGATTACTGGCATTCCATCACAAAATTGATTAGAAAATTTTTTTTCAAACAAGTCCACCAAAGGTCCTTGACCAATCCATCTAGTAGAAAGAACTTTAGAAACTGATTTCTTAGCATTTTTAGGAATATGAGGATAAAAAATTGGTATTGATTTACCTTTAGCCTCTAAAATAGGATAGTCTCTAAATTTATTTTTCATTTAATTAAAGTTTATTAAATTAATTTTAATTTATATAATAAAAAATGGTATGGTAAACGACTTATCGAATTATTGGAAAATTTACAATCAAGAAAAAAAAAAACTGTTACAAAAAGTCATTGATTTTAATAATAAAAATAAATTTAATTTTTTAGAAAAGGAAAATTATAATCATATTCGAGACATATTGTCCTTAACGCTTATAAATATAAAACCCAATAGAAATAAAGTAAAAATACTTGATTATGGAAGCAATCTTTTAACAATATCGAATCTTAATAATAAAATAAATACTTCAAATTTTAACTTTATTATTTACGACCCTTTTTCAGAAGATTTTAATTATAATTTTAAGTTTAAAAATATTAATTATAAAATAATAAGTGATCATAAAAAAATTTGTAAAGATCAATTTACTCTTATAAATTTTGGTTCTTCAATTCAATATCAACATAATTTTTTTATGAACCTTGAAAAACTAAATTTAAAAAAAACAAACTTTATAGTTTTCACTTCAACACCAATTTCGCTAGGAAAGACATATCTTTCAAAACAATCTAATCATAATTATTTAACTCAAAAAATTTATTCTTTTGATTATTTAGTCAATAAATTAAAATCTAAAAATTTTAAATTAATCTTCAAGTCTAGAAATAATGACAAATATATTGCATGTAAAAAAAAAAAATATAAAACTTTTTCTTTAAATTTAGTGTTTAAAAAATGAATAAAGAAATAACAATTGTTTTTGTTAGCTATTATTCAAAAAAAAAAATTTTAAAATATTTAAATCAATTTAATGGTAAGTTCAGAGTTATCATTGTAGAAAATTCTAACGACTTATCTCTTAATAAAAATTTAAAAGAATTTAAAAATGTTTCAATTCATTATAATAAAAAAAATATAGGCTTTGGTGCAAGCTCAAACAAAGGCTTAAAAAAAATAAAAACTAAATATGGATTACATTTAGACTTAGATACTAAATTTTCAAACGACTCAATTCTTAAACTAATTAATCAAGCAAAAAATTTAGATGACTTTATAATATTGGGCCCAAAAATTAAAAATTACAATTATAAAACTAGGGATTATAGAGAAAAAAATATTTTTAAAAATTTAAACTCTATGAACTTCATTGATGGCTGCTGCATGTTATTCAATATGAATAAATTAAAAAAATATGGATATTTTGATGAAAATTTTTTTCTATATTTTGAAGAATATGATTTATTTAAAAGATATTTAAAAAAAGAAGAAAAAATAATTATGGCTGATAATATATTTATTTATCATAAAGGCAGATCGTCTTCTGACGCAAAACGCAACAACGAAATAGAAATAAATCGTAATTGGCACTATATGTGGTCAAAATTTTATTTTTATAAAAAACATAACAATTTTTTCTATGCATTTATAAAAATTCTTAGAAGTTTATTTTCTTCTGCAATCAAAACAGCTTTTTATTCTTTTTTGGGAAATAAAATTAAAAAAGAAATTTATTACGCAAGACTAAATGGTCTTGTAAATTCTATTTTAAATAGAAAATCTTGGTACAGACCAAAAATTTGAACAAACTTATTTTATTTGCAAATTCTAGTGACCAGGAAATTCAATAAGATTTTCAACCTTATAACCTTTTTTTTCTAAATTATTAGAACCAGATAAATCGAATAGATTTATTACAAAAATAAAAGCTGCAACTTTACCTTTGGATAGTTCTACCAGTTTTGCTGCTGCCTCAGCTGTACCACCTGTTGCGATAAGATCATCAATAATCAACACATTATCTTTTTCATAAATGGAGTCTTTGTGAACTTCTATTGTTGCGGTTCCATATTCAAGCTCAAAATCTACTGAGTGAACATCTGCTGGTAACTTATTTTTTTTTCTTAACATTATAAATGGTTTTTTAAGCACAAATGAAACTGCAGAGGCAAATACAAAACCTCTGGATTCTATAGCTGCAATTTTTGTAAAATCATATTTTTTTGACCTCTCAATGATTTGATTAATCGTTTCCTCAAATGCATTTTCATCTTTAATTAGCGTTGTTATATCTCTAAATAAAATACCTTTTTTTGGATAATCAGGTATTGATCTAATATAATCTTTTAAGTTCATAATAGTTAAATATAAAAGTATAAATAAATATATTTTTATTTATGACAACAAATAAATTAGCAATTATTGGCGGTAGCGGTCTCTATGATGTCGAGGAATTCAAAGATAGAGAATTACTTGATTTAAAAACTCCTTGGGGAAAACCCTCTGATCAGATTTTAAAAACCAAGTATAATGCTAGGGAGGTTTATTTTTTACCTAGACATGGAAGGGGACATTTTGTTTCTCCTTCAAATATAAATTTTAGAGCAAATATAGATGCACTTAAGCAATTAGGTGTTACGGATATTGTTTCAGTATCAGCAGTTGGTTCGCTTAAAGAAAGTTTGCCACCTGGAAAATTTGTAATTATAGATCAATTTATCGATAGAACTTTCGCAAGAAATAAAACTTTTTTTGATGATGAGATTGTTGCCCATGTTTCTATGGCACATCCAACTTCTAATGGATTGATGAATGCATGCGAACATGCAATTAAAAGATCAAATATAGATTATCAAAGAAATGGAACTTATGTAGTTATGGAAGGGCCACAATTTTCTACTTTAGCAGAGTCTAATTTATACAGATCTTGGAAAGCGGATGTAATTGGAATGACTAATATGCCAGAAGCAAAACTCGCAAGAGAAGCTGAAATTAGATATGCATCAGTTTCTATGGTTACTGACTTTGATTGCTGGCATCCAGATCATGAAAATGTTGACGTTCAACAAGTAATTAAAGTATTATTAGGTAACGCGGAAAAAGCTAAAGTTATGATTAAAAATTTAATTGATAATTTTGAACATCATATTGATCCAAATGATCCAACAAACAACTGTTTGGATGTTGCAATAATTACTGCTCCAGAAAAAAGAACACAAAAAACAAAAGATAAATTAAAAACAATTGCGGGAAGGGTGCTTAACAAATGAAAAAATATATAATTAACTTTCTGATAATTTTTTTATTTTCTAGCCCTTTACATGCAGACAAATTGCTTAAGAGTGGTTTTCTTAGTGGTGAGTGGGAATTAGATACTAAATTTGAGGTAAAAGATCCAAAAAATAAAATTCTAATAATATTTAATCATGGTCAAGATGATCATGATAAACCTTCAAAAAATTGTGTATGGAAAAATAATATTCGTAATTTTGCCTCTTTGACTGGTAAAAAAGTAAAGGATAAAGAAATTTTAGTATATAATTTTTGTACAGATCATTTAGGTGGTGATGATTGGAAAAGACTTTGGAAAAAAAAATTTGATTTTCCGTATAAAGGAATTACCAAATTAGATAAAAGAGTTAATGCAAATTTAGACTTAATTAATAAATTTGTTGAACTTGGTGTACCAAATAACCAAATATTTATGGCAGGTCAATCTTGTGGAGGTTGGGCAACTATGATGTTGATTTCAAAATATCCTGGTAAAGTTGCTGGAGGAATTTCCACACACCATGCTTGTTACGGAAAATTATCAAAAAAATATAAAGTTAAAAAAGTCGGAATAGAAAAAGCTCTTGAAAATTTTAAAAAGAAAAGACCTGGACCAGCATTTTTAAGGGAAAATCAAATTAAAGATATTAGTAAAGCAAAAAATCTTCCTGTTTTAGTTTTTACTCATCCCAAAGATCCTTATGATGGATTGTTGTCTGATTGGGTAGAAAAAATACCTGAAGTAAAAAGAATAGTAATTAGTGAAGACTATAAAATAAATAATAAAACTTGTAGTAGAATTGGAATAAACAATGGTGAAAGATGGAAAGAAGAAATTAAAAATGGACACTACATGGCTTTAGGTGATTGTTTTCAATATTATTATCCAACAATTTTGGATTTTATTGAATCGAAAATTTAATGAAAATTGATGGAAAAGAATATCGAACTATTTGGTTTGAAAATAATGGTGTTAAAATTATTGATCAAACAAAACTTCCTCACCGATTTGTAATTAAAGAACTTAAAACTGTAAATGATGCTATAAATGCAATTAAAGTAATGGAGGTAAGAGGTGCACCTCTAATTGGTGGAACAGCTGCTTATGGTTTAGCTTTGGCGGTGCAAGAAAATAATGATCCAGAATTCATAAAAAAAAGTGCAAAAGAATTAATACAATCAAGACCTACTGCTATTAATTTAAAATGGGCTGTAGACCGAATGATAAAAAAATTAGCAGGAATTAACAGTGATCAAATATTAAGCATTGCCTTAAATGAAGCAAAAAAAATATGTGATGAAGATGAAAAGTTTTGTGAAAATATAGGCATTAATGGATTAAAAATAATTGAAGAAATTTATAATAAAAAGAAAGATACAATAAACGTATTAACACATTGCAATGCAGGTTGGTTGGCTACAATTAATTGGGGTACAGCCACATCACCAATTTATCATGCACACAAAAAAGGTATCCCTATACATGTATGGGTAGATGAAACAAGACCAAGAAACCAAGGTGCAAATTTAACTTCTTATGAATTAAATGAAGAAGAAATTCCAAATACTATCATTGCTGATAATACTGGTGGTATTTTAATGCAGAGAGGTGAGGTTGATATGTGTATTGTAGGAACTGATAGGACTTTATCTAATGGAGATGTTTGCAATAAAATTGGAACTTATCTTAAAGCTTTAGCTGCTTATGATAACAACGTTCCTTTTTACGTTGCTCTTCCTAGCTCAACAATTGATTGGGATATTAAAGATTCAAAAGATATTCCAATTGAAGAGAGAAATTCAGAGGAATTATCACATATCGAAGGTATTGATGAGAATAATCAAATTAAGAAAATTTTGATATATCCTAACAAAAGTAAAGCAATGAACTTAGCTTTTGATGTAACACCTGCAAAATATGTGACAGGATTAATTACTGAAAGAGGTATTATAGAACCTTCTGTTGATGGCTTGAAAAAATTATTTAAATGAAAAATTTAAGATCTGAAATAATAAAATATTCAAAAAAGCTGAATTCAAAAAAATTATCAGCTTTAAGATCTGGTAATATTTCATCAAGGTACAAAGATGGTTTTTTAATTACTCCCACAGGAAAAAAATACTCAACATTAAAGAATAATGATATAGTTTTTGTTTCCCTAAATGGATACTTTGATAAAAAAAAAGGAATTCCTTCATCTGAATGGAGGTTTCACCAAGATATCTATAAAAATAAAAAAGATGCAAAAGCAATTGTTCATGCCCACTCAACGTGTGCTACAGCAGTTTCTACTCACAAGACAGGAATACCGCCTTTTCATTATATGGTCGCGATGGCCGGAGGTCATGATATCAAATGTGCAAAATACGCAACTTTTGGAACAAGAGAATTGTCAAAAAATATTTTAAAAGCATTAAAAGGTAGAAAAGCCTGTTTAATTGCAAATCACGGACAGATTGCATTTGAGGAAAATTTATCAAAAGCATTTGAACTTGCTGAAGAGGTTGAAAATATATCGCTTCAGTATATAACGAGCCTTAAATTGGGTGAGCCTAAAATTCTTTCAATTAATGAAATGAAGAAAGTTTTATCCAAAGCAAAGAATTACAAAAGAGGATAGCTAATGACTAAAGTTGGAGAACACATAACTCTAGACATTATTGGTACAACAAAAGAATACGATCCTGCAGTATTTGAAAAAGTAATTAACGAAATTGCAAAAGCTGCACAAGTAACAATTCTCAACATATCTAAATACAAATTTGAACCTCAGGGCTTTACTATTCTTGCATTGTTAGCTGAAAGTCACATTAGTTTTCATACATTTCCAGAAAAAGGAATTATAAGTTTCGATTTCTTTACATGTGGAAAAGTAAACCCATCAGTGGCGATAGATATTATAAAAAAAGAATTTGAACACAAAAGAATAGTTAAAAAAGAATTTAATAGAGACACAAAATCTCTTTATCATGATATTTACAGTTCGCCAGGCTTACAAAAATCATACGTTGTTAATGATGTTTTAGAAGATTTTAAATCTAAAGTAGGTCAACACATAGAAATTTTAGATTTAGAGCAGTTTGGAAAGTCTTTATTTATAGATGGTGAAATACAAGTAGCTTCAACTGATGAGCATTTATACAGCTCAACCTTTGTAGGGTCTGGTTTAAATTTAAATAAAGATAATGAAAGAGTGGCAATTATTGGTGGTGGAGACGGTGGAGTGGCAAGAGAATGTATTTCTAAAAATTTTAATTTTATAGATTGGTATGAACTGGATCCTGAAGTAGTCGAGGTTTGTAACAAACATCTTGGAGATATTGGTAAAAAAGCTACAGAAAAAAATTCAGTAAAATGTGTATGGGGTGATGCATTTGAAAGTATTAGATCAGTAAGTGAAGATACTTATGATCATATTTTTGTTGATCTTAATGATGATCAATTTTGTATAGATTTAGCAGCTAAAAATATGGATTCATTAGTGAGAATATTAAAACCAAAAGGAGTTATCACTGCACAAGTGGGAAGCCAAGACAAAAAACCACAGCAGGTTGAAAATTGGCTAAACGTTTTTAATCAAAATTTTGGAAATGCGAAATTATCAAGAGTTTACATACCTAGTTTTGATTGCTCTTGGAATTTTTCTTCATCAATTAATCACTAATTTTTCTTTTTTCTTATTTAAATTTGTGAAATAATTCTCCTTAATTAAAGGAGAAAATAATGAATATATTCAAAAAAACTATTTTAACAGTTGTTGCTTCATTGTTGATGGTTGTTAGTGTAAATGCTGATAATATCAAGATCGGAACTGAAGGAGCGTACCCTCCTTGGAACTCAAAAGATGCAGCTGGAAATCTTATTGGTTTTGAAGTTGAGTTAGCAAATGAACTTTGTAAAATTATGAAACATAGTTGTACTATAGTCGAACAAGATTGGGATGGAATGATTCCTGCTTTAGTATCAAGAAAGTTTGATGCTATAATGGCTGGTATGTCTATTACTGATGAAAGAAAAAAAACTATTAATTTTTCACAAGGATATGCAGATGAAGTTGCTTCTTTAGCTGTTATGAAAGGATCTAAAAATGAGGGTTTAAAAACTTTATCAGCTATAAATTTAACTGATATTAGTGCAGATGAACAAGCTACATTGGATACTTTGACTAAAGCTTTCAAGGGCAAAACAATTGGAGTTCAAACTGCAACAATTCACCAAAACTTTTTAGACTCTGGATTAATGGGTAAAGTTAAAGTGAGAACTTACAAAACACAAGATGAAGTAAACCTTGATTTAGCAGCTGGTAGAATTGATGCTGCACTTGCTGCAGCTGTAGCCTTCACTGATTATGCTGAAAAATCCGGTAAAGCTGTAGTTCTGACTGGACCTACTTTTGCTGGGGGTGATTTTGGTAATGGTGTTGGTGTTGGAATTAGAAAAGGAGACTCAGAGCTTCTTAACGATTTTAACGCAGCGATAGATAAAGCAAGAGACGAAGGTATAATTAGTAGATTGGCAATCAAACACTTCGGTTTTGATGCTTCAATGTAAATTACCTTTCACTTCAAATAATATTAAATAGGTGGCTTAATCAGCCACCTATATTATGGACCTTTTATATTTTGGTGATAGCGGCTGGGGCGATGAGTTAGCGATTGCAACATTAATGACAATTGCTGTTTCAATTACAGCAATGCTCATTGGATTTATTTTTGCAGCAATATTTACACCTTTAAAATTATCAAAAAGAAAATATTTAAATTTAATTTCTAACTCTTACACAACAGTAATTAGAGGTGTACCTGAGCTATTAGTAATATATTTGTTTTTTTTTGGTGGAAGTGGAGCAATTATGTATGTTGCTTCAATTTTTGGTTATAATGACTATATAGAAATTAATGCATTTCTAACAGGTTCATTTTCCATTGGAATAATATCAGGAGCTTATTCTACAGAAGTTTTTAGGGGCGCAATTCAGTCAATAGATAGAGGTCAATTTGAAGCTGCAAAAGTACTTGGTGTAAGTAAATTTACTCAATTTTATAAAATCATTTTACCTCAAATGTTAAGACTAGCCATCCCAAATTTGAGTAATGTTTGGCAAATTACACTTAAAGACACATCTTTGATTTCTGTAACTGGATTAGTAGAAATTATGAGACAATCTTATATTGCAGCAGGATCCACAAGAGATCCTCTATTCTTTTATTCATGTGCAGCTGTTTTATATTTGATACTCACATATTTAAGTATGAAGTTAATTAATAAATTAGAAGTAAAATATAGCAGAGGTTATTAATGGATTTAGAATTAATGTTAGATAGTTTTCCTAAGCTTTTAAGTGCTACTTTAATTACCTTAAAACTTTTATCTGCATCTTTATTTTTTGGATTATTCATTGGTTTATTCTTTGCAATTTTGAGATTAAATAAAAATATTTTTATTAATAAATTTGCCTATGGGTACTCATATGTATTTAGAGGCACACCTTTGTTAGTTCAAATTTTTATTATTTATTTTGGATTAGCTCAAATAGAATATCTAAGAACATCTTTTTTATGGATTATTTTGAAAGAACCTTATTGGTGTGCAATTATAGCTTTTACTTTTAATACTGGTGCTTATACATCAGAAATTTTAAGATCTGCATTTCAGACAATAAAACCAGGTGTTATTGAAGCTGGAAAAAGCTTAGGAATACCAAACAAAATAATATTTTATAAAATTCAAATTCCAATTGCTATAAGACAATCCCTTCCTGCATATGGAAACGAAATAATACTTATGATGAAAGGGACTTCCTTAGCAAGCACAGTAACTTTAATGGATTTAACTGGTGTTGCTAAATATATAATTTCAACTACTTTTAAACCAATCGAAGTATTTATTGTTGCTGGTGGAATTTATTTGTTTATGACTTTTATCATTCATAATGTGATTAAATATTTAGAAAAAAAGTACAGCTTTCAATAATAAAAATGTATTTATCAGAGAAACAAATTAACGATTATAAACATGATGGTGTAATAATAATTAGGGATGTATTTAAAGACTGGATTGAGCCACTTAAAAAGGGATTTCAAAAAGTTTTAGACAATCCAAGTAAGCACGGAAGAGAAAATGTAACTGATGAAAAGGGAAGGTTTTTTGAAGATTATTGCAATTGGGAAAGGATAGAGGAATTTAAGGATTGTTTGTATAATTCACCTGGAGCTCAAATAGTTGCAGAAGCAACTAATTCTAAATTTACCCAAATTTTTCATGAACATATTTTCATAAAGGATCCAGGTACTAGTAAAGAAACACCATGGCATCAAGATATGCCTTATTACTGCGTTGATGGTAACGATACTGGAAGTTTTTGGATTCCATTAGATGAGGTTGATCATAAAAATAATCTTAAATTAATTTTAGGTTCTCACAAATGGTCAAAGTTAATTAGACCTACAAAATGGTCAAATAACCAATCTTGGTATGATGATGATAGTGCTTTTATGGATTTACCACCAGCAAAAGAATTTGAAAAAAATATTTTAATTCCAGAACTAAGTTTAGGGGATGCTGTTTTATTTAATTTTAAAACTGTACATGGTTCAACAGGAAATAATTCTTCTAAATCACGAAGAGCATTTTCGATGCGATTTATAGGAGATGATGTAAAATATATTGATAGAGGTGGACCAACTTCACCTCCATTTGATGGGATTAATTTAAAAACTGGAGATTTGATGAGAGATGATTGGTTTCCTAAAGTTTTTAGTAGCTAGTATATTCTTTAATTTCTTTAATGCTTGAACCAGTGTGATTATTCATTTCCAATTTAATTTTTGCTCGGTCATCATTTAAAAAATGAACATCTCTAGATAATTTTATAAATTTATCACCAAAGTCCTTATTTTTTTCACAATCTCTTTTGTCATCCTCTATGACCCAAAGTTTGGCATTAATTTCTTTTAAATCTTGAAATAATTTATTTAGTTTATCGTCAGATTTAACATTTTTTTCTAACTGATCTTTGAGAATCGAATGTTCATTCGATATAAATTTTAGTTTTTCAGGGTCTTTAATTTTTTCTTTTTTAATTTCTAAGATTGAAATTTTGTCTAAAAGCTCACCAACCGATACTTCTACTATAATTTTATTCATTAAATTTTATACTATGTTAAATTGTTAAAAATATGTCTAATATTTTAATCATTAAACATGGATCTTTGGGTGATATAGCTCAAGCCTGTGGTGCAATTCAAGATATTTCTGAGAATCATAAAGAAGATGAAATTTATTTATTAACAACCAAACCGTATTTTGATTTATTTAAAAAAAATCCACATATTTCTCATGTTATTTTGGATAAGCGATTATCAAGACTAAACCTGATTTATTTATATTCATTAATGAAAAATATAAAAAAATATAATTTTTCTAAAGTTTACGATCTACAGAATTCAAGTAGAACAGCTTTTTATAAAAAAATTTTATTTCCAAAAGCAATAAAAGATACTTGGTCATCTACTGAAACAACATTACCTGATGGAACTACAAAAGAAGATTTTGATAAAGACTCTGTTCTATCTAGATTTGATTATCAATTAAAAAATTCAGGCATAAATACAAATCATACTTTGAAACCTGATTTTTCATGGAGCACAACAGACATATCTCAAATAAAAAATCACCATCAATTAAATAAATATATTCTCCTTTTTCCATTTTGCTCGCCTCATTTAACTTCAAAGAAATGGCCTTATTATAATGAGTTAATTTCTATGATTAATGAAAAATCAGAAAACAAATTTAAAGTAATAATTGCACCTGGACCAAGTGAAATTAAAGAAGCGTCAAATATTAATGCACTTTGTGTTTTAGATAATGGTAAAGCTTTAGATATTTCTCAGTTAGCAACATTAATTAAAGATAGTTCATTTGTTGTTGCAAATGATACTGGACCAGCACATATGACAGCTCATTTAGGTTCAAAAGGAATTGCTTTATTTGGATCCCACACAACTCCTTTTAAAGTAAGTATCGAAAGGGAAAATTTTAAAGCAATACAAGCTCCTGAATTATCTAAACTCTCAGCAGAAAAAGTTTTTGAAAGACTTTCTGAAATTATTTCTTAATTTTTTCTAATACTCTTAAAAATACAGGAACTGTGAAAAGTATAAAAAGTAATCTTATTATATGGTGAAAAGCAACAAAATCTGGGTCTAGATCAAAAGCAATTGCTATAACTGCCACCTCATAAATTCCACCAGGACTATAAGATAATATTAAAGTTAAAATATTTGTCTCTACAAAGAATGTTGCAACATAGGCTGCAAACAAACCTAATACTACCAAAATAGTAGTAGCTACAATACTATGAAGAGAATTATTAGCTATCTCTTTAACAGTTTTTTCAGCAAATCTACAACCAACTGAAGAGCCGAGAATTAGCAAACAAAAATTTACTGTTTCATCTGGTAATTTATATGAGGCTATATCTGTAATTTGTAACAATCCACTCGCAAATAATGTTCCAGATAGTAAAGCTGCAGGTATTCTAATTTTATCAAAAACAAATATAAAAAACAAAGAAGCAAAAATAAGTAAAATTAAATTGAAATGATTTTGATCTAAATAATTGAAGTCATCATTTAACAAAACGCTGTTGTCAGTATTATTAACTATAATAAACGGAATTACAGTTATTATGATGATTAATCTAATTAAGTGTGAGGTTGCGACTTGAGATAAATCAGTTTTTTCATTTTCAGCTAAAATCATTAAAGGACCCAGCGCACCAGGTGCTGCTGAAAATATTGAAGCTTTTTCTCCATAACTTGCAAATTTTTGGAGGTATTTAGCTACAACTAAAATACAAATTATTATGTAGATTAACATAATTAATGAAGTCCAAATCCAATCAAGCATTTGATTAAATAGATTTTGATCTATGTAATTTCCAATATGTAAACCTAAAATTATCAAGATAAAGCTCAATACAACTTTCGGCATAATGATTTTTAAACCTGATAACGCAGCAATTGACGTAATAATCATAGGTCCTAAAAACCAAGCTAGAGGAATATTAAAATAGTCAGCAATAATTGCGCTAGGAAAAGAAATTATTAGAACAGAAATAAATTTAATTGAAAATACTTGTTTTGCAATTTCCAGATAAGATTTGATTTGATGTTTAATCATTCATTAAGCTTCTATCACCAACTGTGTAAAAGATAAGAAAAAATGTTTTAATTTATAAAGTGAAAATTAAAATCTTAAAAAAAATAAAACCTTATGTTTTATTAATATTTAATTTAAAAAAATATTTTCAATTAAAAGTTGTGTTACTTAATTAGAGGTTGAATAAAGATTAAGACTGTAATTAACTATAACTTTAAAATTAGAGAGGAATAAATAATGAAAAACTTGAAAAAAATAGTTTCAGTATTATTTTCGGCACTCCTTCTATTCTCAGCAACAACATCTAGCTCAGTAGCAATTGATAAATTGCACTTTGTAATTGGTGGTGGTGCTGGTGGTGGTTGGGATGGAACCGCTAGAGGTACTGGAGAGGCTTTAACAAAAGCTGGAATGTTAAGTAGTGCATCATTTGAAAATATGTCAGGTGGTGGTGGTGGTAAAGCTTTAGCTTACATGATTAATACTAAACCTGCTAATACAGTTTTAGTTCAGTCAACACCATTAGTATTAAGATCAATTACTAGACACAAAGGTTATGTAAAAGGAACTGGAACTTTATCTTATAAAGACGTTGTGCCAATCGCTGGGGTAATTGGCGACTACGGGGCAATTGCAGTTGCAAAAAGTTCATCTTTTAAAAATTTTAAAGATGTAGTTAATGCTTATAAAAAAGATCCAAATTCAGTTAAAATGGCTGGTGGATCTGTTAGAGGAAGTATGGACCATTTAATTGGTGCTTTAGCTTTCCAAGCTGCAGGTGCAGATCCAAATGCTGTTCAATATATTCCTTATGATGCGGGTGGAAAAGCTTTAGCTGGACTTTTATCTGGAGAAACTCAAATCATTTCAACTGGTTTAGGTGAATTGATGGGTGCAAGAGACCAAGTAAGAATTATTGGTATCACTGCCCCTTCAAGAGTTTCTGATGCACCAGATGCACCAACTCTTAAAGAACAAGGATACGATGTACAATTCGTTAACTGGAGAGGTTTCTTTGGCCCTCCAGGTATGAGCAATGCTGATAGATCAGCTATTGCAAAAATGCTTGGCGATGTACAAAAAACTCCTGAATGGGAAACTGTTAGAGCAAGAAATGCTTGGGTTAATATTTATAATCCAGAAGGCAAGTTTGTTTCTTTCTTAGAAAAACAAACTCAAGAAATGACAGCTCTTATGAAAAAACTAGGAGTGATATAATCCTTAGGGTTATTTAAAATTAGAGCAGTGAATATAAATACTACAAAAATTATATCACTGCTCTTTTTTATTTTTTCAGCATTTTATTTATATACTGCTTACCAAATTCAAGTTTTTGCATTTGACGAAAATGCACCATTTAATGCGCGAACATTTCCAATTTATTTAGGTTATGCAGGATTATTTTTTTCTGGATTAAAACTTATTTTACCAGATCCAAATACTATTAAAGTTGATCATAAAAATTTAGAATATAAGAAAACAGGTATACTTATACTTATTGCTATTATTTATGGAGCTACAATTTTAAAAGTTGGTTATTTTTTAACTACTTCTTTATTTTTATTTGCTTCATATTATTTTCTAGGAGAGCGAAGATGGATTTTAATGTTTTTATTATCCTTCCCATTTGTTGCTGCATTTATGTATCTCCTTCATGGTATTCTTGATATTTATTTGAGAGATCCATTCTTACAGTCAATTGGAGTTATGGGATGATTGAAGGAATATTAATTGGATTAACAACAGCACTTACTTTTCAAAATATATTAATGGTTATGGTTGGTTGTTTTTTTGGGACAATAATTGGAATGCTTCCTGGTCTCGGTCCAATGACAGCTATCGCATTAATGATACCAATCACTTATGGTTTTGATCCTGCAACGGGATTAATTTTGATGGCTGGAGTTTATTATGGAGCAGTATTTGGTGGTTCTACTTCTTCTATATTATTAAATGCACCTGGTGTTCCTGGAACTGTTGCAACTTCATTTGATGGTTATCCTATGGCACAACAAGGTAAAGCAGGGAAAGCTTTAGCGATTGCTGCATGGAGCTCGTTTGCTGGTGGAACATTATCTGCAATTTATTTATTATTTATGGCACCAAGTTTATCAAAAGTAAGTTTATCTTTTAGATCACCAGATTATTTTGCTTTGATGATTTTAGGTTTAACTGCAATCGCTGCCTTTTCATCTAAAGGACAATTTTTAAAAGCAATGATGATGGTAGTCCTAGGCTTGATGTTAGCCTCGATTGGTCAAGATAGTTTGTCTGATATTACAAGATTTACATTTGATAATATGAACCTAACTGATGGGATTAGTTTTGTGCTTGTTGTGATGGCAACTTTCGCAATGAGTGAAGCTTTAACTATTATTTTAAAAAGAAACGATCCAACAAGTGCTGCTAAACAAGTTTCTTTAACTGAATTAGGTTCTATTAGAATTAATAAAGAAGAACGAACTAAAATGTACAAAACAATTCCAAGATCGTCAGTTATTGGATTTTTGATTGGTGTATTGCCCGGCGCTGGTGCAACAATTGCATCTTTTTTAGCTTATGGAATGGAAAGAAACGTAGTAAGCGATGAAGAAAAAGAAAAATTTGGTAAAGGAAGTGTAAATGGTTTATCTGCACCAGAAACCGCAAATAATGCTGCTTGTTCAGGTTCTTTTGTGCCAATGCTTACTCTAGGAATTCCTGGAAGCGGAACAACAGCAGTGATGTTAGGAGCACTTTTAGGTTTTGGTGTTCAACCAGGTCCTAGACTTTATATGACTAACCCAGAAATCTTTTGGTCTATCATTATGTCCATGTATATTGGAATGGTAATTTTGCTGATATTGAACTTACCACTTATCCCTTACATAGCTAGAATACTTGCAGTTCCTAAAAATTATTTAATTCCTTTAATTTTATTTTTCTCTGTTACCGGGATTTACGTGATGTCATTTAATAATTTTGATATTTATTTAATGATTGGAATTGCTGTTGTTGCAACATTTTTAAGATTATATGACTTTCCAATGCCACCGTTAATTTTAGCTTTTGTACTCGGTGGACTTATGGAAGAAAATCTTAGAAGGTCTTTGTTATTAAGCAATGGTTCGTGGGAATTTTTGTGGGATAGAACATTAACTGCATGTATCCTAGCAACTACAATTTTAATTGTAGTTTGGCATATTTATAAAACTTTTAAGAAGAAAAATTAATTTTTAATATCAATACTTTTTCTAATTATCTCTTTTTCTAATTTCATTTCTCTATATGAAATAATTAGAACACCTAAAAAAATTACACTTGCACCAATCCATGTAAATAAATCAGGTATTTCATTGAAAACATATAGGCCTATCAAAGATGCAAACACCAAACTTAGAAAGGAATAGGGTTGCGTTACGCTTACGTCTACCAATTTATAAGCGTGATTAATGCAAAGATGTAACAATGTACCAAACAAACCTCCAAAAAATAAATAAATCAAAGTTTGTAGGGAAGGTGTTTGCCAATGAAATAATACAATAATGAAACTAAAAATTGTCATATAGGTGTATCCATAAGATAAAATTGTGATTGAACTATCATCTTTTGCAATAGTTTTTGTAATTATAATCACTACAGACCACATAAAAGAGGATGCTAGTGCCATATACACTCCAAGAGAGACATCTATTATTCCTGGTCTTAGAATTATCAACATACCAATAAATCCTAAAACTAGGGCAAAACTTCTGTATAAATAAATTTTTTCTCCAAGAAATAAAACAGCCAATATTGTTACCAAAAATGGCACAACAAAAGAAATTGCTGTAGCTTTTTCAATAGGCATCATTACTAAAGCTGAAAAATACAACAGCATTGAGGGTAAGTTTAAAAAAGCTCTAAAAAAATGTTTTTTATGATGAGATGTTTTGAAAACAGTGAATTTGGATTTTAATATATAAGGTAAAACAATTAGAAAACCAAATAAAAATCTAAAAAATCCTGCTACGTAAACATTAACTTCTTCTTGTGCTAATTTTAAAAATGTAAGCATCAATGTTCCACACAAAACTGAGATGATAATTAAAAAAATTGCTAATTTATTATTTGAAATCAATTTAATATCTTCTTGTATTCTTCAATTATTTTTGACCATTGAAATTTATTTACAAATTCTTTAGCATTTTTTCCAAGCTCTAAATATTTTCTATTTTCCAGTAACGAGTTAATGGAAGAATAAATATCATCAAGATTATTTCCATCACATATTAAACCAGTTTTTTCATGATCAATTGCATCTGCAGCACCGCCATCTTTACCACCAATTGATGGAACACCATACTGTGCAGCTTCAACATAAGCTATACCAAAACCCTCAACTGATTTTTTATGAATTATAGATGGCATTACAAAGATATTAGATTTAGAAACTAAAGCATTTTTTAAATCATTGCTTATATCTTTAAAAAACATAACTTGTGCTTCAAGATCTAATTCTTTTACCAGTTTCTTAATATTTTCCTCTTCTTCTCCATATCCAATACAAATGTAAACAATGTCAGGATAAATTTGTTTTAAATTTCTTAAAGCCATTATTATTTTTTCATGATTTTTACGTTTATCAAATCTTGAAACTGTAATTAGTCTTGGATTTTTAAATTTAAGTATACTTTCAACTTTATCTAAAGTTTTTTTATTTAATTCTTCAGCAGGATTCACACCTGGATTTATTACAATTACTTTATTTTCATTAACACCAAGTTCTATCGCTAGATTTTTTGTAAATTGAGAATTTGCCACAACTTTTTCAACATTATTTAAAACATTAACTACTCTTTTATTTTGACTAGAATCTTTAGGATGGTTGATTTCTTTACTATGAATTAAACAATATTTTTTCTTAGAAGTTTTAATAAGTTCTAAACTTTTCCAATGATCAGAAATAATTCCATCTATTTTATTTTCTTTGATATATTCATTAATTAATTGTGCTTTTCTATATTTTCTTAGTAATTTAATCCCACCAACTCTTTCGATTGAAAAGGAAGCTTGTTCATCAAAATTTTTGTGACCCTCTATATGATCTGCAAAAACTTTTATCATGAAGTTTTTAGATAATTCTCTTGAAAGACCCCACATTAGATTTTGCATACCACCAAGCTCAGGTGGGAATGATCTAGTTACAATTAGATACATTAATCATACTTCCATTTAATACCACAGCCCGCACTGGGTATCTGATCTTCAGGACCTTTTCCAGTTTCAGCTATTTGTCTCATAGCTGTTAGCAGATCACTTTCTCCGTCTTTAACTGGAATAAACTTTCTAAGTTCTCTTAATCGTCCCCTGTATTGAAGTTCTAGATTTTTATTGTAGCCAAAGAAATCTGGAGTACATACAGCGTCATATGCTCTAGCAATTTCTTGAGTTTCATCATGTAAGTAAGGAAAATTGAAATGATTTTCATTTGCAAACTTGATCATGTTATCAAATGAGTCCTCTGGATAATTAACAAAGTCGTTTGAGCAGATAGCAACTGAATTGATACCAATTTTGTTTAATTCACTACAATCTTCAACTAATTCTTTTGTGATTGCTTTAACATATGGACAATGATTACAAATAAACATTATCAAAGTTCCATTTTCGCCTTTGATATCATTTAAGGACAGAATTTTTTTATCAGTAGATTTTAATTCAAATGGAACAGCTTTTTGACCAAAATCACATATTGGAGTTTGTATAGGCATAATGTAAAATATATAGATTATGTTTTATGATTTAAAAGATAAAAAACCAAAAAACTCTGGCGAAAATTGGGTAGCTCCGAATGCTACAATAATAGGAGATGTTACTTTAGAAAAAAATACAAGTATTTGGTTTAATGCAGTGCTTAGAGGAGATATTGAAAATATTCATATTGGTGAAGGATCTAATGTTCAAGATGGAAGCGTATTACATACAGATCCTGGATGTCCTTTAAAAGTAGGAAAAAATGTTACTGTTGGTCATTTAGTTATGCTTCATGGATGTACCATTGGAGATAACAGTTTAGTTGGAATTGGAGCTGTCATCTTAAATAAAGCTAATATTGGCAAAAATTGCATCATTGGTGCAAAAGCCTTAATAACAGAAAATAAAGTCATACCAGATAACTCTCTGGTTGTTGGATCTCCAGGCAAAGTTATTAGAGAAGTTACAGACGAAGAAAAAAAAGCAGTCTTTGAAAACACAAAACATTATCAAGATAATTGGAAAAAATATTCGAAATCAATTTTTTAAAGGAAATAAATGCCAGCAGGCTACGTAATAGCTCAATTGAAAATAACAAATTCTGAGAATTACAAAGAGTATGTAGAAAAAGTTAATCCAATTGTAAAAAAATTTGGTGGAGAATTTTTGGTAAGAGCTGGTGAATTTCAAATTTTTGATGGTGAGACAAAATTTCCTAGAATTATTATTCTTAAATTTCCCACATATGAAAAAGCATTAGAATGGTACAATTCTGAAGAGTACAAACCAATAAAACAAATAAGATTAGATAATTCCGAAGGTACAAATATAATTATTAAAGGTATTTGAAAGAATAATTGGTTTAGTTAAATAATAGATCGTTCATCGAATATATGATCAATCCAATTATTACTATAAATAAAATTAAGAAAGATAATTGTCCACTTAACTTAGATTTAATTTTGGTTTTACCCTCTTTAAATTTTTTAAAATGAATACTCCCAAATCTCATTACAGCTAATCCTAACAATATAAGAAATGCTGTAAATATATATCCAGTAACCATCTATGGAACTAACCAAGTATCTTTATTATTTTCTAAATTAAATTTTGCTCTTCTATGACCTTTAGCTGCTAAATAAAGCCATTCTATAGATTTAATTTTGCACTGAATAACAGTAAAGTTTTTGTAACCTTCTTCGCTTTGTTCTTTCGTGTAATCAAAATTGTCTAACTCTGGTTTTAGTCCAGATGTTGGTAGATCCGACTCAGTTCCTGGACCATTATCAACTAAATAGCATTTTCTACTAATATGTTGGGTTTTAGACCAAGATTCTTTTGTTACATCATTATTATGATTAACAGTACATTCAACTTTCAATCTAACCTGTATTTTTTCGTCTTTGTCGTAAAACAACAATGCTGCGTTTTTATTTGCTTTTAACTTTTCAATTTTATCTGATCGTATATCACTATGATATTGCACTAGATTATTTGATTGATCAGATTTTCTAAGAACTACAATTCTTCCATCAAAGTCTGATTGATTACCACAAATAAATACTGGTATTCGAAAAGGAGAACTTCTGTCTTTCACAGCATTGTCTAGCATTGACCAAATTTTCTTTTTGATCTCTGCAAAGTCCTCGTAATAAGGAACTGTATCCGTCACAAAAATTATTTTTTCTTTTTTAATCGAGCAATCAAACCTGAGCTATCCCAACGATTTCCACCCATTTCTTGAACTTCAGCATAATAGCCATCAATAATTTCTGTTATAGGCACGGGTGAGCCATTTTTTTTTGCTTCCTCGATTGCAATTTTTAAATCTTTTCTCATCCAATCAATAGCAAAACCATAATCAAACTTATCATCGGTCATAGTTCGGTATCTATTTTCCATTTGCCAAGATTGTGCTGCACCTTTAGATATTGTTTCCATAACTTTATCCATATCTAAACCTGCGTTTATTCCAAAATTAATTGCTTCAGATAAACCTTGGACTGTTCCAGCAATACACATTTGGTTCATCATCTTTGTTAACTGACCACTTCCACAAGGACCAATTAATTTTACTTTTTTACTGTAACAATCAATAACAGGTTCAGCCTTTTTAAACACTTCTTCATCGCCACCAACCATTACTGTTAGTATTCCGCCCTCAGCACCAGCTTGTCCACCTGAAATAGGGGCATCTAAAAAACTAAACCCTTTATCATTTGCTTTTTTATTTAATTCTCTTGATACTTCTGCAGATACAGTTGAGTTATCAATAAAAATAGATCCTGCTTTTGCCGTGTTAAATAATCCATTTTCTCCAGTTGCTACTTCTCTTAAATCATCATCATTACCAACACATGTGAAAATAAAATCGGCACCATCTGCAGCTTCAGCAGGGGTATTGGCCATTTTACCTTTGTATTCATCAATCCATTTTTCAGCTTTAGATTTAGTTCTATTAAAAACAGTTACATTGTGTCCGGCTTTTGATATATATCCAGCCATTGGGTAGCCCATAACCCCAAGACCTATGAAAGCAACATTACAAGTCATATTTTTTTTCTATGTTTAAAAGTTTAAGTTTAAAAGTAATTGTATTTGGATTTATTTTTACATTTTTTTCGAGCTTTGGACAGAGTTTTTTTCTTGGCTTATTTAATTCTAGTATTAGAGATGCTTTATCAATTACACATGGACAATTTGGCTCAATTTATGCATCAGCTACTTTATTGAGTAGTATTGTTTTAGTTTGGATTGGAAAAAAAATTGATGATGTAAATATATTAAAGTTTGCTTCCTATGTAATAATTTTTCTATCTGCTTCTTGCTTTATATTTTCAAAAATTTCATCTGTTATTTTTTTATTTGTAGGAATTTTTTTAATGCGTTTAGCTGGACAAGGTTTATCAAGTCATACAGCAACAACAACCATATCTCGTTTTTTTGAAAAAAATAGAGGCAGAGCTTTAAGTACAGGATGGTTAGGATTGTCATTGGCTGAATTTATAATGCCAGTTTTAATTGTTTTTTTATTAACTTTTATAGAATGGAGAGATATTTGGGTCTCAATATCTATTTTAGTTATACTTGTTTTACCTGTTGCAACTTTTCTTTTAGTTAAAGACGTTAAGCTTGATACAAGAGAAGAATCTGAAATAGAAGAGAATAACAAAGAAATTAAACAATGGAAAAGAATAGAAGTTTTAAAAGATTATAGATTCTATATTATTTGTATGACGATGCTT
>CABYVK010000014.1 GCA_902522385.1 uncultured Pelagibacteraceae bacterium
TGTTCTTGGTTCCTCAACTTGGGCTGAGATTTATGGTGTTAAATATATTGGATCTATAAAGGCCTTAACAACTGCACTAATGGTATTTTCAACAGCTTTTGGTACAGCTTTATTTGGATTTTTGATTGATATTGGTTTTTTCAATTGAACATATAGCTGTTGTTTCAGGAGCCTACATCTTTAGCTCAATTATCCTTCTTTATTTAGTTAAAAATAAGCTAAATCCAAATTATTTATAAAATAGCCCTTGATTTTTAAAGACTGACTGTGTAGATACTCCGCATGGCAAGAGTAACCGTAGAAGATTGTATAGACAAAGTAGAGAGTCCTTACGAATTAGTGCTAGTAGCTAAAGAGAGAGCTACTCAATTAAATGCAGGAATAGAACCTACAATTGATAGAGATAATGATAAACATACGGTTATTTCATTACGAGAAATTGCAGAAGAAAAAATTAAAGTTTCAGATTTAACTGATAGCGCCGTTTACAAACTTAGAAAACATGTTGAACAAGTTGATGATAGTGCAGAGGATGATGAAGAAATAGGTGATGATTTTGAAAATCTATATAAAGGTGAAATTTCAAAAAGCGGTACCCCAATATTGCCTTCTAAAAGAGCAAGAAAAACACCTGAAAAAATTCAAGTAACAAAAGAAGATTTAGCTGAACTATCTGAAACAGCTACTGCAGATGTTGATAATTCAGTTGGTGAAGAAACTATGAATGAGCAAGGAGAAGTTTCTTTAGATGAAGTATCAGAATCAGAAAACCAAGAAGTGGACGTTACTTCGGACGACACAGAAGCTTCAAACTCATAAAAAAATAATATAAAGTTATATCATGAATAGGAAAGTATCAGTTGCTCCTATGATGGATTGTACAGATCGTCATGAACGATATTTTCTTAGATTAATATCTAAAAATACTCTTCTTTATACTGAGATGATAGTCGATGAAGCCATAAATAGAGGAGATAAGAAAAAGTTATTGGAATTTAATATAAATGAAAAACCTGTAGCACTACAATTAGGAGGATCTTCTCCAAAACTCTTAGCTGAAGCCACTAAAGTAGGTGAAGATTTTGGTTATGATGAAATTAATCTAAACTTAGGTTGTCCTAGTAAAAAAGTCGAAAAAAATAGATTTGGTGCATGTTTAATGAAAGAGCCAAATTTAGTTGCAGATTGTTTAAGTAAAATGCAATCAATTACAAAACTACCAGTAACCATAAAAACAAGAATTGGTTACGATGATGTGGAAGATTATGAAAATTTACATAGTTTTATTTCTACCCTAAAAGCAACTGGAGTTAAAACTTTCATTATTCATGCAAGAAAAGCAATGTTAGGTAAGTTTACTCCTAAACAAAATTTAAATATTCCACCATTAAAATACGAGTATGTGTATAAATTAAAAGAGGATTTTCCTAATGAAGAGATCATAATAAATGGAGGAATAACTTCAGTAGATGAAATAAAACCTCTTTTAGAAAAAACTGACGGTGTAATGATTGGAAGGGCAGCATATCATACCCCTTATCTATTAGCAGATATTGAAAGAGAAATATTTAACAATGAAGATGTACCTAGCAGACAAGATGTAATTGAACAACTTATTCCCTATGTTAAAGAAGAATTAAAAAAAGGAACCAGGTTAAATCAAATCATGAGACATACACTTGGTTTATTTCATGGTCAGACAGGTGCAAGTTATTGGAAAAGATATTTAAGCGAAAACATGTGTGTAAGAGATGCTGATGTGAAAAAAATTGATCACATCATGGATAAAATTAAATATAATAATGTAGATAATAGAGTAGGGCAGTCTGCTTAATTCAATATTAATAAATGAATATAGTTATATTATTTTATTAATGGCTTTAACAGCTATTCCAGTAGGTTTTGTTGCTGGATTATTTGGTATAGGTGGAGGGTTGATAACTGTTCCTTTTTTATATTTTATTTTTGGTTCTTTAGAAATTGCTCCTCAATATGTTATGCACCTTGCAGTAGGAACTTCCTTTGCAATTATAATACCAACGTCTACTGTTTCAGTTTTAACGCATCATAAATTTAAAGCTGTTGATTTTGATATTGTTAAGAATTACGGTCTCTTTGTTGTACTGGGAGTTATTGTTGGTACAGCTTTTGCAGCTTCTTTAAAAACTAAATCCTTAGTTTTATTTTTTTCTATAATGATCTTATTTTTAGGAATTTACTTACTTTTAATAAAAGAAAAGGAGCAAAATATAATTGTTAAAATGAAATTACATCTAAAAGTTATTCTTGGTTTTCTTGTTGGGTTTATTTCTGCTCCTATGGGTATAGGAGGAGCTGTAATGAATGTTCCTATTCTTAAGTTTTTTGGATATTCAATAAATAAAGCTATTGGAAGTGCAGCAGCAATAGGTTTTTTAATTGCTCTTTTTGGAGCAATAGGTTTTTTAATTTCAGGAAGTTATTTAAATTCAAGTATTCCACTAAGTATTGGTTTTATAAACATCCCTGCTTTTTTAATATTTATACCAATTACAACTTTCATGGCTAGGATAGGAGCTAAAACAGTTCATAGTATCGATAAGAATAAAATTAGTAAGTTTTTTGGAATTTTTCTTTTTATGGTTTCTATTAAATTTTTTTACGAATACTTAAAATTATAACAAGCAAAAAAAAGAGGTGACTTCAGTCTCCCTCCATCACCTCACTACTTCAATCTAGTTGATTCTTTTAATTTCTATGAACACTTCTTGGTTGAAAATGAACTTTATCAACTAATTTTAAATTAACAATTATAGGTTGTGTATATTTATTTAAAAAAACTCAATTTAGCCATACATAATATTTAGTGTTATTGTTGTAATTGATACTTTTAAAAATGGTTTCAATAAAAGACATTAAAAAAAATATTAAAAAAAATTTACTTGATCCAATCGATAAATCAAAAAAAAATTTTTCCTCATTTTTAGAAAAAATAAAAAAAAATAAAGTTAAAAAAGATTTAGCATTACAAAAACAATTAGAAAAAGAAAAAAAAAGGGAATTAATTTTAGAAAAAAAATTAGCAAAAAAAGCTAAACAGGATGAGCTAAAAGAGGAAAGAAAGAAACTTCTTTTTCAAAAAAAATTAATCATTGAAAATGAAAAGCAAGAAAAAAAGAACGAAGAAAAAAGAAAAAAAATAGAAGCTCAAAGAATTAAAATAGAACAGAAAAAAATTAAAGACGAAGAAACTAGAAAACTAAGAGAGGAAGCCAGAAAGCTTAAGCAAGAAGATTTAAGGCTCAAAATGTTAGAGAGACAAAGAATTAGAGAAGAAAATATAAAAATTAAAGAAGAACAACTAAAAAATAAAGAAATTGAAACCCAAAAGAGAAGAGACGAAAAAGAAAAAGAAAGACAAGAAAAATTAAGATTAAAAGAAATTGAAAGGAAAAATAAACTTGAAGAAGAACAAAGATTAAGAGAGGCTGCTAGGAAGCTGAAATATGAACAAGAAAAACTTAGAGAAATGGAGCAAAGACTAAGAGATCTGGAAACTGAAAGACAGCAGGAAATTCAAAGACAGATTTTACAAGAGGAGGCTGAGCAAAGAGCTAAGGAAGAAGAATTAAGAATTAAAGAAAAAGAACTTAAAGAAGCAGAACGTGAGAGAATAAATCAAGAAAATGAAAGACGTCAAAGAGAAAGAGAATTGAAAGTAGAGGAGGAAAGACAAAAAAGAATTGAAGAAGAAAATGAAAGAATTAGATTAGCTGATATAGCTCAAAAAGAGAGAGTTGAAGAGGAAAATAGGCGTATGAAAGAGTGGGAAAAGAAATTTGATGAAGAACAACGACTAAAAGAGGAGGAATTGGTTAGAAAGTTTTATAGCGACGAAATTCCTGAACAAGAAGATAATCAGGATGCTGACAATTTAGAAACTAAAACTGATGAGGATAATTTAAAAAATTAAATTTTCTGATCATATTCGCCGATCTTACGTTTTTTTTAGCAAATCGTTAATAGAATCAAAGATTTTGTTCGCAATGGAGTGAAGCAAATTTTGTAGAATTTATTATATCTTCAGGTTTTTGCTTGAATATTGCTTTGATTTCATCATCTGTAAATTTCTCATTAAGTTTTTTTAATGTACACAAACAATAAGATTTTGCTTTTTCTTGACCTATATATTGTTTTGAACTTCCATAGCAGCCAATATAAATTTGCTGTTCAATTTCTGGGCTGAAACTTAGTCCTTTTGAGCTTAAAAATAAAAAAAAAATTAATAAAATATTAAATTTTTTGATCATAATCGCCTATCTTGCCGTTTTCCTTAAGCAATTTATCAATAAATTCAAATATTTTTTTCATTCTTTGTTCTGAGGTAGGGCTTTCAGTGACTATTACCAATGAAGGTTTATTTGATGAAGCTCTTATTAGCCCCCAAGAGCCATCTTCAAAAGAAAATCTAACCCCATTAACAGTTAAAATATTCTTTATAACTTGGCCATCTATTTCAGTTTTGTTTTTTTTTAAATTTTCAATTTTTTTGACCATATCTTCAACAACTAAATATTTTTCTTCATCTTTACAGAATGGTGCCATTGTTGGTGTTTGAAATGTGTTAGGTAATTCACTAATAATTTTACTCATTTTTTTGTTTTGATTGTTTAATAAGTGACATACTTGAATAGCTGAATTGATACCATCATCATATCCAAAACCTAGTGGCTTATTGAAGAAAAAATGACCACTTTTTTCAAATCCAGCTAAAGCCTTTTCGGTGTTTACTTTCCTTTTAATGTGAGAATGACCTGTTTTCCAATAAACTGTCTCACAATTATTTTCAATTAATATTTTATCTTTTGAAAATAAACCTGTCGATTTTACATCTACTATAAATTTAGAATTTTTATATTTGTTTGATAAATTTCTAGCAATTAGAAGACCAATTTTATCTGAAAATATTTCATTACCTTTATCATCAATAACTCCAACTCTATCTCCATCACCATCAAATCCGAACCCTATGTCAGCATTATTTTCTTTAACTACTTTTGCTATTTCGTGAAGCATTTTTAGATCTTCTGGATTTGGATTATATTTAGGAAAATTCCAATCTAGGTTACAATCTAACTCTATTACTTCACATCCAATGCCTCTCAGAATATCCGGGGCAAAAACACCTGTTGTTCCATTTCCACAAGCCACTACAGTTTTTATTTTTTTCTTAATTTTATTTTTATTAATTAGGTCGTCTTTATAAATTTTATCAAAATCTTTTATTTGTTTTTCATTACCTTCACCCTTTATAAATTTTTTATTTAAGGTAATTTCTTTTAGTTCCTTCATTTCTTCTGGTGCATGAGTGAGTCCTTTTTTGACTCCCATTTTGACACCAGTCCAACCATTTTCATTATGGCTAGCTGTAACCATAGCGACCGCATCTGCATCTAAATTAAATTGTGCAAAATAAACCATTGGGGATAGTGATAAACCCACATCTTCAATGTTACATCCAGTAGATATTAATCCTTTTTTAAGAGCAACTTTTATTTCTTCGCTATAAGATCGGTAATCATGTCCAACGATGACTCTTGGATTTTCTTTTTTAGTATGAATTTTTATTTGTGTTCCAAGTCCTCTACCAAGATTCTCTATTCCGGCTGAATTTATGTCTTTCTCATACAACCAACGAGCGTCATATTCTCTAAAGCCATAGGGATCTATTTTTACGTTTTGATTCATTAGCTATTTAGTTAACCTTTTTATGTTAATTTCTTGGAAAAAATTTAATTTTTTTATTGATTAACATATTGTCGCGTTCTATAAATGTTCTGTTGTTAAATTGTTTATGTAGTATATTTACGACAAACGCCTACAACATATAGTTGTTTTCGTACTAATAACAAAATATATTAAACTTTTATGAATAAGATTCTTTCTCAGGCCCTTAAAAAAGCTGTCTCCGAATATAGCCCTGAAGTTAAAGAAGTTTCTAAAATAAGTAAGCCTGATCTTTTCTCATTAAATAATGAAACAGAATTATTTCAAAATGACAAAGGCATCATAATTAAAATTGATCGCTCGAGAGATGCAAATCTTACAGACTTTGGTAAAGCAACTTTAAAAGACAGATATTTAGGTTTGAACGAATCTTATCAAGATTTATTTGCAAGAGTAGCAAGCACATATTCAGATGATAATTTGCACGCTCAAAGAATTTATAATTACATAAGCAATCTTTGGTTCATGCCAGCAACACCAGTTTTGTCAAATGGTGGTACAAAAAGAGGATTACCAATTTCATGTTTTTTAAATGAAGCATCTGATAGCTTAGGAGGCATTCTTGATTTATGGAGTGAAAATGTTTGGTTAGCAGCGAAGGGTGGAGGAATTGGAAGCTATTGGGGTAACTTAAGATCTATTGGTGAAAAAATTGGAAGAGTTGGAAAAACTTCTGGAATAATTCCTTTTATAAAAGTTATGGACTCTTTAACAATGGCTATTAGTCAAGGATCATTAAGAAGAGGTTCTGCAGCATGTTATCTTCCAATTGATCATCCTGAAATAGAAGAGTTTATTGAAATGAGAAGACCAACGGGTGGTGATCCAAATAGAAAAGCACTAAATCTACATCATGGTGTTTTAGTTTCAGATGCTTTTATGAGAGCAGTTGAAACAGATGAACAATGGGCATTAAAAAGTCCTTCGGATGGAAGTGTACAACAAACTATTTCAGCAAGAAATCTATGGATAAGATTATTAACTGCAAGAATCGAAACTGGTGAACCATATATAATTTATATTGACACTGTTAACAGACAAATTCCTCAACATCATAAATTGGCAAATCTTACAGTTAAAACTTCTAATTTATGTAGTGAAATAACTTTACCAACAGGAATTGATAAAGATGGAAAAGATAGAACAGCGGTATGTTGTTTGTCATCTCTAAATCTAGAAAAGTATGATGAATGGAAAGATGATCCAGATATGATTGGTGACGTGATGAGATTTTTAGATAATGTTTTATCAGACTTTATTTATAAAGCACCAGAACAGTTTAAAGATGCAAAATATTCTGCGGAAAGAGAAAGAAGTGTTGGATTAGGTGTGATGGGCTTTCATTCATTTTTACAAAAAAATAGAATTCCACTTGAGTCAGTGATGGCCAAGTCATGGAATAAAAAAATATTTAAAAATATTCATGAAAAAGTTAATCAAGCTTCTAAAGATTTAGCTGAAGAAAGAGGTGCATGTCCAGATGCAGCAGAGTATGGTTACAAAGAAAGATTTTCAAACAAAACAGCAATAGCTCCAACAGCTTCTATTTCAATCATTTGTGGTGGAGCATCTCCAGGAGTAGAACCTATTGCAGCAAATAGCTATACACATAAAACTCTATCGGGCTCTTTTAACGTCAGAAATAGATACCTTGAAGAAATACTACAAAACCATGGCAAAAATGATGATGAAACTTGGTCTACTATTACTACTAATCAGGGATCTGTTAACCATCTAGATTTTTTAACTGATTTAGAAAAAGATGTATTTAAAACAGCATTTGAACTTAACCAAAATTGGATAATTGAATTAAGTGGCGACAGAACTCCATTTATTTCTCAGGCGCAGTCAGTAAATTTATTTTTACCAGCTGATGTACATAAGAAAGAATTACATAAAATTCATTTTGATGCTTGGAAAAAAGGCTTAAAAAGTCTTTATTACTGTAGATCAAAATCAATTCAAAGAGCTGAAAATATTAATGATGCTAAATCAACTGATATTACAGCTAATGTTTATAAATCTAAAAATCAACCATCTAACCAAGAGCCAGAGTATGAGGAGTGTCTATCATGTCAGTAGCAGAAAAAATTAATAAAGAAATTATTCAAGCAAAAAAGATGGGTCTATTAGTAGAAAACCCAGTTTACAAACCTTTTAGATATCCATGGTGTTATGATGCATGGTTAACTCAACAAAGAATTCATTGGTTACCAGAAGAGGTCCCTTTAGGAGACGATGTTAGAGATTGGCAAAAAAATTTGTCTCAACCAGAAAAAAATCTATTAACACAAATTTTTAGATTTTTCACTCAAGCAGATGTTGAGGTTAATAATTGTTATTTAAGACATTACACAACTGTATTTAAGCCAACAGAAGTATTAATGATGATGACTGCATTTGCTGCAATGGAAACAGTTCATGTAGCTGCTTATTCTCATCTATTAGATACTATTGGTATGCCTGAATCAGAATATTCAGCTTTCATGAAATACAAAGAGATGAAAGATAAGTACGATTACATGCAGGGATTTAATGTAAACTCTAAAGAGGATATTGCAAAAACAGTTGCAGTGTTTAGTGCTTTTACAGAAGGATTACAGTTGTTTGCAAGTTTTGCTATTTTATTGAATTTTCCAAGACACAATAAAATGAAAGGAATGGGACAGATAGTTACTTGGTCTGTAAGAGATGAAACACTTCATTGTAATTCTATGATCAGAATTTTTAAGGAGTTTATAAAAGAAAACCCTGAAATATGGACACCTAAACTAAAAAAAGAACTTTATGAAGCTTGTAGAATAATTGTTGAGCATGAAGATGCTTTTATCGATTTAGCTTTTGAAATGGGTCCGATGGAAGGTTTAACGGCACAAGAAGTTAAAGATTATATTAGGTTCATTGCAAATAGACGGCTCATTCAATTAGGGTTAGAACCAATTTATGATGTTCAAAAAAATCCACTAACCTGGTTGGATACAATGCTTAACGCTGTTGAACATATGAACTTCTTTGAAGGTCGAGCAACTGAATATTCTAAAGCATCAACTCAAGGGACTTGGGCAGAAGCATTTAGTTAAATTGAGATACAAAAAATACTTCCGCAAGACAAGTTTTAAGCAAAAAGGAGTCGGTGATTTTTTTTTAAAAGAAGTTTTTAAAAAAAAACCAAAAGTTTTCTTAGAAGTTGGTGTTTTTCATGGTGTAACAGCTAGAAATGTATGTGAGCTATTATACTCAATTCATAAAAGTGACTTTAAATATATTGGTTTAGATTTGTTTGAAGAGAATGACGCAAATAAAAAAGAAGTAATACCTAATACAGAATTCTCAAATCCAATTAAGAATATTTATTTTAAGTTAATAAAAAAACAAAACCCTTATAGCAGAGAAGCAGTTCAAGACTTGCTAAAAAAATTTGAAAAAAATATTCATTTAATTAAAGGAAATTCGAACGATATTTTAAAAAATATCGATATGAAAAAAATTGACTATATTTTTTTAGATGGCGGGCATACTTATCAAACTGTTATGAATGATTTAGAGTCATGCATTGATGCTCTAAATAATGGGGCAACTGTTCTATGTGATGATTATAATTTGGGTCATGCACCTGGTGTAAAAAAATCAATAGATGATTTTGTAATTAAATACAAAATGAATTGTAATATTATAGGCGAAGATTCAAGGTTTGCTAAAATAGAAAAATAAGCTATCTCTGATTTAATTGCATTACTTTTCTGTGTTTATTTCCCTTATAACTAGCTAAAGGTCTAATTAATTTATTAGCTGCGTGCTGCTCCATAATATGAGCTGACCAGCCTGTAATTCTTGAGATTACAAATATTGGTGTAAAAAAATCAGTATCAAATCCCATCAAATGATACGTGGGACCAGTTGGATAATCAACATTAGGATAAATATTTTTTTCTTTAATCATAACTTTTTCAACAATGTCATAAATTTTCTCAAATTTTTTATCTTTTTTTATTTTTGCAACTTTTCCAAAATACTCTCTCATCGTTGGGACTCTAGAATCTCCAGATTTGTATACTCTATGACCAAAACCCATAACCACTTCTTTATTTTTTAAAGCGTTATTAATCCACTTTAATGCATTTTCAGGTTTTTTAATTTTATTCATCATGTGCATTACTTCCTCATTTGCTCCACCATGTAGTGGACCTTTTAGGCTTGCAATAGCCCCTGTAATTGCACCATGAATATCAGATAAACTACTTGTAATTGTTCTAGCGGTAAAGGTTGAAACATTAAAACTATGTTCTGCATACAAAATTAATGAAACATCAAAAGCTTTTACAATTTCTTTTTGAGGAACTTTACCAAAACACATATAGAAAAAATTTTCAGCAAAAGTAAGAGATTTTTTTGGTTTAATTATTTTTTTTCCTTTTCTAATTCGGTAAAATGCAGCAAGTGCAGTTGGAGTTTTTGCAAATATTCTTAATGCTTTTCTCATGTTAGCTTCTTGAGAAGAATCGGTTGTTTCTTTATCCTCTAGTCCCATCACACTAACAGCTGTTCTGGCAACATCCATAGGATGAGATTTCTTAGGCATGTGCTTAATTATTTCATATAAATTTTTTGTAAGTTCTCTTTGGTTTCTCTCTTCTTTTTCAAATTTTCTTAACTCAATAGTGTTAGGTAGATCTTTATTCAAAATCAAATAAGCAACTTCTTCAAATCTACAATATTCACATAAATCTTGAGCGGCATAACCTCTGTATGTTAAAGAGTTTATTTCAGGCATTACTTTTGAAACCTCCGTTTCGTCAACAACTATTCCAAGTAAACCTTTTTTTATATCATCACTCATTAATCATGCCCTTCCGTACTAAAATTATAAATTTTTTCATCTAAAGAATTATATTTTTCATAATCAACTAGCTCATATAGTCTTTTTCTAGTTTGCATTTTATCAATTATATTATTTTGATGTCCATTTGCATAAATGTCTCTTAATCCATCTTCAACATTCTTCATAGCCAATCTTTGAGTTGTTACAGGATAAATTACTATGTTATATCCAAAATTTTCTAATTCTTTATAGTTAAATAATTTTGATTTACCAAATTCAGTCATATTAGCTAATAAATAACCAGATAATTCTTTACGAACTATTTCAAAATCTTTTTCATCTTTAAGAGCCTCTGGAAATATGATTTCAGCACCAGCATCGATATAAGCTTTACATCTTTCAATCATTTTATCTAAACCTTCAACACTCTTAGCGTCTGAACGCGCAATAATTTTAAAATTTTGATCTTTTTTAGTAGAAACGCATTCTTTAATTTTTTTAACCATAGCATTAGTTGAAATAAGTTCTTTATTATCAAGATGCCCACATCTTTTTCTCTCAATTTGATCTTCTAAATGAACACCAGTTATTCCAAATTCTTCAAATATTTCTATAGTTTCTTTACAAGATTTAAATCCTGTATCTATATCAACTATTGTTGGAAGATTTGTTACTCTTGAAATTAAATAAGATCTTGTACTAACATCTTGTAGCGTAGTTAAACCTATATCAGGAAATCCAAGATCATTAGCCATCACTCCACCAGATACATAAACTGCATCGTATCCAATTTCTTCAATTAATTTTGCTGTGAGAGGATTATATGCACCAGGAACTCTTAAAATTTTATTTGATTTTAATTTTTGATCAAAATCTAATCTTTTTTGACTTGGTTCTTTTTCTACAAAATGCATTAAAAAATTCCTTTCTTACTATTTCGCTTTAATTTACTTTTTCTTACTTCAATATTCAATTTATGAAGTTGACCATCTTTCAAATTTCTTAAATTTTGTACAGTTTTTAAAAAGCGATTGCTTTCTTTTTTATCTAAAATACCTTTGGTTAAAGTTAAAAATTTATTTATATAATTTTCTCTCTTAAATGGTCTTGCCCCATATGGATGCGCATCTGCTCTGTCTAGTTCCTCTGTTATTTTTTTTCCATTATTAAGTGTTATAACTACTTTAGCACCGAATGCTTTATTTTTTGGATTTGAATCATGATATTTCTTTGTCCATTTTTTATCTTCATACGTTTTAATTGATTTCCAAATCTTAATGGTGCTTTTTCTATTTGCTCTAGTTTTTGTATAAGATTTAACATGATGCCAATCTCCATCTTCTAACGCTACAGCAAAAATATACATAATAGAATGATCAAGAGTTTCTCTACTAGCATTCGGATCCATTTTTTGTGGATCATTAGCACCTGTCCCAATAACATAATGAGTGTGATGACTTGTAAAAATATCAATTTTTTTAATTAGATTTAAATTTGGAATTTTTGTTTTTAGTTTCTTAGCTAGATCTATTAAGGCTTGTGATTGATATTCTGCAGAATATTCTTTTGTATATGTCTCTAAAATAGCCTTTTTACTTTCACCTTTTTTTGGTAAAGGGACTTTATATTTTGCTTTTTTACCATCCAATATTCTAGCTATAACACTATCTTCACCTTCGTATATTGGACTTGGAGCGCCTTCACCTCTCATGGCTCTATCTACAGCTTCTATACCAAGTTTACCCGCATGTGCAGGAGCATAAGCTTTCCAACTTGAAATTTCTCCTTTTCTAGATTGTCTTGTAGATATTGTTGTGTGTAATGCTTGTTGAACAGCTTGATAAATAGTTTCAGTATTTAATTTTAACATTGTTCCTAATCCAGCAGCTACACTAGGACCTAAATGAGCAATGTGATCAACTTTATGTTTGTGTAAACAAATACCTTTAACTAAATTTACTTGAACTTCATACGCAGTAATTATTCCCCTTATTAAATCTAATCCACTTTTTTTATTTTGTTGTGCTACACTAATAAGTGGAGGAATATTGTCACCTGGATGACTATAATCAGCAGCTAAAAAAGTATCATGAAAATCTAATTCTCTAACAGCTGTTCCGTTTGACCATGCTGCCCATTCACAATCAAATTTTAATTTTGAGTTTACCCCAAATAAAGTTGCACCATTTTTTCTAGAGTGTCTTAAAGCCATTTCTCTAGATGAAATTACAGGTTTTCTGTTTAAAGAGGCGATCGCAACAGAAGCATTATCAATAATTCTATTGATAACCATTTCAATAGCATCTTTATTTAATTTGGCATTATCGCTAGCTATCTCTGCTATTTTCCAAGCAAGCTGATTCTTTTTCGGAAGATTAATTTTTGATGGATATACTTTAATTGTATGTAATAACAAAATAACTCCTAATTTGTGATTTTGTTTTAATAGTTAAAATAAATTAATCAATATTAAAGATATTGAGATACTATTTTTTCAATACCTACAAAGTCTTTTATTAAGTGATTATGATAAATTTCATCAATATTTTTTTCAGTATATCCATCTTCTAATAAAATCATTGGGATTTCTGCCGCTTTAGCAGCTTTTGCATCTGACTCACTATCACCAATCATAATTGATTTATTTTTACTACCATCTAAAATTTCTATGATTGTTGTTATGTGCCTTGGATCAGGTTTGCAATAATCAAAAGTATTGTAACCAGCAACATACTCAAAGTAATCATATATACCAATTTTTTTTAGAAGATCTACTGCAAGATGTTCAGTTTTATTAGTACATACAGCCATTGATATATTTTCTTTTTTACACCAATTTAAAAAATCTTTTACACCAGGCATCAAAGTACTTTCATTTAAAATATTCTTTCCATAATAAGAAATAAACTCATCTGTCATTTCATTTTTAATTTTCTCATTAATCGAAGTTAATTCTTTTTTAGCTTGGCTCCATATAGATCTACCAATCATTGCTCCAGCTCCTTGACCGACAGCACTTTTAAGTTCATCAAGAGATTTTGTAGGATATCCAAATTTTTTCATAACATGGTTATGAGCAAGCATTAGATCAGGCGCTGTATCTACCAAAGTACCATCTAAATCGAATAAAACTGTAAATTTTTGTTTCATTTTAAAAGTATTTTAAAGAAATAAATTGTGAATTAATCAATATATATACTTAATGTAAATCAAATCTAAATGGAAGTTTTAAATCAAAAAAAACTTAGAGAAAAATTTATAAAGTCAGGTGTGAAGATGATAGGCCCTGAAACTATTTTTTTTTCAAAAGATACCAAGATTGGAAATAATGTAATTATAGAACCTTATGTTGTGATTGGATCTAAGGTTAAAATTGGGAATAATGTAATTATAAAATCTTTTTCACATTTAGAGTCTTGTAAAATTGAAAATAAAGTTGAGATTGGTCCTTATGCCAGAATAAGACCTAATACAATTTTAAAAGAAGGATCTAAAGTAGGTAATTTTGTAGAGATTAAAAAAAGTACTTTAGGAAATAAATCTAAAGTAAATCATTTATCTTATGTTGGAGATGCTCAAATAGGAAAATCAGTAAACATAGGAGCAGGCACAATTACTTGTAATTATGATGGAGTAAATAAAAATAAGACAAAAATTAAAGACAAAGTATTTATAGGCTCAAACTCTTCTTTAGTTGCTCCAATTACTATAAACAAAGATAGTATCGTTGGAGCTGGATCAGTAATAACAAAAAATGTTAAAACAAAATCTCTAGCACTAACAAGATCGCCACAATTAGAAGTTAAGAATTACAAAGGAAAGAAAAAATAATTTATGTGTGGAATTATTGGAATATCAAGTAACAAACCTGTTTCTGCAAATATAATTAATTCATTAAAAAAATTAGAGTACAGAGGATATGACTCAGCAGGAATAGCTACACTTTCAGATGGTGAAATCAATGAAGTAAAATCAGAGGGAAGAGTTGATAATTTAGAAAATAATTTTGATTTAAAAAACTTAAGAGGAAATATTGGCATAGGTCATGTAAGATGGGCAACTCATGGAATTCCAAATAGTTTAAATGCTCATCCTCATTCTTCTCATAATGTGTCTGTAGTTCATAATGGAATTATTGAAAACTCTACAATATTAAAAAAACATTTGACTAACAAAGGTCATAACTTCAAATCACAGACAGATACAGAAGTAATTGTGCATTTAATAACAGAACATTTAAAGACTTCAGAATTAGAAGAAGCCATCACAAAAACTTTAAAACAACTCCATGGTAGTTTTGCTATTGGAATTGTTTTTAAAGATATGCCAGACTTAATAGTTGGTGCTAGAAGAGGATCGCCATTAGCTGTTGGTTATGGTCCAAATGAAAACTACCTAGGATCAGATTCTTATGCTTTAAAATCTATGACAAATAAAATTACTTATCTTGATGATGGTGAATTTTGCATTGTTAAAAAAGATCAAGTTCTTTTTTTTAATGAAGAGGGAAAAAAAGTTAATAAAAAAATATTAGAACTATCATCAGATGAAGCAAGTTATGACAAAGGTCATTTCAAACATTTTATGGCAAAAGAAATTGAAGAACAACCAACAACAATTAAAACTGGAATTAAAGAATATGTAGATAATGTAAATAAAGACATAAATATTTTTAATTTTCCTTGGAAAATAGAAGAGATAAACACAATCACCTTAATAGGATGTGGAACAGCGTATCACTCTTGCTTAATGGCAAAATATTGGTTTGAAGAACTTACAAATTTAGATGTCAACATAGATATAGCGTCAGAATTTAGATATAGAAATAATAGATTTAAAAAAGACACTTTATATGTCTTTGTTTCACAATCTGGGGAAACAGCAGATACTTATGCAGCTTTAGATATATGTAACAAAAACAGTATGAAAACCTGTGCTGTTGTTAATGTAATTGAAAGCTCAATAGCAAGAGATTCTAGTTTTGTTTTACCAATTCATTGTGGTCCTGAAATTGGAGTTGCATCAACAAAAGCATTTCTAGGTCAAATACTTGTTTTATATATTTTAGCTTTAAAACTTGGATCAATGAGAAATGAAATTGAAAAAAAAGAATATCAAGAAAAAATTAAAGACCTAAAAGCTTTGCCTGGCTTAATAGCGAAAACATTGCTTCATGATAATGATATCCAGGCAATATCTTCAACATTTAACGAAGCAAAGGGTTCAATGTTTTTAGGAAGAGGGTATTCATATCCAATAGCTTTAGAAGGTGCATTAAAACTTAAAGAACTTTCATATGTTCATGCTGAAGGATATCCAGCTGGTGAAATGAAACATGGACCTTTGGCCTTAATAGAAGAGGGCATGCCAGTAGTTGTTTTGGCCCCAAGAGATAATTATTATAAAAAAACAATTTCTAATATGCAGGAAGTTATTGCTAGAGGAGCGAAGGTATTATTGATAACCAACAAAAGTAAAGACGAAGTTGTTTCAGAAAATATTTGGGAAACTATTGAAGTAGAGAATACAAATGATGACCTACTTCCGTTCCTTTTAACTATTCCGCTTCAAAAACTTGCTTATTACTCTGCTCTTAAAAAAGGTTATGATATTGATAAGCCTAGAAATTTAGCAAAATCTGTCACTGTTGAATAAAATTTAAACTCTGATAAAACACCTTCAGGTTGAACATGAAAAATTGGAAAAAAAATAGTTGGAAAAAATATCCTGTTAAACACATACCAGATTATCCAGATAAAAAGGAACTGGATAAGGTTTTAGATAAGATAGGAACATTTCCTCCTTTAGTATTTGCAGGTGAAACAAGACATCTTAAAGATCAGTTAGCAGATGTTGTTGATGGTAAAGCATTTTTACTTCAAGGTGGAGACTGTGCAGAAAGTTTTGCAGAATTTAACCCAGATAATATTAGAGATACATTTAAACTTATGTTGCAAATGTCATTAGTTTTGACTTATTCAGCATCCTTACCTGTTGTTAAAGTTGGAAGAATAGCAGGACAGTTTTCAAAACCTAGAAGTGCACCAACAGAAATAAAAGATGGAGTAGAGCTCCCAAGTTATTTAGGTGACAATATTAATGCTATGGAATTTAATGAAGAAGCAAGAGTTCCAGATCCTAAAAGATTATTTAAAGCTTATTCTCAATCAGCAGCAACCCTTAATCTTATTAGAGCTTTTTCAAAAGGAGGTTTTGCAGATCTAAATAAAGTTCACTTATGGAATTTAGATTATATTAAAAAAAGCCCACAAGCTAAAAAATTCAAAGATCTTGAAGATAAAATTGCTGATGCTATTGCTTTTATGAGAGCATGTGGAATTACTTCAGATTTTAATAATAGATTGTACACAGTAAATTTTTGGACATCACATGAAGCTTTACTACTACCTTTCGAGGAGTCAATGACCAGAACAGATTCTACCACTGGTGAAAATCATGACACATCTGCTCATTTTGTTTGGATAGGAGACAGAACTAGACAATTAGACGGAGGACATGTCGAATTTTGTAGAGGTATAGAAAATCCAATTGGAATTAAATGTGGACCAACCTTAAAGGCTGATGATTTAATTAATCTTTGTAATAGAATTAATCCAAAAAATGAAAAGGGTAAAATTACTTTAATATCGAGATTTGGAGCAGATAATGTATCAAAATTTTTACCAAAATTAATTAGAGCAATAAAAAAAGAGGGATTAAATGTGATTTGGTCGTGTGATCCTTGTCATGGTAACACAATCAAAGCAGCAACAGGGTTCAAAACAAGACCATTCAACAGTGTTTTAAAAGAAGTAAAAGACGTTTTTGCATGCCATCAAAGTGAGGGAAGTTATGCAGGCGGTCTACATATCGAATTAACTGGTCAAGATGTAACTGAATGTATAGGAGGTGCTCAAAAAATATCTGAAAAAGATTTATCTTCTAGATACCACACTCACTGTGATCCAAGACTTAATGGAAATCAAGCTTTAGAATTAGCATTTTTAATATCAGATGAGATTAAAAAGAATAGCTCGTATTCAAAAAATGCAGACAGAGCGGCATCTTAATACATTGTAAAATTATTAATAATAAATAGTTTCTAATTATGACACCTTCAGAAAAAGTTAAATTTATTTCTAATTGGATTAAAAATTATGTAGATAATATGCCAACAAAGGCGGGGTCGTTAGTAATAGGTATTTCTGGAGGAATTGACTCATCAGTATCGAGCACACTTAGTGCCATGACTGGAATAAAAACTATTGTTTTATCAATGCCAATCAAACAGAAATCACATCAACATGATTTAAGTATAAAGCATCAAGAATGGTTAGTGAAAAATTTCAAAAATGTTGAAGCGCATACAATTAATTTAGACGAGTTATTTCTAGCATTTAATGCAAGCTTATCAAAATTTGATAATGAACATGGTATGGCTAATTCAAGAGCTAGATTAAGAATGACCACTCTTTATCAGGTAGCAGCAGCGAATAAAGGAATTGTTGTAGGAACAGGAAACAAAGTTGAGGATTTTGGTGTTGGATTTTATACGAAGTATGGAGATGGTGGAGTAGATATTTCACCAATAGCTGATTGTAACAAAACACAGGTCTGGGAATTAGGAAAAGAGTTAGGAATTCTGCAAGAGATTATTGATGCACCTCCAACTGATGGTTTATGGGATGACGGTAGAACTGATGAAGGTCAACTTGGTTTAAAATATAACGAATTAGAAGAAGCAATGGAGAATCCAAATTCTCCGAATCGTGCAAAATACGAAGTTATCAGAAAACAAAATATGCATAAAATGGAGCCAATTCCTGTATGCATAATTCCAAATTAATCAAATAGATTCACAAATCTATAATTTAAGTATATTTCTTCAACTATGAGTTTAGATATTTTTTTAACTAATAATCTTACTAACAAAAAAGAAAAATTTATTCCCAAAGACAAAAATAATGTGAGAATGTATGTTTGCGGTCCAACTGTTTATGATGATCCTCATATTGGTAATGCTAGACCAGTAGTTGTATTTGACATTCTTTTTAAAATTTTAAAAAATAAATATCCTAGTGTAACTTATGTAAGAAATATTACAGATGTAGATGATAAAATAATAAAATCCTCAAAGGAAAATAATATTTCAATTTCAGAGCTTACTAAAAAAATTACTCAAATTTTTAACGAAGACTGTATCTATCTAAATTGTGAACAACCAAATCATGAGCCAAAAGCAACTGAGCATATTTCTGAAATGATAGAAATGATCTCTGAATTAATTAAAAAAGGATTTGCTTACGAAAATAACAAGCATGTTTATTTTGAAGTAAAAAAATTTAAAGATTATGGGCAGTTATCAAACAAAAAGTTAGATGAATTAGTTGCAGGATCAAGAATTGAAGTAAGTGATAATAAAAAAAATCCTGAAGATTTTGTTTTATGGAAACCATCAGAAACAGATGAGCCTTCATGGGACTCACCTTGGGGAAAAGGTAGACCTGGTTGGCATTTAGAATGTTCAGCAATGTCTAAAAAATATTTAGGAGACGAATTTGATGTTCATGGAGGAGGCGTTGATTTGTTATTTCCGCATCATGAAAATGAAATAGCACAATCAAGATGTGCAAATGATAGTAAGGCGTTTGCTAATTATTGGTTACATAATGCATTTATCACAATGTCCAATGAAAAAATGGCAAAATCACAGGGTAATATTTTAAAAATTAAAGATTTTAGAAATAATAAAAGTGGTCAAGTTTTAAGAATGGCTTTGATGAGTGCACATTATCGACAGCCACTTGATTGGAATGATAAGCTTTTAGAGGAATGTGAAAATACAATTAGTAAATGGTATAATGTTTATTTAAACATAAAAACAAAAGCAAAAATTTCGGATGAAACTCTTAAACCTCTTCTCGATGATTTAAATACACCAGGCTATATTGCTAATTTACACAAACTATATGAGAAAGCAGTGAAGGGTTCTGATGAAGATAAAATATTATTTATTTCTGCCTGCAATTTTATTGGATTATTAAATGAAACTAAAGAGGATTGGCTTAAATTTAAGAAAAATAAGGTATCAATTTCTGAAAATGAAATTTTAAATAAAATTAATCAGAGAAATGAAGCTAGAGTTAATAAAAACTATAAGGAAGCTGACAAAATAAGAGATGAGCTATTAGACAAAGGTGTTTTAATAGAAGATAAAGATGATAAAACGACTTGGAAATTTAAATGAGCAAAGAACAACTTTATATATTTGACACAACACTACGTGATGGAGCACAAACACAAGGTGTAGATTTTTCAATTGATGATAAAGAAAAAATCTCATCAGCATTAGATAAATTAGGTGTGGATTATGTTGAAGGTGGTTGGCCAGGTGCAAATCCAACTGATACTGAGTTTTTCAATAAAGATCATAATTTTAAATCAACAAAATTAACTGCATTTGGAATGACTAAAAAATCTGAACACAGTGCAGAAAATGACCCTATGCTCTCATCATTAATTAATTCAAAAAGTACTTCTGTTTGCTTGTTTGGAAAATCATGGGATTTTCAAGTGGATGTCGCATTAGGTATAAGTAATGAGCAGAATATAATGAATATAAGTGAAAGTACTAAACACATTGTTAAATCTGGGAAAGAGTTCATGTTTGATGCTGAACATTTTTTTGATGGATATAAAGCTAATCCAGAATATGCAATGTCATGTTTAAAAGCTGCTTTTGATAATGGTGCTAGATGGATTGTATTATGTGATACTAACGGCGGTACACTTCCACACGAGATAACAGAAATTGTATCTAAAGTAAGCAAGCAAATCCCTGGAAAAAATTTAGGAATACATGCTCATAATGATACCGAAAATGCTGTAGCTAACAGCCTTGCAGCAGTCCAAGCAGGTGTTAGACAAGTCCAGGGTACAATCAATGGTTTGGGTGAAAGATGTGGAAATGCTAATTTAATGTCATTAATTCCCTCATTTTTTTTAAAGAAAGATTTTTCAGATAAGTTTGAACTAAATATCAAAAGAGAAAATTTAAAAAACTTAACTGAATGCTCAAGATTATTAGATGAGATATTAAATAGAAAACCCAATAAACATTTACCTTATGTCGGAGCTTCTGCTTTTTCTCACAAGGGTGGAATGCATGTTTCGGCTGTTCAAAAAGATCCTAAAACCTATGAGCACATAAATCCAGAAGAAGTTGGAAACTCTAGAAATATAGTTGTTTCAGATCAATCTGGACAATCCAATATAATGTCGAGATTGAATTTAATAGGAATTAAAGTTGAGAAAAGCGATCCAAAAATTAAAAAACTTTTAGATGAAGTTAAAGATCGAGAATTTATTGGTTATAGTTATGATGGTGCTGACGCATCCTTTGAGTTGTTAGCTCGAAGATTAATGGGAGAGATACCAAGATATATTTCTATTAATGAATATGATGTTTCAGTTAAGAAAGACAATGCTGGAGAAATAGTTTCATATGCAAAAGCTCAATTAGAAGTAGATGGAGATAAAATTTTGTGTGAAGGACAAGGAAACGGACCTGTTAATGCTCTAGATAATGCTATTAGAAAGAATGTTAACAAGCTTGCTAAATATTCAGAATATTTAAAAGATTTAAGACTAGTTGATTACAAAGTAAGAATTTTAAATACTGGTACAGAAGCTGTAACAAGAGTAAGTATTGAAAGCACAGACTCTAAGGGTGTGAATTGGTTTACTATTGGAGTATCACCAAATATCATTGATGCATCTTTTAAAGCTTTAGTGGACAGTCTAGATTATAAATTATTCAAGGATAAAGCTCCTGGAAGTTCGAAGGAATGAAAATTAAAAAATTTTCAGAAAAACCATCTGATATAAAAGATAGAATAGGAACAAAACCAATAGTTTGTTACCCAAATACTAGTATTGAAGAAAAAAATTTAAGTCTTTTACTTTCTGCCCGAGAACACTTAGTTAAAAAAAATGAAGTTATAATACCTCCAAGAGATGCAAAAACGTTCGAAGTTAAATTTGGTGAGTTTTTTAGAATTGAAAGTGTAGAGGGACCTCAAGTAGGTGATTTAAATTTATTTAATTTAAATAATTTAGAGGAAAAATTTTACTCAGGAAAAACAAGAGCTCTCTATGGAACTCATCTTTCTGTTGGAGATAAAATGTTTAGTAGTTTTCCCTATCTTAGATCTTTAGCAACAATAACTTGGGATACTTTAGATTGGTATGATTATGATAAAGATGGAGGATCGGTTCACGATGTAATTGGTACTAGATGTGACCCGTATACATCAAAACTTTTGAACGACAATGATTATCATTATTGTTGTCATTCAAATTTAACAAGAGCTTTGGTTAAAGAAAAAAATGTTCAATTAGACCACGCAGAAAAAATAGTTCATGATGTATTAAATGTTTTTATGTTAACTGGATTTACTAATGATACCAAACAATACTTTATGAAAGCAAGCCCTGTTAGACCTGGTGATTATTTAGAATTTTTTGCTGAAACAGACTTGTTGGGTGCTCTTTCTGCTTGCCCAGGAGGTGATTGTGGATCTGAACACTCATCTGATGTTGCAAAATGTTATCCATTAAGAGTTTCTATTTGGACTGTAGATCCAAAATATCTAAATGATATTAAACCATCAGCTATTTCCAATTATAACAGAAATCATGGCATAGATTAATGTCTGTTAATAATATTTCTTTCATTTTACACAAACCTCAACTCTCAGAAAACATAGGAGCATGTGCAAGAGGAATGAAGAATTTTAATTTTAATAAACTTATTGTTATTGATCCTAAACCAATATTTCCAAATGATAAAATTTTAGCAACCTCAGTAGGAGCAAAAAATATAATTAATAAGGCAAAAAATTTTGAAAATTTAGAAAAACCTTTAAGAAATATTGATATTCTAGTTGCAACATCTGCACGATTTAGAAATAAAAATATTAAACATATTCAGTTAGAAGATTTAAAAAAACTTAACTATAGAAAAAAAGTAGCTTTTTTATTTGGTTCAGAAGCATCAGGTTTATCAAATAATGAAATGAGCTATGCAAATTATACTCTTCAAATTCCTACTAGTCCTGATTTTAAATCATTAAATCTATCTCACAGTTTAATAATAATTGCGCAATATGTATCAAGCATAATTAATTCTAAAGCATCTTCTTTTAAAAAATCTAACAAAGTAAAATCCGCGTCTAAAAAAGAGATAGTTGCTATGGCAAATCTTTGTATACAGAATCTTGAGGATATTAATTTCTTTAAATCAAAACAGAAGAAACCGATAATGCTTGAAAACTTGAGGAATATTTTTTATAGGATGGAATTATCAACCAAAGAAATACGTATTTTATCAGGAGTATTTGCAAGTTTAGGTAAAAAACGTTGATTGACAAAATGATGAGTAAGTTTATAAAACCCACTATCAAATGACAAAAAGATTAAACTCTAAACATAAAGTAGACAGAAGATTAAAAGTAAACCTTTGGGGAAGACCTAAGAGCCCCTTTAACACTAGAGCCTATGGACCAGGACAACATGGTCAAACAAAAACATCAAAGCCTTCTGATTATGGAATACAGCTTCAAGCAAAGCAAAAATTAAAAGCATATTATGGCAACATTAATGAGAGACAATTTAGAAATATTTACAAAAAAGCGGTAATGCTTAAAGGTGATACTGGAGAAAATTTAATTGGTCTTCTTGAAAGAAGGTTAGATGCTATAATTTACAGAGCAAAATTTGCAACAACAATTTTTTCAGCTAGACAATTAATCAATCATGGTCATGTGAAAGTAAATGGTAAAAAAGTAAATATTGGAAGCTATCTAGTCAGAGAAGAAGATTCAATTGAGATTAGAGATAAATCTAAGCAATTAGCTATAATTGATATCGCTTTAGCAAATAAAGAAAGAGAAACTCCTGAATATATTCAAATGGACGAAAAAAATAAAAAATTAAAATTTGTTAGAATTCCTAAATTTGAAGAAGTTCCATATCCAATCGTCATGGAACCTAATTTAGTAATTGAATATTATTCTAGATAATCAACTCTTAGCTTTGAAATTTATATTTTTGCTTTCAAAAAGTTTTGCTAACTCACCACTTTCATACATTTCTTTAACAATATCACATCCGCCAATAAATTCATTTTTTACATAAAGTTGAGGTATTGTTGGCCAATCACTAAATACTTTAATACCCTCTCTGAGATTTTGATTTTCTAAAACATTTACCCCTTTAAAATTCACTTCAAGAACTTTTAAAATATTAGAAGTAGCCATTGAAAATCCACATTGTGGAGCATCAGGTGTACCTTTCATAAATAAACAAACTTCGTTGTTTTCAATTTCGTTTTTTATTAAATCATTTGTTTGTTGATCCATTTTAACTCTCCTTTGTTTTAATTGCTAATGCATGAAGTTCGTTGCCCATTCTACCTTTTAATGAGTTGTAAACCATTTTATGTTGCTCAATTTTACTTTTTCCAGAAAATTGAGACGATGTAACTGTAGCTGAATAATGATTTCCATCACCTGCCAAATCTTGTATTTCTACAATTGCGTCTGGCATTGCTTCTTTTATAAAATTCTCAATTTCTTTTAAATCCATTGCCATTATTTACTCATATAGTGTGTAAGCCAACTTTTATTCGAAGTTGATAGTTCGTCAATTGTTACTTTTGTCTTGTCGTTAATATATAGTTCATTTTCAGTGATTGTACCGAGTTCATCAAAATGTACTGCATTTTTGTTCAATATATCAGTTGCTTTTTTAAAGTCTTTTTTGTTTATTTCTAGAATATACCTTCCTTGATCTTCAGCAAAGAAGTATTCTATTTCATTTATTAAATATTTAGGTTTCTTAATATTTATTCCCTTTTTTCCTTTAATACACATTTTCGCTACCGCAGTAATTATACCACCTAACGAAACATCATGTGCACTTTTTATTAAATTATTATCAATCAATTTGAGTAATGTTTCCCCATTATTTTTTTCATTAAACAGATTTATCTCAGGTGGAGGTCCATTTTTCTCATCTAAAATATTTCTTGCAAATAAACTTTGATCAATATGTCCTTCAGTTTTTCCAATAACCAAAACTAAATTGTTAACTTCTTTAAACTCCATAGTAATCATATTTTTATAATCTTTAATTAACCCAACTCCACCAATTGTAGGCGTAGGTTTTATACCTTGGTTTTTTGTTTGGTTATAGAAAGATACATTTCCAGAAACGACAGGGAACTTAAGAAATTCGCTTGCTTCGCCTATACCTTGAACACATTCAACAAACTCACCCATATTTTCTTCATTTTCAGGACTTCCAAAGTTTAAACAGTTGGTGATAGCAATTGGTTTAGCACCAACACATATAAGATTTCTGAAACTTTCACAAACTACTTGTTTCCCACCAGTTAAAGGATGCGCCCAACAATAAACTGCAGAAGAGTCTACTGAAGCAGCAACTGCTTTATCTGTTCCATGAACTCTTACAACACCTGCGTCTCCTCCTGGTTTTTGTATTGTATCCCCCATAACTGTATGATCATATTGTTGCCAAATCCATTCTTTACTACATACATTTGGGTTTGCTAAAATTTTCTTTAATACCTCTACAATTTTTAAATGTTTAATATCTTCTTTTTTAATTTTATTTTTTTTAGGTAACTTTGCTTTTTTCCATTTTCGATCATACATAGGAGAGTTTTCAACTAATGTATTGACTGGAATATCAGCAACTTTTTTTTCATCGAAATAAAGCTCTATTTTTTTTGATTTAGTAGTTTTACCTATTACAGCAAAATCTAGGTTCCATTTATCAAATATTTTTTTTGCTTTTTCCTCTTTTCCATTTTCTAGAACAATCAACATTCTTTCTTGGCTTTCTGAAAGCATTATTTCATAAGGTGTCATCTTGGCTTCTCTACAAGGTACTTTGTTTAAATTAATTTCTATTCCAAGATTTCCTTTTGATGCCATTTCAATACTTGAGGAAGTTAAACCTGCAGCACCCATATCTTGTATAGCAATAATCGAGTCTCCCGCCATTAATTCTAAACAAGCTTCTAGTAAAAGTTTTTCAGTAAACGGATCTCCAACTTGTACTGTTGGTTTTTTTTCCTCAATTTTTTCATCAAAACTAGCTGATGCCATGCTTGCACCATGTATTCCATCTCTTCCAGTTTTAGATCCAACATAAATAACAGGCTTATTTAAACCAGCTGCTTTAGAGTAGAAAATCTTATCTTTTTTGACCAATCCCAATGTCATAGCGTTAACTAAAATATTTCCATTATAGGAGCTATCAAAACTTGTTTGGCCAGCAATTGTGGGAACACCCATACAGTTCCCATAACCACCTATACCATGAACAACACCTCTTAATAAATTTTTTGTTTTTTTATGTTGTGTTGATCCAAAATGTATGGAGTTCAAGTTAGCTATTGGTCTTGCACCCATTGTAAACACATCTCTCATTATCCCTCCAACACCAGTAGCAGCACCTTGATAGGGTTCAATAAACGAAGGGTGATTATGACTTTCTATTTTAAATACTATTGCATCGTCATCCTCAATATCGATAACACCAGCATTTTCACCAGGACCTTGAATAACTTTCTTTCCTTCAGTGGGTAGTTTTTTTAAATGTAATCTTGATGATTTATAAGAACAATGCTCATTCCACATTGCAGAAAAAATTCCTAGTTCTGTTATATTAGGAGTTCTCTTTAATAGCTTGCAAATTTTAGCGTATTCATCCTTTTTTAAACCGTGATCAACTGCTACTTGTTCGTTTATAATCATTTTAAGTTATTTATTAAGTTTTTAAAAAATAATGATCCATCCTCACCAGATAAAGATGAATCAATCATTCTTTCAGGGTGGGGCATCATCCCTAGGACATTTTTTTCTTTATTAAATATACCAGCAATATTTTTTATAGATCCATTAGGATTAAATCGATCTTCTATTTTCCCATCTTCATCACAATAGTTGATAGCTATTTGATTATTATCTTCAATTTCTTTTAACTGATCATTTGTACAAAAATAATTTCCTTCATTATGAGCTATATGAAATTCTAAAACTTCATTTTCAACATTTTTAAAATATTTATTTTTTTTATTATTAATTTTTACGAAAACATTTTTACAAATAAACTCTAAATACTTATTTCTAAGCAAAACACCTGGAACTAAACCAGTTTCCACTAATATTTGAAATCCATTACATATACCCATAACCATACCACCTGAATTTGCAAAATTAATTACAGACTGCATTATTTTTGATTTGGATGCCATGCTTCCACATCTCAAGTAATCACCATATGAAAATCCACCTGGTAATACTACTAAATCAATTTTTGGTAATTCAGCATCAGTATGCCAAATCATTTTATTTTTAAATCCAAATTTCTTCAAAGCGACATCCATATCTCTGTCACAATTTGAACCAGGAAAAGTAATAACTGCTGATTTCATTAATTACTTTAAATCAATAATTTTATAATTTTCAATTACAAGATTTGCCAAAAGTTTTTTACACATTTCTTCAACTTTTACTTTGGCTTTGTTGTTATCAGTTTCTTTAGTCTCTATTTCAAAATATTTACCTTGTCTAACTTCATTAACATCATTAAAACCCATCCCTTCAAGAGTTTGATGAATAACTTTTCCTTGCGGATCAAGTACATCTTTTTTTAAAGTTATGATTACTGAAATTTTCATTTTTTCTTTCTTTTAACTGAAGATAATTTAGTTACATTTACTGCTGAAACATTAGATTGTTCATGAAGTATACCCAGTCTTTTAGCAACCTCAGTATAGGCTGGAATTAAATCGCCCAAATCTTTTCTAAATCGGTCTTTATCCAATTTTTTTTCTGTAATACTGTCCCATAATCTACAAGTATCAGGACTAATTTCATCTGCTAAAATAACCTCATTTTTTCCATCAATTTTAATTCTTCCAAATTCTAATTTAAAATCGATAAGTTTAATTCCAACACCTCTAAACATGCCAATCATAAAATCATTAATCCTTAAAATCATTTTTTTAACTTTATCCATTTCTGTTTTTGACGCCCAGTCAAATGCTAAAATATGCTCTTCAGATATTAGTGGATCTCCAAGTTTGTCATCTTTTAAGCAGTATTCAATTAAAGGTTCTTTCAAAACAGTACCGTCTTCAATACCCAATCTTTTAGTAATTGAACCTGTAGCAACATTTCTCACAATGAATTCGATTGGAATTATTTCTACAAGTTTTATAATTTGCTCACGCATATTTAATCTTTTAACTAAATGATTTTTAATTCCTATTTGAGAGAGGTTAGAGAGTATATGTTCTGATATTCTATTATTTAGAACACCTTTACCTTCGATAGTTGTCTTTTTTTGATTGTTAAATGCAGTCGCATCATCTTTAAAATATTGGATAACTAAGTTTTTATCATTTGTTGCATAAATGATTTTAGCTTTCCCTTCGTATAGTTTTTTACCTTTTTTCATTATTTAAAAACTCTCCTAAAGATAAAATTTATATTTTTAAAGTGTTTTGAATAACTAAATATAGATTTTAGTTTGTTTGGTGAAATTTTACTCTTTATAAATTTATCTGATGAAATTACGTCAATTAAGTTTAAATTTTCTGCAAAACATTTTTTTGTATAAGATTGAACTAATCTATAAGATTTTTCTCTGCTTAATCCAGTTTTAGTTAATTCCAACATGACTTCTTGAGAAAAAATTAAACCTTTTGTTAAATTTAAATTTTCTAGCATTTTTTTTGGATAAACAATCATATTATCTAAAATATTTGTAAGTCTAACTAATGCAAAATCAATTGTTACATTAGCATTTGGCCCGATATTTCTTTCAACGCTTGAATGAGAAATATCTCTTTCATGCCAAAGGGCTATGTTTTCAAGTGCTGGTACAACTGTACTTCTAACCATCCTAGCTAAGCCTGTTAAATTTTCACTTAAAATAGGATTTTTTTTGTGTGGCATCGCTGAGGAGCCCTTTTGATTTTTAGAAAAATATTCTTGCAGTTCATAAACCTCAGTCCTTTGTAAGTGCCTTATTTCAATTGCTACTCTCTCTATAGATCCTGCAATAATTCCTAAAACAGAAAAATAAAAAGCATGTCTGTCTCTTGGAATTATTTGTGTAGAAATTGGCTCTACTTTTAGACCTAATTTTTTTGCCACATGTTTTTCAACATTTGGATTAATATTAGCGAACGTACCAACGGCACCAGAAATTGCGCAAGTTGATACTTCATCAATAGCATCTTTCAGTCTTTTTCTATTTCTCTTAAATTCTTCATAAAATGAAGCTAATTTTAAACCAAATGTAATTGGCTCAGCATGAATACCGTGGCTTCTTCCCATACAAGGAGTAAATTTATATTTTTTTGCCTGCTTTTTTAAAATTTTTAAAAGTTGATCAACATCTTTCAAAATAACTTTACCTGATTGGACCAATTGAATATTAAAACTGGTATCTAATACATCTGATGATGTCATTCCTTGATGTAGGTATCGGGCTTTAATTCCAGCTTTTTCAGTAACAGATGTAAGAAATGCTATTACATCATGTTTTACCTCAGACTCTATTTTATGAATTCTACTTACATTGATTCTAGCTTTTTTTCTTACGACTGCAGCAACACCCCTAGGAATTTGACCAAGTTTTTCCATTGCTTCTGCAGCTGCAACCTCAACATCTAACCAAATTTTATATTTATTTTCTTCTGACCAAATATCAGTTAATTCTTTTCGCGAGTATCTTTTAATCATTAATTATAAGTATGGAGGCTTTGAATAACCTTTAACAGATTCTGTAAAGATTTCATA
>CABYVK010000015.1 GCA_902522385.1 uncultured Pelagibacteraceae bacterium
TACTCTTAATAACTTTATTAATGTTATTATTTATTTCGTTGGTTGATTTTTTCATCCAAATTTTAAAATCAGTAATTACTTGATCATTTCTTGATCTTGCAGTGTGAACGTAGCCAGCTTCTTCACCTATAATTTGAAAAAGTCTCTTTTCGATATTCATATGAATATCTTCATATTTTTTATTAAACTCAAATTTATTGTTTGTTATTTCCTTATCAATTTTTGCTAGACCATAAATAATTTTATTTTTTATTTTGAATGAAATTATTTTTTGTTTAAAAAGCATTTCAACATGAGCAATTGATCCCTGAATGTCTTCTTTATAAAGTCTTTTATCAATATCTATTGAATTACCGACTTTCTGAAATAAACTAGATGTATTTTTTATTATCCGCGTGGTCCAGATTGCTTGGTTGTTTTTATTTTTTACCATGATATTTAATTATACCTATTTAACATGAGATTTTTAATAATATTTATTTTTTTGATAACAAATGTCGTAGCTGAAGAACTACCTGGTATTAAAAATATCGTAATCCATAAAATACCAAAAACACATGATAATGTTATTTTTTTAGACAAAAATGATCAAAAAATTAATATCAATGAATATACTGGGAACTTATTGATATTAAATTTTTGGGCAACTTGGTGTGAACCTTGTAAAGAAGAAATGCCATCTTTAGATAAACTCCAAGCTAACCCTGAATTGGATAAAATAAAAATTTTTCCAATTAATATTGGAAAAGAAACTTTAACAAAAGTTAATAAATTTTTTATAGATCTTAACATTAAAAATTTTGAGCCTTATTTTGACCCACCTACTACATTAGCAAAAATGTTTACTTTAAGAGGTGTCCCTACAACAATTCTAATTAATAAAGAGGGTCAAGAATTTGCCAGAATAATAGGTTCAATTGATTTTGAGGATAAAAATTTTGTTAATTGGATAAAAAAATATAACTAATTTTTAAAAAAGTAAGCAAAGCCAACTAAAGCAATAATAGCAATAAACTGTAAAATAACTCTTAACTGCATTAATTTATTTGAATATTTTTTACTTGTCTCTCCTCCCTTAAAAAGAGTCCCTATACCTAAGATTAAAACTATCCCTACAGCTATCAAAAGGGCTATTGATAAAACTTTTACTAATATTCCTGAAATCATTTTTTTATTTTAGATTGTGTTTTGACATAAAAAACATAATTTATCTACTATGACATTTTGCCTAGATTCCATAATTATTAAACCAGAAAATGGTGTTGAAATTAAAAATGCAATTATTTTGCTTCATGGTTATGGAGGTGATGGAAAGGATATTAGCATGCTATCTTTAAACTGGAAGAGATATATGCCTAATACAGTCTTTATTTGTCCAAATGGTCATGAGCCATGTGCTATAAATCCCTCAGGTTATCAATGGTTTGATTTAACAAAAGAGGATTCTGATTACATATTAGAGCAATCAATTAAGGCTGAAGAGATTTTAAAAAAATTTATTAATGAAATAAAGAAAGAGTTCAAGTTATCAAATAATCAAATATGTTTATCAGGATTCAGTCAGGGATGCATGATGTCTATAAATGTTGGTCTTACATTTGGAGAAAACTTTTTATGTATAGTTGGTTTTTCTGGAAAGATAATAAATCAAAATGATTTAAAAAATAGAATCAAAAATAAAACTGAAACATTACTTATACATGGTGAAGCTGATCAAATTGTCCCATCTACTCATTTACTAGAGGCAAAAGATTTTTTAATAAGAAATAATGTTAATGTTGATACACTATTAATAAAAAATTGTGATCATCATATTCCTATTGAAGCATCAAGTACAGCTTTAAATTTTATTTTAAAAAAAATTTAACATCTCTTATTATTGATAAAATTGTTCAACTAAGTTAAAATTAAATCAATGAATAACTTTATTGAACAAAATGTTTCATTAGAAAAGTGTCCTGCGCTAGTACTCAATGCAGACTATAGACCTTTGAGTTACTACCCTTTATCTTTGTGGTCATGGCAGGATACAGTTAAATCTGTTTTTCTGGATCGAGTTATTATTGTTAGTAATTATGATAGAACTATAAGAAGTCCATCATTTAATATGAAATTACCAAGTGTTATCGCATTAAAGGATTATATTGTTCCTCAAAGCAAACCAAGTTTTACTAGATTTAATGTGTTTTTAAGAGATAAATTTTCCTGTCAATATTGTGGAAGCAATGAAGAGTTAACTTTTGATCATCTATTACCTAGATCAAAAGGAGGGGAAACTAATTGGGATAATGTTGTTACAGCTTGTTCTGCATGCAATGTGAAAAAGGGTGGAAAACTATTAAAACATTCAGGGATGAAGTTGCATCAGTACCCTTATCGACCATCAACAGAGGATCTACACAAAAATGGTAAAAATTTTCCACCAAATTATTTACACAAAAGCTGGATGGATTACCTATATTGGGATGTAGAACTAGAATCTTAAATTTTCTCAGAAATATTTATTGCAATTTTTGATCCGGTTTTAATAATTTTATCTAATATAGAGTAAGGACCTTCTTTTGTTGCACCCTTTTCATAAGCAATATCTTTATGACTTAATTCATCTTCTCTAAATTTAATTATTTTTTTTTTAAGTTTTGCTTCACTTTTATCAAGTTGTTTTATTTGGTTTAAATAATGCTCATCTATAACTTCTTCAACAGAAGCAGTGCAAAGCATAGCTGCTTTCTTTCCAAGCAAAGTTGAACCAAACCCTAATCCTACACCCAATAAATCCCATAAGGGTAAAAATTTTGTTGGTTTTATATTTCTTTTTTTAATTTCTTCTTCAAAATAATTTGAATGTTCTTTTTCATGAACTTTCATTTCTTCAATTGTTTTTTTTAAAGCTTCATCTTTAACTAATGTGTTTAGAGCTAGTAACTGTCCTTCATAAATTTTAACAGCACCACGTTCTCCAGCATGATCAACTCTAATGAATTCTTCTATTTTCTTTTTATTTATTATTGTCATAACTTAAATAAGTTTTTGTTGTAAAATAAACTATTAAAATTGATATTATAACATTGTAGCTTGTAAGCGATAATCCTAAAATTTTAAATGTAACATCTTTGCAACTTACATTTTTTTCTTGCAATTGTTTCAATATGTCCTCTTTTGAGAGTAAATTGGAGCCATTTTTTAAATCACAAACCAATGATTCTTCAATATAACCTTGTTCAATACCCAAATGATATAGAGATAAAATAGTAGCAGCTAAAAAAATTAAAATAAGAGAAAGAATGAAATATTTTTCAAGATTTATAAATTTATAATTTAATACAATAATTATTAATGCTAATAGGTATGGAATTCTTTCAAGTATGCACAAGTTGCAAGGTTGATGACCTAGAATATATTCAATAAAAAATGCTGAAGCTAAAGCAATAATGCTTATTAAAAAAATTAACTTTAATGTTATTGTTTTGCTAATCTCAACCATTAAATTTTAAAAATAAATAAATAATAATAAATATTATAACTATAATAATTCCAATTATGGTGAACCATTTTGATCCATGTTTTTCCATTAACTCTGTAAACAACTCCCCAAATTTATAAGATAAATAAGCAACTATAAAAAATCTTAGGCTTCTTGAAATTAAGCTAACAGTTATAAAAATAGGAAGATTAAAAGCAATTAAGCCACTTGAAATCGTAAAGGCTTTATAGGGTAATGGTGTAAATCCCGCTAAAAAAAGAATACTTAGCCATGCAAGGAAACCACTTCCTTGTGACATACTCAACTTCAATTTTTCAACTTCATTTTGATAACCATAAAATTCAATTACATACAGTGCTAAATCAAAAAATAAATAACCTATCAAATATCCCAAAATTCCTCCAAGAACTGAAAATATTGATGCTATTAAAAATATTTTCAAATATTCCTTTTTTTTAGCAATCACCATTGGAATTATCATTACATCTGGAGGTATAGGGAAAAAAGAACTTTCTATAAAAGATACAAGCCCTAAATAAAAATTCGAACTTTTATGTGCAGCTAATTCTAAACATTTTTTGTAAAGTGTTTGAAACATTTTTTGGTTTTAATATAAATTTAGTTCTTATACTATTAAATATAATTTAATTGAATACCAAGGGCGAATGGCGGAACTGGTAGACGCGCACGACTCAAAATCGTGTTTCGCAAGAAGTGAGAGTTCGATTCTCTCTTCGCCCACCATGAAACTATGAATTTAGATAATTTAAATAATTTGATCGAATTATTCGCTAATCAAGCTAATAGACAAAATAAAAAAGATATTTTTTTAGAATGGCTGAATCCAAGTAATAAAAAATCATATACATGGGAAGAAACTGAAAATAATATTTTAAAATTATCAAGAGTTATTAAAGAAAATATAAATGAAGGTGATAGATGTCTTTTAGTTTCAGAGAATAGACCTGAGTGGTTCGTTTCTGATTTAGCTATTATGCTAGCTGGTGGAATTACAGTTCCAGCATATACAACTTATATAGAAGATGATTACAAATATTTGATAGAAGATTGTGAACCTAGCTTAGTTATCGTTTCAAATAATGAAATGTTAAAAAAATTAAATAATATAATTAATGAAAAAGACTTTATTAAAAAAGTTATAACTTTAGATGAAATAGCTAAGGTAACAAATAATTTAAGTTTAAATAACAAAGAAAAATATTTAGATTATAATTCTGTTTTAAATAATAATTTATTAGAGGAAGATAAAATCGAAAATAATAAATTAAACAGAAAGTCTCCAGCATGTATAATTTATACTTCAGGAACTGGAGGAAATCCCAAGGGTGTAATTCTAAGTCACGGTGGAATTTTAAATAATGTTGTTGGATCGTGTGAAATTACAAAACCATTATTTAATTCAAGACCAGTATTTTTAACCTGGCTTCCACTTTCTCATTCTTATGAACACTGTCTTCAATTTGTACAGATAGCAGTAGGAGCTAGAGTATTTTATGCTGAAAAAATTGAAAAACTTCTAGAAAATATATCTGAAGCAAAGCCTACAATTATGGCCGCTGTCCCTAGATTTTACCAAAACCTTCACAACAAAATAAACATGAATTTAAAAAAACAAACGGGTTTTAAAGCAAAATTAATTGAAGCAACTCTTCGTCTGGGAAGAAAAAAACTATTAAATAAAAAAATGACTTTTTATGAAAAATTGCTCGATTTTATAGTTGATAAATTAGTTAGAAAGAAAATAAAAAATCAGTTTGGTGGAAATTTAAAAGCTTTTGTTTCAGGTGGTGGTGCTTTAGATAAAGAAATAGGTGAATTTTTAAATGCTATAGGATTACCGACACTTCAGGGATACGGCTTAACAGAAACATCACCAGTTGTAAGTTGCAATCCAATACATAAAATTAAAGTGGAAACTGTAGGACCTCCATTTAAAGGAAATGAAGTTAAAATTGCAGAAGACGGAGAAATATTAGTTAAAGGCGAAAATGTAATGTTAGGATATTGGAATAAAAAAGAAGAAACTGAGAAAGTAATTATAAATGGATGGCTTCATACTGGTGATATTGGAGAAATAGATCAGGATGATGGTTATTTAAAAATTACTGATAGAAAAAAAGATATTATAGTAAGTGCTGGAGGAGATAACATTTCACCAGCTAAAATTGAAAATATGATTATCAATGAGCCAGAAATTGATCAATGTATGGTTTATGGTGATAAAAAAAATTATTTAGTTGCTTTAATTGTACCTAATAAAGATTTTTTAAATGAAAAAGAAAAAATAAATAAAGTAATTGAAAAAATAAATACAAAATTAACTGTATTAGAAAAGATAAAAAGAATTCAATTGATAGATGAAAATTTTTCCATTGAAAATGGTTTAATGACGCCAACAATGAAAGTAAAAAGAAAAAAAGTTACAGAAAAATATAAAAATCAGCTAGAAAATCTTTATTAAATTATTTAAATAAAGCTGTTTATTAACCGCATAAACATTAACTAAATTAATAAAAAAAAGTTTTATAAAAATAAAAAATTAAAAATAATTTTTGCATAATTTAATTTTTAATTAAAGAATTGACATAACTTATAGAAAAAAATAAAAATATGATAACAACGAATCAATTTGATTCGTTTAACTAAAAAAGGGAGCTAAAGATGCCTAAGAAAAGAAAAAAAGCGGCAAAGAAAACTAAGAAAAAAGCTAAGAAAAAAGCTAAGAAAGCTAAAAAAAGAAGAAGAAGAAAATAGTAGCTTAGTATTCTTTACAAAAAACGCTTCTCATTACAGTTTGTGTGAGAGGCGTTTTTTTTATTCTTCAATAGGTTCGTCGGTATCTGAAATTGGTTCATCAACAGGTAATTCATTCGTAACTGTTTTAGCTGTTGAAGCTGTTTGTGGTTGTGTACCTTGTTGGTTTCTTTTTAGAGCTTTATCTAATTTCTTTTGAGTATCCTCATGTGAAAGATTTAAAATAATTTGGAATTCTGATAAAATTCTTTCATAAGCCTTTTCAAAAAGTTGTCTCTCACTATAGGATTGATCAACCATTAGATCATCTCCCTTGTTTAGATCTCTAACTACCTCAGCTAATTCATAAATTTTACCTGATGAAATTTTAGCCTCATACTCTTGAGCTCTCCTACTCCACATTGATCTTTTTATTTTAGGTTTACTTTTTAAAATTGAAATACACTTATTAACTTGATTAATAGTAGCTAAAGATCTTAAATGAGCTTGCTTGTTTACTGGCACCATTCCATTTGCTTTATCTTTTTCAAATTTTATTACATAAGTTTCTACGTCGATACCACCAATGTTTATTTTTTTGAATTCATTTATTTGTCCAACGCCGTGTTTAGGATAAACAACATAGTCTTTTATTTTATATTCTCTCTTTTCAGTATCCTGTTTTTTAACTTTTTTTATTTCAGGTTTAATCTCATTGGATTTAGAAATTCTTAAATTATCTATTTTTGGCTCAACTGAACTCTCTCCTGATTTAATATTACCTTTTGTTTTTCTAATTTTAGAAGGAACTTTTTTAATAATTTTTTTTGATTTCTTAGAAAATATTTTCTTTATCTTTTTTACTTTTGCTGTTTTTTTTAATTTAACTATTTTTTTTTTAACAGCTTTTTTTTTTGTTTTTTTAGTAGCCTTACCTTTAAAGATTTTCTTTAAAATATTTTTCGTACTTATTTTGCTCATTTTTAAATTTTTCATGATCCGTTGGAGGATCTTTTTTTTCACTTATGTTTGGCCAGATTTCAGAATATTTTTTATTGATTTCTAACCATTTCTCACTTCCAGGTTCTGTATCAGCTTTTATAGCATCAACAGGGCATTCTGGCTCGCAAACGCCACAATCTATACACTCATCCGGTTTAATTACAAGCATATTTTTACCTTCATAAAAGCAATCGACTGGACAGACGTCAACACAGTCTGTCAATTTACACTTAATACAATTGTCATTAACGATATAGGTCATTTAAAATTTTGTTTGATTTTTTCTCTAATATCACCCATAGTTTTGCTGTCAATATAAAGTAAGCCCGCAAGTCGTCTCATTAAATTTGTTTCGTATATATCAGCTTTTTTATTTGAGTAAATTATAGTCCACAAAGTTTCTATAATTTTTATTTTATCTTGTTCAGATAAACTTTTTACTTCTTTTGTAAAATCTAAAATTTGATTTGAATTTTCTTCAATTATTTTTGCTTCTTCAATAATTTTAGAAACATTTTCTTTCTCTAAACCTAGTTCGCTCATTGTTTTTTTTATGATTTCTTCTTCTTTATTTGTGTAGTTTTCATCTATTTTAGCAGCATGAATTAACAGTGCACAAATTTTTGTTTGAAAGTCCTTTTTTTTTATTTCTTCTTTTTTAAAAAACATCTCAGCTTAAATTAAGATTCTTTAATATTTTAAATGGATTTTCGCTTGAGATTTTTTTTGAAGCAATCTTTTTAAATTTTTTTGTCGGATTGTATTTGAAAAATGTTTCATCATCTTTTTCAAATATTTTATAATTCATTTTTTGAAGAAGCTTTTTGAAATTATCTTTACTACATCCTAAAAGATTTAACATTTCTGGAGTCAATTTAACTTCTGAATTTTCTTTTGAACTAGAATTAATTATTAATAAAAATAATCTTTCTAATATATCAATTCTGACAAAAAAATTATCAAATTTTTCAAATCCACACAAAAGCATAAAGTTTTTGTTTTTAACTTTCTTATCATCTAAAAAATTTAAACCAAATGTGGGAGGTTTTAACTCGTGAAATTTTTGATGGAAATTTTTCCAAAGCAAAGTTCTTAAAGATACTGCTTCAGGCTTAATCAATTGGTAAAGAAATACATGGTACCTTCCAAATTTTACTCCTAACTCTCTAAGAATTTTTCTTTCATTTTGCTCCATTTTTTTTAAGTATTCTGAAACTTGATCTCTTTTTAATACTCCATTATTTTCATAGAGTTGGTAAGCTAATGCTTTAATAGATGAATTATTTTCTTTTATATTTTTTAAATCAACTAAACTTTTTAAAACGTTACTAATTTTTACATGTATCCATTTATTTATATATTCATTTAATTTTTGTTTTGTGTTTTGATCTACAATATCATCTATTATTAAATCAAAATTAGGATTTAAATAATCATTTCCTGTTGTTAATCTAGCAATAGGAAAACTATTCCAATAAATTTTAAAATCTTCATCAAGTTCTATTAATCCTGTGTCAATAATTGACTGAACACGTTTTTCTAATTCAGGACCTATAGTTTGCCTTGCAGCCTTTTTTAGAGATTTTATATCAGTTTCTAAAGCACCTTTTTTTAGATCTAGTTCTAATTTTAATCCCTTTATTTTTCCAATAAATTGATCATCAATTTTTATATCATTATTTTGTAATATTTCAGTTTTGAATTCCATATCTTGTTTTAAACCTCTAGCAAGCACACTTGCTCTTTTATCAATAAAAGTTTTTGTAAGTTCTTCATGTAATCTGTCTGAAAGTCTATCTTCTAAGTGTTTAGTTTTTTCTATCCAATAATTTTGATTCTCCACCCAATTATTTTTATTTGAAACATATGACCAAGTTCTAACATTTGCAATTCTATTCGATAAAGAATCAACATTTCCATCTAATTTATCCAGTTTCATGAGCTGTAATCTTAAATAATCTTCAGAAATTAGTCCTTTTTTGCTAATTAAAAATTTAAATACATTTGCAATAACCTCGAAATGATTTCCATAAGATTTTTTTACAAAATCAGGAATTTGGCAACATTCCCACAAAAGCATTAAAGTTTTTTTATCAAAAGTTGTGTTAAAAATTTGTTGATCTTTCAAAAAGTATTTTAGTGCTTTTTCATCCTCACATTCATGAATTTTTCTTAACCACTCTACTTGAGGTTTTTCTTCTAAACTTTTGATTAAATCATTTGGATTATTAAAATTAAGATTTGAATTTCTCCAAAACAAAGTTCTAATTTCCTCAAACTTATGATTTTCTAATAATTCTACTTCTTCTGGATTTATTTCTTTACAATCACCAGTAATACCAAAACTTCCATCATTAAGATATCGACCAGCTCTACCTGCTATTTGACCTATCTCAGCAATATTTAATCTTCTTAATTTTTTTCCATCAAATTTTTTAATATTTGAAAAATAAACAAAATCTAAATCCATATTTATTCCCATTCCAATTGCATCTGTTGCAACTAAAAAATCAACATCACCAGATTGATATAGTTCAACTTGGGCATTTCTTGTTTTTGGACTTAGTGATCCCATTACAATAGCAGCACCACCCTTTTGTCTTCTTATTAACTCAGCAATGGCATAGACTTCCTCTGCTGAAAATGCAATGATTGCTGTTTTTCTGTTAATTCTTGATATTTTTTTATGACCAGCGTAAGTGAGTTTAGATAGTCTTTCTCTATTTATAAATTCAATATCTCCATCTAATCTTGAGATGATGTTTTTAATGGTACTTGAACCCATTAGCATTGTAAGTTTTTCTCCTCTTAAATTTAAAAGTCTATCAGTAAAAATATGACCTCTCTCATTATCAGAGCACATTTGAATTTCATCCACACCAACAAACTCTAGGTGTTTATCGATCGGCATAGACTCAACCGTACATAAAAAATATCTAGCGTTGGGTGGAATTATTTTTTCTTCTCCAGTTATTAGTGCAACTTTATCTAAACTTATTTTTTTTATTACTTTGTCATATACTTCTCTTGCAAGTAATCTGAGTGGAAATCCAATCATACCACTCTCAAAAGAAAGCATGGTTTCAATAGCAAGGTGTGTTTTGCCTGTATTAGTTGGACCGAGAACAGCTGTAATATTATTTTTAGTCATTTCTATCTTTTGTGCCTCTTTTTTTCTACCTACCAGATATTGTTACTGCTTAAGAACAAAAATAGACTAAAACATGACCGAATCGGATGGTAAAAAGTTCTCATTTTCTTTTAAATACAAGTGAGATTATCATAAATAAGATTAATTCTATAACAGTAATTTAATTTAATGAAATGAGTAAAAAACTTTGGCAATCTTCTCATATTGAAAAAAGAAATTCAAATTTATTTAATTTTGAAAATTATATTTCAAAAAAATTAAACATAAAATTTAATAGAAATTATAAGAATTTATTAAATTGGAGCATTAAAAATTCACCTGAGTTTTGGAGCAGATTTTGGGATTTTAGTAAAATCAAAGGAACTAAAAGTAAAAAAAAATTTAGAAAATCAAAAACTTTTTATAAAAATTTATTTTTACCGGGTAGTAAACTAAATTTTGGTGAAAATTTACTATCAAAAAACAATAAAGAAAAAGCAATAACCTTTATTAGTGAAAATGGATTTAGAGAAGAAAGATCATGGAGACAGTTAAATTTAAATAGTAACAAAATTTTAAAATTTCTAAAGAAAATAAATATTAAGAAAGGAGATAGAGTAGCAGCTTATATGCCCAATATAATTGAAACTGTTGAAGCATTCATTGCCACAACTTCTTTGGGGGGTATTTGGTCTTCTTGTAGTCCTGATTTTGGTTCTAAAGGTGTTATAGAAAGATTTTCTCAAATTAATCCAAAAGTTTTATTCATTACTGATCAGTATTTTTATAATGGAAAAAAAATAGATGTTTTAAAAAGACTTCCAGAGATTTTAAAATTTATCCCATCAATTAAAAGTGTTGTAATTAGCAACTATCCTGGAAAAAAGTTTATTAAAAATAAAAATAAATTTATAAAAATTAATTTTTTTAAATGGAATAAATTAATTCAAACTAGTGATGAAAAATTTAACTTTGAAAGATTTGATTTTGAAACAGAGTTGGCAATATTATACTCAAGTGGAACTACTGGAAAACCCAAATGTATTTGTCATAGATCTGGTGGTGTTTTAATACAGCATATGAAGGAACATCAATTACATTGTAATATTAAAGAAAATGATAACGTTTTTTATTTTACAACATGTGGGTGGATGATGTGGAATTGGTTAGTTAGTTCATTAGCTTCTAAGGCATCTATTGTTCTTTTTGATGGATTTCCAATGTTTAAATCACCCGATTTGCTCTTGAAAATAGCACAAAGAGAAAAAATAACTTTATTTGGAATAAGTGCTAAGTACGTAGATGCTTTAAGAAAGTTTAAACCAAATTTAAAATATAAGTTCAAACTAAAAAAATTAAGAACAATTTGCTCAACTGGGTCACCTCTTTCAGAGGAAAGTTTTAAATATGTTTATAAGCATATTAAAAAAAATGTGCACTTGTCGTCTATTTCTGGTGGTACTGATATTGTTTCATGCTTTGTTTTAGGAAATTTATATCAGTCAGTAAATTTAGGAGAAATACAAAACAATGGTTTGGCTTTAAATGTAGATGTTCTAAGTGATAAAGGGAAGTCTTTAAAAAATATTAAGGGTGAACTTGTTTGTAAAAATCCTTTTCCATCAATGCCTTTAAAGTTTTGGAATGATAAAAATGATATTAAATTCAAGAATGCTTATTTCAATAAATTTAAAAATATATGGCACCATGGAGATTATGCAGAGAAAAAGAATAATGGTGGATATATAATTCATGGAAGATCAGATACCACTTTAAATCCAGGAGGTGTCCGACTTGGAACAGCAGAGATATATTCAGAAGTTGAGAAGTTCGAAGAAATAAAAGAATCTATAGTTGTAGGACAATCATGGGAGAATGATGTTAGAATAGTTCTGTTTATTGTAATGAGCAAAAATTATCTATTAACATCAAAATTAATTAATAAATTAAAATTACAAATAAAAAAAAATGCATCTCCCAGACATGTTCCAAGTAAAATTATTGTTGTTAAAGATATTCCTCGAACAAAAAGTGGCAAAATAGTTGAACTGGCAGTTAAAAGTAAGATAGAAGGAAGTGAAATAAAAAACATTGAGGCTTTAGCAAATCCAGAAGCTCTTGAACAATTTAATAATTTAAAAGAATTGAGTGAATAAATGTTAAAAAATCTTTTCAAAGACCTTAAGCCATCATCTACTCTTGCTATTAACGAAACTTCAAAACAACTAGAACAACAAGGAATAGAAATCTTTAAATTTGGTTTTGGACAATCACCATTTAAAGTACCTGAAGATGTTGTTGAAGAATTAAAAAAAAACGCTTATCAAAATAAATATTTACCTATGCAGGGTCTAGAGGAGTTAAGAGAAGCTGTAGCAAAATATTCATCCAAAAAAAAAAATTATAAATATAAAGCGAACAATGTAATAATTGGACCAGGATCTAAAGAATTAATGTTTTTACTGCATGTAATTTTTGATGGTGACATTATATTGCCAGCACCGAGTTGGGTTTCATATGCACCACAAGCTATTTTGGGGAGGAATAAAATTCAAATTATTCAAACAGAAAGAGAAAACAACTGGTTTCCTAATGGAGAACAAATTGAGGAAATTATCTCAAAAGATAAAAATAAAAATTATTTATTGTTTTTAAATTCACCAAATAATCCTTCCGGACAAGTTTGTAATAAACTAGAAGAAATCTCAGAAATTGCAAAAAAATACAATCTTATAATTTTATCAGATGAAATATATTCAGAATTAACATTTTCAAAAAATTTTAAATCTATCTCAAATTATTGTCCTGAAAAAACAATTATAAGTACTGGACTTAGTAAATGGTGTGGTGCAGGGGGATGGAGACTTGGTTATTTTATAATCCCAGATGAATTGAATAACATAAAAAATATGATCAATGTATTAGCTAGTGAAACTTTTTCCGCTGTGAGCGCACCTATTCAGTATGCAGCAATCAAAGCTTACGAAAATGATCATTCAAATTATATTACAAAATCAATAAATATTTTAAGTGCAGTTGGTAAATATGTTTTTTTAAATTTAAAATCAAATAAGGTATTGATCAATGAACCTGAAGGAGGGTTTTATTTGATGCCAGAATTTTTAAACAATAGATTTAAAACTTCATCAGATATGTGTAATGATATATTAAATAATACTGGAGTAGCATTGTTACCTGGTTCTGATTTTGGATTTAATCCAGATAAAATGATAGCAAGATTAAGTTTTACAGATTTTGATGGACAAGAGTTTATGAAGAATATTGATGAAAATAAAAAAATTGATGAAAATTTAATCAATAAGTTTGCACCAAAAGTGGTTGAAGGTGTTAATAAACTAAATAATTGGTCAGAAAACTTATAAAATCGCTCTGTACACCTATGATTGTTTTTTGTTAGAATAAATTTATAAAAATAACGACATATAAATATAGAGGGGTAAATAATGAAAAAAATAATCACATCTCTATCAAGTGCTTTACTGATTTTATTTGCATCTTTGTCTTTGACAACTGTTGCTAAATCAGCTGAGTTCTTTACGATAGGAACAGGCGGACCTACAGGAGTATATTTCCAAACAGGAAACGCTATATGTAAAATGCTTCACAAGTCAGCAATTAGTGCTGAACATGGAAGAAAAAAAGGTACAGCAAAAGCTTATAGATGTACTGCTCCATCAACTGGTGGATCAAATTATAACATTGGACAAATAGCTGCTGGTGAATTCCAATTTGGTGTTGCACAATCTGATTGGCAGTATCACGCTGTAAATGGTTCAAGCAAATGGGAAGGAAAACAATTTAGCAATTTAAGAGCTGTATTTTCAGTTCACAATGAGCCTTTTCAAATTTGGGCAAGAAAAAAAGCAAAAATTAAAGATTTTGCTGATCTAGAGGGAAAAGTTGTTAACATTGGTAATCCTGGTTCGGGACAAAGAGGGACTATGGAGGAGTTAATGAAAGCAATGGGTGTTGATAATAGTTTCTTTAAATCAACAACTGAACTCACCTCATCTGAGCAAGTAAAAGCGCTATGTGATGGAAAAATAGATGCATTTGGTTATTCTGTTGGGTTTCCAAATGGTGCTATGGAACAAGCAGCAACTTGTGCAGCAAAAGCATCACCAATCAATTTAACAGGGCCTGAGGTTCAAGGTCTAATCGATGGTGCAGATTACTATGCAAAAGCTGTTATTCCTAAAGGTACTTATACCAAACAGAAAAAAGATGCTACAACGTTTGGTGTAAAAGCTACCGTTGTTACTTCTGCAGATGTTTCTGAAGAGCTTGTTTATTTAGTTACAAAAGCTGTGATGGAAAATTTTGATGATTTTAAAAAACAACATCCAGCATTTGGTTTCTTGGAAAAGAAGAACATGATTAAAGATGGTTTGTCTGCTCCATTACACCCAGGAGCGATAAAATACTATAAAGAAGCTGGGTTAATGTAATTTAATTTGAATGAATTAAAAAGGCCTGGTAATTTTTACCGGGCCTTTTTTTTATGCTATGAATAATTTTAATGAGCGACTCAATCAGTATTAAAATTAAAAATAAAATAAGCGAAGATTTATCACCAACCAGAAATATTTCTGGTTTTCATTTGAAAATTGTTTCAGCTATAGCAATTATTTGGTCATTATTTCAACTTTGGTACGCATCACCATTTCCATTTATGTTAAATTTTGGAATGTTTAAGGGATTGCCAGCGAGGGCAATTCATTTAGGTTTTGCTTTAACTTTGGCTTTTTTAATTTACCCAATATCAAAGGGTAAGAAAATTTCATTTTTTGATGTTTTAATCAGTTTTATGGGAGCAATATCGTGTCTTTATATTTATTTTTTTTATGATCAGTTAGTTGAGAGAGGTGGTGTTCTTCTTAATCTAAAAATCACAGATAAATTCAATTTTCCATTAGAGTTGATTTTAGGTGGATGCGGAATTTTAATTCTTTTAGAAGCCACTAGAAGAGCAATTGGTTTACCTTTAGTAATTATTGCTAGTTGTTTCTTATTATTTTCATATTTTGGGAGATATGCACCTGAAATAATTTCTCATGGTGGTTTATCTTTAAATAGACTTGTAGGCTTTCAGTGGCTTGATCAAGAAGCAATATTTGGAATTCCAATTGGGGTATCAGTTGATTTTATTTTCTTATTTGTTTTATTTGGTGCTTTGCTTGAAACTGCTGGTGGAGGAAAATATTTTTTAGATCTAGCTTTTGCAATGGTTGGAAAAATGCGAGGAGGACCCGCAAAGGCAGCGATATTGGGTTCTGGTATGACTGGATTAATTTCAGGATCTTCAATTGCAAACACAGTTACTACTGGAACATTTACGATTCCAATTATGAAAAAAACTGGCTTTTCAAAAGAAAAAGCTGGCGCAATTGAGGTTTCTTCATCTGTAAATGGTCAGATTATGCCACCAGTTATGGGAGCTGCAGCATTTGTGATGGCAAGTTTTATTGGTGTAACTTACTTTGAAATAGTTAAGCATGCTTTCTTACCTGCAATTATTTCTTATATAGCATTATTCTATATTTCACATTTAGAAGCTTTAAAATTAAACCTTAAGGGGATGGACGATGCAGATGTTCCTCATTTAAAAAAAACTTTTTTATCTGGTATACATTTTCTGATACCAATTTTTGTTTTAATTTATACTTTAGTTTACTTAAGATTTACTGCCTCTTATTCAATTTTTTATGCAACAATTACTTTGGTTTTAGTAAATTTGATAAATTTGTTAATTAAAAATGAAATTAAAAAAGACGCTCTTAAAGAATGGTTTAATCAAACAATAGTTGGTTTTGAAAAAGGGGCTCTAAATATGGTTGCTGTTGGTATAGCAATCGCAACGGCAGGAATTATTGTTGGAGCAGTTGGATCTACTGGTTTGAGTACTAATTTAATAATAGTAATAGAATCTATAGCCAAGGATAATGTTACTATTTTATTATTTTTAACAATCATTTTATGTTTACTTTTAGGAATGGGTTTACCAACAACTGCAAATTATGTTGTTGTTGCCTCTCTAATGGCGACTGTTTTAGTTGATGTTGGAAATGCCTCAGGTTTTATTTTTCCGTTAATAGCAGTTCATTTATTTGTTTTCTATTTTGGTTTAATGGCTGACGTAACACCGCCTGTAGGACTTGCCTCTTATGCGGCAGCAGGAATATCTGGTGGAGATCCTTTAAAAACAGGTGTGCAAGCTTTTTGGTATAGTTTAAGAACAGGAATTTTACCGATTGTATTTTTATTTAACCATGAACTTTTACTAATTGGTATTGAAAATATTTGGCATGGATTGATTGTAATTGTAACTTCTTTAATTGGGATTTTAGTATTTACCTCAGCTACTCAAGGGTGGTTTTTTAATAAACTTAAATGGTATGAAATAATTATTTTTTTAGTAATTTCTATTTCCTTGTTATCGCCTAACTTTGTTTTGAACAAATTCTATCCAAAATATAATTATAAAGAAATTACTAAAATTAATTCAATAAAATTAGACCCAACAAAAGAAATTCAAATAAAAATTACAAGGCCTAGTTTATATGGAGAAAGATACAAATTATTTGTGATATCAAAAAATACTTTTGAGGACAAGTTTACCTTAGAGGACTATGGAATTACATTATTGGAACAAGACAACAAAGTAGTTGTTGATAATTTGAAATGGAATGGAGAAGCAAAAAAAAATGGTCTTGAAATGGGAGACTATATTAGTGAATTTAAAATAGAAAATTCAGATAGACCATCAAAAAATATTGTTTATCCCATAGCAATATTATTTTTAGTGGTATTTGGCTACTTTAACTTAAAAAGAAAAGATTAAAATTACCCACCAGGTCCTAAATTAGAAGGTTTTATTTTAATAATTTTCCATACTCCGGATGCAGAAGTAATTATTTTATCATTACACTTTAATTCGCAAAATAAAAAAACAAGAGTATTAGTTTTTTTTAAAATTTTTGTATGACCAATAATTTCATCTCCAACTTTTGAAGCACCTATAAATTTTATATCTAAAGAAATAGTTACACATGGAGCATTTCCAGCCGCTCTATGTGCAGCTGTTCCTGCCCCTGCATCTATTAGTGCAGCCAAATAGCCTCCATGAGTTATTCCAGCAGCATTCAAATGATTTTCATTAATTATAGACTTAAATTCGTATTCATTTTCTGAAATAGATCTAAATAAAACACCCCCATTGTGTTTCATAAATCCAGGTTTAATACTTATTTGCTCAAATTTATTGCTCATAATTTTTTATAATACAAATGTTAAAATTAATAAAATAATTAAAATAATTATGAAAAAATAAATTACTGATTTTTGTAAAGATGCATTCAAAAGCCAATTAAACATTTTTTGTTTCCTTTTTGGTGGACCGCCCAGAACTCGAATCTGGAATCTCCCGGTTCGTAGCCGAGCGCCTTATCCAATTTGGCCAGCGGTCCTTTTTAATAATATAACCCATATATCAAAGTTTTTGATGTAATTTAACTTATAAAATATTATGTTAATTACCTTATGAGCAAAAATTCTAGGGATGTTGTTATTACTTCAGCACTAAGAACTCCAATTGGAAGATACAAAGGGTCATTAAAAAATCTTAGCGCATCAAAATTAGGATCTATAGCAATTAAAGAAGTAATTTATAAATCAAAATTAAATTTAGAGGAGATTGATGAAGTGATTATGGGACACGTTTTAACTTCTGGACTTGGGCAAAACCCTGCCAGACAAGCTTCAATTGGTGCTGGAGTACCAGTTTCTAAACCTGCTCATATTATTAATCAGGTTTGTGGATCTGGATTAAGATCTGTTGTTTCAGGATATCAATCAATTTGTTTAGGAGAAAATAAAATAGTCATTGTGGGTGGTCAAGAAAACATGTCTAGAGCAACTCATGCAATTTATTATAGAGAAGATAAAAAATTTTCTGAAAATAAATTAATAGATACAATGATAAAAGATGGTCTGCTAGACTCATTTAATGATTATCATATGGGTGTCACAGCTGAGAATGTTGCTGAAAAATATAAAATTTCTAGAGATGAACAAGATAATTTTTCTTTAAATTCTCAGAAAAAAACAGAAAAAGCTTATAGCGAAAATAGATTTAAAGATGAGCTGATAAAATTAAAAATTGAAGATGGTGATAAAAAATTTATTTTTGAAAAAGATGAACATCCTAGAGAAAATTTAAATATAGATGACCTAAAAAAATTAAAAACAGTATTTAAAGAAAATGGGACTGTAACACCTGGAAATTCCTCAGGTATAAATGATGGTGCTGCAGCCTTAGTTTTAATGTCTAGAGAGAAAGCAGAAAAAAAATCATTAGAGCCATTGGTAAAAATTGTATCTTGGGCTACTTGTGGGGTTGAGCCTTCATTAATGGGACTAGGACCTATACCTTCAATTAAAGAGGCTTTATCTAAAGCGAATTGGAAAATGGATGAAGTAGACTTATTTGAAATTAATGAAGCCTTTGCAGCACAAAGTATTGCAGTAATTAAAGAATTAAAAATTCCTGAACGAAAAGTAAATGTTAATGGCGGAGCAATTGCCTTAGGTCATCCGATTGGAGCCTCTGGGGCAAGGATTTTGGTCACTCTTGTCCATGAAATGATCAAGCAAGATAAAAAAAAAGGTTGTGCGGCACTCTGCATAGGTGGTGGTATGGGAATAGCTATGTGTATTGAGAGAAGCTAAAAAGCTTAATATTCATTTATTTTTTTATTTTTTCTAAAATAATCATATAAGATTAACGAAAAAACCTTATTAATGTGATAAAATAAAATCCAATAATGTTTTTTTGGGTATATAAGACATCTTAAAAAATGAGCGAAAAATTACTTGTTCCTGACATTGGTGATTTTGAAAATGTTGAGGTTATAGAGATTCTTGTTAAACCTGGTGATCAAATTAAAGAAAATGATCCAATAGTTACAATTGAAAGTGATAAATCAAGCGTTGAAATCCCTTCTACAATTGCTGGAAAAGTAGATAATTTAGCAGTTAAAGTTGGTGATAAAGTTTCTAAAGGGGATTTATTGCTTAATCTTACATCATCATCATCAAAAACATCATCAGAAAGCACTCTTCCAAAAGATACTGAAAATATAATTAAACAAGCTGAAGAAGCAATGGCTGAAAAAAAAATTATATCTGAACCAGTGATAGAGAAAAAACAATCTACAATACAAGTAGTTAATGGTTATGATATTGACCCACTTGAAACTCAAGACTGGTTGGAGTCTTTATCTGCAGTTATTTCGAAAGATGGAAATCACAGAGCTCATTTTTTAATTAAAGAACTCATTAACAAAGCTTATCGGGAGGGCGCGAATATTCCTTATACTCAAAATACACCTTACATTAATACGATACCCCCCGAGGCTGAAGTAAAGTCTAGTGGTGATCAAAATATTGAAAGAAGAATTAGATCTTTAATTAGATGGAATGCGGCAGCAATGGTAGTTCGAGCAAATAAAAAACACCCTGAGCTTGGGGGACACATTGGTACATTTGCATCTGCTGCAACATTATACGATGTTGGTATGAACCATTTTTGGAGAGCAAAAAATAATAAATTTGGTGGAGATTTAATTTATTTTCAAGGGCATAGTGCTCCAGGAATGTATGCAAGGGCATTCTTAGAAGGTAGATTAAATGAGAAACAATTAGATAGTTTTAGACAAGAGGTAAAGCCTGGAGGTCTATCGTCATATCCACACCCTTGGCTAATGCCAAAATTTTGGCAGTTTCCGACTGTATCTATGGGGTTAGGTCCAATGCTTGCGATATATCAAGCTAGGTACATGAAATATTTAATCAATAGAGGTTTGATTAAAGATGAAGATAGAAAGGTATGGGCTTTTTTAGGTGATGGAGAAATGGATGAACCAGAGTCTATGGGAGCAATTGGTCTCGCAGCAAGAGAAAATTTAGATAATTTAATTTTTGTAATTAATTGTAATCTTCAAAGATTGGATGGTCCTGTTAGAGGCAATGGAAAAATTATACAAGAGCTTGAAGGAAGTTTTAGAGGAGCAGGGTGGAATGTAATAAAGGTTATTTGGGGATCATATTGGGACTCATTGCTTGCTAATGATAAAACTGGTCACTTAATAAAAATTATGAATGAAACCGTAGATGGTGAGTATCAAGCGATGAAAGCAAGAGATGGTGCTTATGTAAGAGAAAAGTTTTTTGGAAAATCTCTTGAAACATTAGAATTAGTCTCAAGTATGTCAGATACAGACATTTGGAGACTTAATAGAGGTGGACATGATCCTCATAAAGTTTTTGCCGCATATGATAAAGCGACTAAACATCAGGGAAGCCCAACAGTGATAATTGCAAAAACTATTAAAGGTTATGGGATGGGAAAATCAGGAGAAAGTGTAAATACTACTCATCAAACTAAAAAATTAGATGTTGATGACTTGATGTACTATAGAGATCGATTTGATGTTCCCTTAACAGATGAACAGGTTAGAAATATTGAATACTTTAGGCCTGACGAAAAATCTCCAGAAATAAAATACATTAAAGAAAAAAGAATTAAATTAGGTGGATATTTACCCGAACGTTCGACTTTCGCTAAACCAATTAAAGCACCCTCAAAAGATATTTTTGATTTCATGAAAGTATCAACTGGTGAAAAAGAAATGTCTACTACTATGGCACTTGTGAGAATGTTAACAAATTTATTAAGGGATAAAAATATATCTCCTAGACTGGTTCCTATTATTCCTGACGAAGCAAGAACGTTTGGTATGGAAGGATTTTTTCAAAAAATAGGGATTTATGCGCATGAGGGACAAAAATATGAACCTGAGGATGCAGCTCAATTAAGTTCTTACAGAGAAGATAAAAGTGGTCAAGTTTTAGAGGAAGGTATCAATGAAGCAGGGGCTATGTCTTCATGGATTGCTGCTGCCACTGCATATACTAATCATGATATCGAAATGATCCCAATTTATATTTTTTATTCAATGTTTGGTTTCCAAAGAGTAGGAGATCTAGCTTGGGCAGCTGGAGATAGTCAGGCTAGAGGATTTTTGGTGGGTGCAACGGCTGGAAGAACAACACTAGCTGGAGAAGGCTTACAACATCAGGATGGGCATAGTCATTTAATTGCATCAACTATTCCAAATTGTGTAGCATATGATCCTACATTTCACTATGAATTAGCGGTAATTTTTCGAGAGGGCTTAAGAAGAATGCACGAGAAAAATGAGAATGTTTTTTATTATATTACAACAATGAATGAAAATTACTCACACCCAGAAATGCCAAAAGATAAAAATTGTGAGGAAGGTATTTTAAAGGGTATGTATAAAATAAAAGAATTTAACAAATACAAAAAAACTAAAATCCAACTTTTAGGATCAGGAACAATTTTAAGAGAAATGATCTTTGCTGCAGAGATTTTACAAAATGATTACCAAATTGATAGCGAGATATGGAGTGTAACAAGTTTTAATGAATTAAGAAAAGATGGAATGGAGGTAGAAAGATATAATCTTTTGAATCCTGATAAAGAACCTAAAAAATCTTATGTTGAGCAATGCCTGGGCCAAACAGAGGGTCCAATTATGGCTGCATCTGATTATATGAGAATGAATTCAGATCAAATCAGATCTTATACTAATAAAAGTTTTTATTCATTAGGAGCAGACGGTTTTGGAAGAAGTGATACAAGAAAAAATTTAAGAAAATTTTTTGAGGTAGATAAAGAACATTTGGTTGCTTACGGTTTAAGTATTTTGGCAAAAGAACAGCTTATAACTTCTAAATATGCAAAAGATGCAATCAAGAAGTATAATATTGATAGTAACAAACCAATGCCAACAAAATTATAAATGTCAGAAACTGAGATTAAAGTACCTAATATTGGAGATTTTAAAGATGTTGAGGTTATTGAGGTATTAGTTTCTGAAGGTCAATCAATTAAAAAAAATGATGCTTTAATAACAATTGAAAGTGATAAATCTAGCGTAGAAATACCATCAAATTTAGAAGGTAAAATTAAAAATTTAAAAATAAAAGTAGGAGATAAAGTTTCTGAGGGTGACTTAATTTTAACTGTGGAAAATACCTCTGAATTTAAAAAGGAAGAGGTTAAAGAAAAAAAAGAAAAACCAGAAATTGAAAAAGAGTCAAAAATTATTGAGGTAATAAAAACTGAAATCCAAGAAAAAACTTTTTCTAAAAATAATATTTCAGACATTTCATCTGCAAGTCCAAAAGCTAGAAAATTCGCTAGAGAACTTGGTGTAGATATTAATCAAGTAGCGGGAAGTCAGAAAGATGGAAGAGTTGTTGAAGATGATATTAAAAAATTTGTTTCATCTAATTCAAAAAACAACGTTATAGTGAAAGATAGTAAACCAGATAAAATTAAAAACGAATTTGAACATTCTGATTTTGGCGAAATAGAAATTAAAGACATACCAAGAGTAAAAAAATTATCATCAAAATATCTCACAAATTCATGGACAACAATCCCTCATGTTACAAATCACGATGAAGCCGACATAACGGAGATGGAAAGTTTTAGAAGTTCATTAACAGATATTTATACTGGAGAAAAAATTAAAATTACACCTCTAGCATTTATAATAAAGGCTTTAGTTGCATCACTTAAGAAATTTCCTAGTTTTAATTCTTCTATTGACGAAATTGAGACTGGAAAAATGACTTTAAAAAAATATTACCATATTGGGATAGC
>CABYVK010000016.1 GCA_902522385.1 uncultured Pelagibacteraceae bacterium
CAAAAAATGAAAATGGAAATACACCTCCTGAAGTTGTTATTAAAACAAAACCAGAATGGGTTAAAAGTAGCTTAGCAAATAAAAGTAAATACCAACAAAAATATTCTCAATCTATAAAAAGCAATGACGAATTTTGGAGGAAAGAAGGAAAAAGAATTACTTGGATAAAACCATATAAAAAAATTAAAGACGTAAAATACAGTACAAAAGAAGTAAAAATTAAATGGTTTGAAGATGGAACTTTAAATGCTTCTGCAAATTGCATTGATAGACATTTAAAGGATAAAAAAGATAAAACTGCAATTATTTGGGTTGGAGATGATCCAAAAGATAGTCAAAAAATTTCTTATAAACAACTTCATCAAAAAGTTTCTAAAGCAGCAAATGGTTTAAAAAAATTAGGAATTAAAAAAGGTGACCGTGTAACAATTTATTTAACTATGATACCAGAGTTAGCAATTTTAATGCTGGCCTGTGTGAGAATTGGTGCAGTTCATTCGATTATTTTTGGAGGTTTTTCTGCAGACTCTATCTCTGGAAGAGTGAATGATTGCGAGTCTGAATATATAATTACTGCTGATGAAGGAGTGCGGGGTGGAAAAACTATACCGCTGAAATATACAGTTGATGAAGCTCTAATGAGTTGTCCAAATGTTAAGAAATGTATTGTTGTTAAACGAACAGGTAATTATATCAACTGGGATCAAAATAGAGATGTTTGGTATCATGATTTAATTAAAGATGTTCCTAATCATTGTGAACCTGAAGAAATGAATGCTGAGGATCCTTTGTTTATTTTATATACTTCGGGTTCAACAGGTAAACCTAAAGGAGTTCTTCATACTACTGGTGGTTATATGGTTTACGCATCAATGACTCATCAATATATTTTCAACTACAAACCAAAAGATATTTATTGGTGTACTGCTGATATTGGCTGGGTAACTGGACATAGTTACATTATTTATGGACCACTTTCTAATGGTGCCACAACTATCATGTTTGAAGGAATTCCAAATTATCCTGATAGTTCAAGATGGTGGCAAATAGTTGATAAATATAAAGTAAATACTTTTTATACAGCTCCGACTGCGATAAGAGCTTTAATGCGTGAAGGAGATAAACCAGTTAAAAAAACTTCAAGAAAATCACTTAAACTTTTAGGAACCGTAGGAGAACCAATAAATCCAGAGGCTTGGATGTGGTACTATAAAACTGTAGGTAATTCTAAATGCCCAATTGTAGATACATGGTGGCAAACAGAAACTGGAGGTATAATGATTGCTCCTCAAACAGGGGCTATTCCTCTTAAACCTGGATCTGCAACAAAACCTTTCTATGGAATTAAGCCGGTTCTAGTTGATAAAAATGGTAAAGAAATAAAAGGAGCTGGTGAAGGAAGATTATGTATAGCTCAATCATGGCCTGGGCAAATGAGAACAGTATATGGAGATCATCAAAGATTTATTGATACGTACTTCTCTCAATTTAACGGAAAATATTTTACTGGTGATGGATGTCGAAGAGACAAAGATGGTTATTACTGGATCACTGGTCGAGTAGATGATGTAATTATTGTTTCTGGACACAACCTTGGGACTGCTGAAATTGAAAGTGCATTTGTTGCTCATCCAAAAGTAGCTGAGGCCGCTGTAGTAGGTTATCCTCATGATATTAAAGGTAACGGTTTATATTGCTATGTAACTTTGAATGCTGGAGAATCAGAAACAGGTGAACTTGAAAGAGATCTAAAACTTTGGGTTAGAAAACAAATCGGACCTTTGGCAACTCCAGATCTAATTCATTTTACTCCTGGTCTTCCCAAAACAAGATCTGGAAAAATAATGAGAAGAATTTTAAGAAAGATAGCTGCTAATGAGCATGGTGAATTAGGCGATACAACTACTCTAGCAGATCCTAGTGTAGTTGATAGTTTGGTAGATAATAGAAAAAATATTTAAAACTGAATTAAATCTTTAAACTCTTGTTTAACAACATCCCATTTTAAAATCATCGAATTTAAAACAATCTTTCGATCTAAAGTTTTTAATTCGTCTGCAATTGGAGCCCACTTATATAAAGAAAGAGCACTAGGATTAAAAGGTAAGTCTTGGTAATACCCATCCCAATTTATTTTCTCTAATCGTTCGTCAAAACTTTTTCTAGCTTCATCAATAATATCTAATGGCATCTTATTAGAAATTTCGTCATCTAAAATTTTATTGAAAATTTCGTTTGCTTTATGAATATCCTGATAATTAAAATTAACTTTTAAATATGAAAAGGTAAAAAAAGTTAAATCTTGTAATGCAACTGAATAAATATTCCATTTAGCAAGATTTACTGATGACATAAATTCATCATTATCAAAATGGAGAACATATCTTGTTCCCATTCTAGTTTTTAGATAATTATATAAAGTAACTTGAGTGGCCCAGGCAGATTTTGTTTGGATAAATTGTTCTAGTTCATCTACATTTTTTATTTTTTTTTTGGGAATAAAAGCCTTAAACATAGCGAATAAATATGTTTTAAAATCCTCAAATTTTACATCTCTCCAAGTTAATTTGTATTTTCCCATGTTAATTTGTATGTGCGCCAATTATATCTTAAAAAAGTAAGTAAATAAGTACCTAATATGATCAATTTTTAGGGTTTTCAAAGCTCTGATAATGGTTATGGTTTCAACCAGTTATAACTAAAAAGAGAGGTATAAATGTCAAATCAACAAAAACACTGGGAAAAAACCAGGGGATTGTTATTTATAACATTAGCAATCTGGTTTGTTTTCTCAATTGGCATCTTTCTCTTTGGAGCTGAAATGAACGAGGTCACAGGACCTTTCGGTTATCCATGGACATATTGGTTTACGTGTCAGGGATCTCTTGGTGCTTTCGTAATCTTAATTTTCTGGTTTGCGAATAGACAAGAAAAAATCGATGAAGAGTTCGGCTTTAGCGAAAGAGAGGACGAATAATGAAAGGTAATTTCATAGATAATTTGCCTAAAGTTTACGGGATCTATACCGGAGGATTTATAGGTTTCATAATCATTATGGCAATTGCTGAACAGATGGGTATGACAGCTAAAGCGATCGGTATCGCTTTCGTTGCATTTACTGTATTCATCTATGCATTAATCGGTTGGCTATCAAGAACAGCCCAAGCAGATGCATATTACGTAGCTGGTAGGCAAGTACCAACAGTCTTTAACGGAATGGCGACTGCAGCAGACTGGATGTCTGGTGCTTCATTCGTTGCAATGGCGGGTGGTATTTACTTTAAAGGTTACGGCTATATGGCTCTACTTGTAGGTTGGACTGGTGGTTACGTGCTTGTTGCATCTTTATTAGCACCATACTTAAGAAAATTTGGCTGTTATACAGTTCCAGATTTTATAGGTACTAGATACGGTGGTAATTTAGCAAGATTTAGCGCAGTTGTAGTTTTAACTGTTGCTTCATTTACTTATGTGACTGCACAAATTAACGCTACGGGTACTATTGCATCTGTTGCACTTGATATTCCATTCCAATACGCAGTTTATGTTGGACTAATAAGTATTTTATTATGTTCAATGTTAGGTGGTATGAGAGGGGTAACTTGGACACAGGTTGCACAATACATTGTACTAATTATAGCTTACTTACTTCCAGTATTCTGGATCAGTAACAAAATGGGTGCGGGTTTCTTCCCTCACTTTATGTTAGCTGACGAGGTAGCTAGAATTGGTGAATTAGAACAACAGTTCGGTTTTGTTAAAAACGCGGCTGCTGATCTAAAATCAGTACCTAAAGGCTTAGCAGGAATAACTAAAGCTCACTCTGCAGTGAACGCTACACCTTGGGCATTTATTTCATTAGCATTAGCGATGATGATGGGAACAGCTTCATTACCGCACGTTATGATGAGATACTTTACTACTCCAAGTGTAAAAGCAGCTAGAAAATCAGTAGGTTGGTCATTATTCTTTATCTTCCTACTTTATTCTTCTGCTCCAATGTTAGCTACGTTATCTAAGTTATCATTGATCGACCCGAATTTACCAACTGGTATTATCGGTAAGACATTTGCAGAAGTGGAAGCGATAGATTGGTACCAAAACTGGAACCAAGCAAACCTAATGTTTATCAGCGACTTTAACGGAAATGGAACTCTAGAATTAAATGAGTTCTTCATGGGTGGTAAAGCCGTTGTATTAGCAACACCAGAGATAGCTGGATTACCTTATGTAATTTCAGGTCTAGTTGCTGCAGGAGGTATGGCAGCTGCCATGTCTACTGCTGATGGTTTGATTCTAGCAATTGCAAACGCTATATCACATGATGTTTACTATAAGATCATTGATCCAAAAGCGGAAACTGCAAAACGACTACTTGTTGCAAGGGTATTACTTGTAATAATTGGTTTTGCTGGAGCAACTATTGCAGCAATGGAGATTCAAGGAATCTTAGGTTCGGTTATCTGGGCTTTTGATTTTGCGATGTCTGGATTGTTCTTCCCACTTGTACTTGGTGTATGGTGGAAGAGAGCTAATAGACAAGGTGCGATTGCTGGTATGCTAGGTGGTCTAATCGCCGGTGCGTGGTACTTAGTTTGGGTACGAACTGGTGGAAGTGGTTTCTTAGGAATTACACAGTTAACATTTGGTATCTTCGGATCAGCTGTAAGTTTAGTTTTAATGGTAGTAGTTAGTTTAATGACTGCAGAACCAGATAAAGCTACTCAAAAAATGGTTGATGATGTACGTGTACCAAGTGGTAAATCAATTCTTGGTAAATCACACTAAATAATAATCTTTTAAAGGGGCGATTAATTTCGCCCCTTTTATTTCAATACTTTTTCCAATATAAATTTTGAATGTCAGCAAATTTTCATCCTTTAATATATTTTATAGATTATCTGCTTGGGATCATCATGTGGACTCTTATTGGAAGAGTAGCAATGAATATTTTTCAAAGAGAAGACTCTCAGTTTTTTTTTATGAGAGTATTCGTTAAATATACAAACCCTTTAATAAGATTATTTAAACCAATAACTCCTTCATTTATCATTGGACCATTGGTGCCCTTATATGTTGCATGGTTTTTTTACATGATAAGATTTTATCTTATGCCTTGGATCTTAGGCTATTCAGTGATGGGAATGTTATCATTTCCTTTGGAGAGTGAAATTTCTAGACAAATTTATCAATTTTTTAATTCATTTTAATTTTTAAAATTGATACTAGTTAATTTAGTAATCGATGAAAAATATACAAATTTCACCATCTATTTTATCTGCTGATTTTAGTCAATTAGGTAAAGAAATAAAGAGACTTGAAGAAGGTGGAGCTGACATGATTCATGTGGATGTAATGGATGGTCATTTTGTTCCTAATTTAACAATAGGACCTCCTGTAATTAAAGCTCTTCGAAAACATTGTTCATTAAAATTTGATGTTCATTTAATGATTTCACCAGTTCATAAATACATAGAAGCCTACGCTGATGCGGGAGCAGATATAATTACTATTCACCCGGAGGCAACTGATAATTTATTAAATTCAATTAAAAAAATAAAAGAAAAAAATAAAAAAGTTGGGGTTTCACTCAATCCCGAAACTAAAATTGACTTGATTTTAGATTTATTAGATCGAATAAATTTAGTCCTAATTATGAGTGTAAATCCTGGATTCGGAGGTCAAAAATTTATGCCAGAAGTTTTAAATAAAGTTAAAGAATTAAAAAAAATAAGGGAACAAAAAAAATTAAATTTTGACATAGAAATTGATGGTGGCATAAATTTTGATAACTGCAAAAGTGCAATTGATGCAGGTGCAAACATTCTTGTTTCTGGTACTACAGTATTTAAAAGTAATGATGGAGATATTAAGAAAAATATTAATTTATTAAAATTAAAATAAGTTAATGATTAACACTAATTCCTTAGGCATTTTAGGTCAATTTTATTCTGATATAAAAGAAATTTTTAAATCAATTTATCAAAATTCAAATTTCTATGAAAAGAAAATATCAAAAACTTTTAAAAATAGTTTTGAATACAAACCTAGTCCTCATTTACTTTCATCAATAATTAAATACCAAAATAAAAAATATAAAATTGAAGACTTTGCTATTGAATCAATTTGGGGAAATAATTTAAGCTCAAAAGATTATGAAAAATTAAATAATTTTTTTTGGTTTTTCAGCTTAGATTTAAAATCCTCCAAAAAGACAACACAAGCAGTTATAAAAAACTGGATTTCAAATAACGCTAAATATCAAAAAAGGAGTTGGGAATTTGATTTAACAGCGAAAAGAATTATTTCATGGTTATCAAATCATCAACTTACTTATGAAGATAGTGATCAAGAATATAGAACCACTTTTGATCATATGATACAGAAGCAAACTAATCATTTGTTGAATGAAATAAAAAACCCAAAAGAAGTAGAAAATAAGATGATTGGGTGTGCTGCAATAATTTTGACCGGCTTGGCTTATAAGAATGAAAGACAATATCTTACTTACGGATTAAATTTATTGAAAAATATAATTAAATCCTCAATCGACAATCAGGGTTTTACAAAATCAAGAAATATCAGACAATTAATATTTTATTTAAAATATTTTATAATAATTAGAGAGTGGTTTAAAGAATCTCAGAGTTTAATTCCTGAATATATTGATGAAACTATCTATTATTTAGGCTCAAGTTACGCTTTCATTTGGCAAAATCTAAAACAAGATATTTTTTTTAATGGTAATTATTCTTCTGATAATAACGAATTTGATCAATACTTGAAAAGGTTTGGTTACACTTTTAAAAATCAAATTAATGAACTAGGAGGTTATGCAATACTTAAAAATAAAAAAATAATTCTTGCTGCTGATATTGGTTCTAGTCCTAACAAAACCTTTTCCAATGACTATCAGGCAGGTGCCTTATCATTTGAAATATTTTCAAATGAAAAAAAATTAATTTCAAATGCTGGTTATTACTCAGATAAAAATAATAAATTTAATAAATTATCAAGAAGTACTTCTCTTCATTGCGCCTTAACCATTGAAGATTATTCTTCTTGTAATTTTACTAAGCATAAAAAAAGTTTAATTATTGATAGAGGGCTTAAAGTATCGAAAAAAAATGTAGTTTTTGAAAATAATTATTGGAAAATATCAGGTGTACATGATGGGTATTCAATTAAATTTGGAACAATTTATGAAAGAGAAATTGAGTTTTATCCAGAACAAGTGAAATTTATTGGCTATGATAAATTATTTAGAAAAACACCTGATAAAGAAATTAAATTTGATATAAGATTTCATCTTGATCCAAGCTCAAAAGTAATGAAAACACAAGATAACAAATCTATACTGATTGAAATAGATGAAGAAGGTTGGAAATTTAGTTGTGATAACTTTGATATTAATATTGATAATGGTTTATATTTCGGTAATAAAAATTCATCCAAAGAAAACAAGAATATTTTTATCTCAGGAATGAATAATGAAAAAGAGCAGATAATAAAATGGGAGATCAGTAAATTATAATGGGGAAAAAAATTAAAACAGCTCTTATTTCTGTATCTGACAAAAAAAATTTAAAATCACTGTTAAATATTTTAAAAAAGAACAAAATTAAAATAATTAGCTCAGGTGGTACTTATAAGGAAATTAAAAGGTTAAAATTTAATTGTTTAGAAGTATCTGATTTTACTAATTCCCCTGAGATTTTAGATGGTAGAGTAAAAACTCTTCATCCAAAAATCCATGCAGGAATTTTAAATAAAAGAGAAAAAAAATCTCACTTAAAAGATCTTACAGATAATAATTTTGAGAATATTGATTTAGTCATAGTTAATTTTTATCCATTTGAAAACACTCTCAAAAAAACAAATAATCATCAAAAAATCATAGAAAATATAGATGTAGGTGGTCCTACTATGGTTAGATCTGCGGCAAAAAACTATAATGATGTAGCTATAATAACGTCTTCAGATCAATATAAAGAATTAATTCAAGAACTAAAAAAATTCAAGGGATCTACTTCTTTAAATTTTAGGGAAAAACTATCAAGAATAGCGTTTGCTGAGACCGCTTATTATGACTCTGTAATTTCAAACTATTTAAACAAAAAAACAAATACTATTTTCCCAAGAAAAAAAATTTTTCATGGAAATCTAATAGAGCAACTTAGATATGGAGAAAATCCTCATCAACAAAGTGCAATCTATTCAAGTAGTTCGAGTAAAGATTTAAAACAAATTCATGGAAAACAACTAAGTTACAACAATTATAATGACATATTTAGTGCTCTTACTATTTCAAGATCTTTACCAAAAGGTAAGGGAACTGTCATAGTTAAACATGCAAACCCGTGTGGAGTTTCTTCTAAAAATGATCATTTAGAAAGTTTTAAATCTGCTCTTTCTTGTGATCCTGTAAGTGCTTTCGGTGGAATAGTTTCTTGTAACTTTAAAATTACAAAAAATTTAGCTGAGGAATTGAATAAGTTATTTTTAGAAGTGATAATTGCAAATGGGTTTGATAATAGTGCTATCAAAATTTTAAAAGCTAAAAAAAATCTGAGATTAATTGATGGAAAAAATTATAAGTCTGTAGAACTTCTGAGGTTTTTATCATTTAACCAAGAAATAATGTTACAATCTGAAGATTTAAATTTATTTTCAAAAAAAAACTTTAAAATTGTTTCAAAAAAAAAACCAACAATTAAACAACTTAAAGATCTAATTTTTGCATTTAATGTATGTAGGTATGTCAAATCAAATGCAATTGTGTTAGCATCTAACGAAACAACTGTAGGTATTGGTTCTGGTCAACCAAGTAGATTGGACAGCTGTCAAATAGCAATAAATAAAATGAAAAAATTTAATCTTCAGAAAGATAATTTAGTTGCTGCCTCAGATGCATTTTTTCCTTTTGTAGACGGTATTGAAAAATTAGTCCAATGTGGAGTTAAAGCCGTAGTTCAACCATCTGGATCAATTAGAGATAAAGAAATAATTAATTTTGCAAATGAAACCGAAACTGTGCTTCTTTTTTCAAAGACAAGACACTTTAGGCATTAGATATTTGATCTATTTTTGCAGCAAGAATAAAATCACTCTCTGCTAGACCTTTTATTGCATGTGTGTATATTTTAATTTTCGCATAACCCCATCCAAACCATAAATCAGGGTGATGGCCTTCAGACTCGGCTATTTCTCCAACTTTATTTACAAATTCTTGACTTTTTAAAAAGTTTTCAAATTTAAAGCTTTTTATTAAATGAAAACCATCTATTTTATCTTCTAAAACTTCCCAACCATCAACTTTTTTAAGATATTTATGTATTTCTTCAGCATTAAAAGGAGGAATATTTCCTTCACATGGTACACACTTTTTATTTGCTAAATCACTCATAAACTTTTCCTTTGGAGCGGGCAAAGGGGGTCGAACCCTCGACCTTCTCGTTGGCAACGAGACGCTCTACCACTGAGCTATGCCCGCTTATAATTTAAATGTTGAAATTAGTTGCTTTTTTAATATTAAGCAAGAGACAAATTAATCAATTCTAAAATTGACAATTTAGCTTTGTGACAAACTTAAATATTAATAAAAATTCAATATATGATAAATTCTTTATTAATGAAAATAGAAGAGCTTCCAAACAAAATTCCAGTCTTTCCATTAAGTAATTTTATTATTTTTCCAAAAACAACTGTGCCTTTAAATATTTTTGAGCCTCGTTATTTAGACATGATAAATGATAGTATGAAATCTAATAAATTAATAGGAATGATCCAACCAAAAAATATAGATAATCAAAAGTATATACCAGAGCTTCATAACGTAGGTTGCATGGGGAAAATTACTAGTTTTAGAGAAACTGATGATGGCAGATATTTAATTGAGTTAAAAGGATTGATAAGGTTTAAAAGTATTAAAGAAATCAATACAGATCATAAATATAGAGTTTTAGAGGTAAATTTTAAAGATTTTATTCACGATTTAAATGATAAAAAAGAAAATTTAAAATTTTCAGATCTTGAATTAATTTTTAAAGATTTAAAGTCTTTGTTTGAAAAAAGAGGCTTCATAATAAATTGGAAAGCTTTAGAAAATCAGAGTTTAGATGAAACAATTAATGCACTTGCTATGGCTTCTCCATTTTCTCTAGAAGAAAAACAGGTATTATTAGAGGCTGAAAATTTAGATATAAGAAAAAACAAAATCTCCCAAATTTTGAGCACATATACTTTTGATGATTTTAACAACACAACGATTCAATAAATTAAAATATTAATCCTTCATCGGCAATTTTTGTGAAAAATTTATTAACCGATCTATTTTTTCCTATTAATTGAACAGATTGACTTAAAAAAGGGTTATTAAATTTTCTTTCAAAATTAAAAAATTCATGAATTAATTCTATACCATTTGAAAAAATATAATTCTTGTGTTTAATTTTTTTTTCAAATTGTTTATTTACAGAATGATCAATAGGCAGACCTAAGCTAAGTTTTTCTCTTATTATTTCTGTTAAAATTTTCACATCCCTTATGGTCATATTAAAACCTTGTCCAGCAAGAGGATGTATTCTATGCAGTAAGTCACCAAAAGCTAATATATTTTTATTATAATATGATCTCAAAAAAAACGATTTTAATTCAAAATTTTCGAAGTCTGTAATTTTTTTAATTTTGTACTTGGTGTTATAATATTTAATTAGATCAATAATACTTTCTTGTATTTGATTTTTCGAATTATGTACAGAATACACAATTGAAGTATAATTTTTAGAAATAGGCAAAAATGCCAATGGTCCTTTTTTTGTAAAAATTTGCATTGCAACATCATTTTTTATTTCTTGATGATTAATTATAGTTGAATATGCAAAACTATTATAAGTTTTAACTATTCTTTTATTAAAAAATTTTTTAGTCAAAGAATTTGAATAATCTGTGTTTATTACTAGGTCATAGTTTTTGATATTTGAAAGTTTTTTATTAAATTTTATTTTTTTTTGATTTTTTTTACTTTTTAAGTTTTTATGTAAAACATCATATAAATTAATATTTTTTACAGTAGAAAAAAGTTGGTCACTACTACTTCCAAAATTTAATATTTTCTCACCATTAAAATTTTCAGTAAAAATTTCAATTTTTTTAATTTTCCAGATTATTTTCTCGATATTAATAATATTCTGATTAAAAAAATCAAAATTACTTTTTGAGATACCAATTGTTCTTGATTTATTAATAATGTGCTTTTTTTGAGATAGAAGTATATCTACACAAATATTTTCATTTACCATAGCATTTGCCAATGTTAAAGCTGATAAACCAGATCCAAGTATACAAACTCTCATATTATTTTTAATTTTAACAACAAAAATTAGATGATACAAAGTGATTAAATTGATTCATTATATGGATATTAAAAAAACTGCTAATTTATTAATTAATTTTACTATTAAAAGACTTGCTGAAATTTTTGGAATCATAATTTTTAGTTCAGGAGTGCTACTTCTATTGGCTCTCACATCATATTCTCCAGAGGATCCAAATTTTATTTTCCCCTCAAATACTGAAATAAAAAACATTCTGGGTTTTCAAGGCAGTTTTGTCTCGGACTTATTTTTTCAATCTCTAGGATTAGTTTCATATATGTTTTCAATTACCTTAGTAATTACTGGAATCAATATTTTTAGATTAAAAGAATTTTTTTTAATTATAGAGAATATTTTTTTTGTAATAATTTATACAATCTTTGGGACCCTTTTTTTATCTCATTTTTTTCCAGATGCATTTACTCTTTATATAAATGGAAACGGTGGATTTGTAGGTCATTATCTAAATCAGAGTTTTTTAAATTCATTAATTATAATTAATGAAACAATTTCGTTTTATGTATTAATCATAGTTATTATTTTATTATTTTTAATTAGTATAAATTTCCAACCAATTAATTTTTATTTGAATGTAAAAAAATTATTTAAATTATTGAGTAAAAAAGAAGAAAAAAATTATACAAATAAAAATGAGATTATTAGTGAATATATTCCTCAAGATGAGATAAAAAATCTTATTCAAGAAGATTTACCTTTTATTAGAGCTGAGGATAAAACTGAAAATAAAGTTAAATTTAAACTTCCTAACATAGATTTATTAAAATTTCCTGGGAAAAAAGAAAGAGCGATTTCTGATAAGAAAGAAACTCACGATCCTGATTTTCTTGAAAAAATATTATTAGATTTTGGTGTTAATGGAAATATTAAAAAAGTGAGTCATGGACCTGTTGTTACATTAAATGAATTTGAGCCTGCTGCAGGTGTTAAAGTTTCAAAAATAATTAATTTGTCAGACGATATAGCTAGAAATACTAGCTCTGAGTCTGCAAGAATTTCAACAATCCCTGGAAGCAATACTGTTGGTATCGAACTTCCAAATAGTGTTAGAGAAAATGTGTTCTTAAGTGAGATTATTAGTAATTCTGATTTTAAAAAAAAAGACATCAAACTACCTATAGCTTTAGGTAAAAGTATTTCTGGTAACCCTGTAGTAGGAGATTTATCTTCAATGCCACATTTACTTATTGCTGGTACAACTGGATCAGGTAAATCAGTATGTATTAATACAATTATTCTGTCTCTACTTTACAGACACACACCTGATAAATGTAAATTTATATTAATAGATCCAAAAATGCTTGAACTTTCAGCATATGAGGGCATTCCTCATTTATTGTGTCCTGTAATAACAGAGGCCAAAAAAGCTGCTTCGGTTCTTGGCTGGGTAGTTAAAGAAATGGAGAGTAGATATAGATTGATGACAAAAGAAGGTGTTAGAAATATCGATGGTTATAACACAAAACATAAACTTCCAATGCCATACATTATAGTTGTAGTTGATGAAATGTCTGATTTAATGTTGGTAGCTGGAAAAGAAATTGAAAACTATATTCAAAAATTATCACAAATGGCAAGGGCTGCTGGAATTCACATTATAATGGCAACACAAAGACCAAGTGTTGATGTAATTACTGGAACAATTAAAGCTAACTTTCCAACAAGAATATCATTTCAAGTAACATCAAAAATAGATAGTAGAACAATTTTAGGTGAACAAGGGGCTGAACAGCTGTTAGGAAAAGGAGACATGCTATATATGTCCTCAGCAAATCGTATAGTCAGAATACATGCTCCGTTTGTTTCAGATAATGAAATTGAAAAAATTAATAATTCTTTAAGATCTCAAGCTGAACCAGATTATGTTGACGAAATATTAAATTTTGCAGACGAAAAGGAAATTGAAGAAAATCAAAATCAAGGTGATAAAGATGAACTTTATCAGCAAGCTTTGGAAATTATAAGATCTGAAGGCAAAGCATCAACCTCATTTTTACAAAGGAAACTTCAAATCGGCTACAATAGAGCAGCTCGTATAATTGATATGATGGAAGCTAATGGAGTTGTTAGCAAAGCAAATCATGTTGGCAAAAGAGATGTCCTTTAATGTTTAAATTTACTGTTGTAATTTTATTTTTTTTTTTTATTACCGATGTAAATGCTGATGTAAAAAATAAAATTATTAAAAATTTAAATAATACTGAAAACTTTGATTTCAATTTTGAACAAAATATTAATGGTAAAATAGAAAATGGACATTGCACTGTAGAATATCCAAAGAAAATATTCTGTGAATATTCAAGAAGCAATAATAAAATTTTGGTATCAAATGGAAAATCTTTGGTCATAAAAACTAGATCGAGTTATTACAGATATTCATTAGACAAAACCCCACTAAATTATATTTTAGACAAAAATTTTTTGATAAAAAAAATAAATTCTTTACAGGAGAGAATAATTGATGGAAATTTAATCACTTATAAAATTTTAGATGAGAATACTGAATTAAATATTTTTTTTGACAACAAAACATTTGATTTAATTGGATGGCAAAATAAAGATGCTCTTCAAAATTTTAATATTACATATCTTTTATCTATTCGAAAAAATAGGGTAATTTCTAAAAATTTATTTAAACTTCCATTGCAAAATTAAATATTCAAAACTTCTGTTTTAAATATTTTCATTCCTCTCGACAAATAATTTTGCAAAGCATTTTTGTGATCGAGGGAGCATGTATGGAGCCATACACGTTCAATATTTGTTTTACTTAGAGATTCTTTAATAGCCTCTGATAACAAATATGAACCTAATTTGTTATTTTGGTATTCTTCTAAAATTCCAAAATAAGCAATCTCAATCTCTTTATTATCTTGATGTAAAATTAATTCAAAAAATCCAACTAGATCATCTTTATGCTTCAAAACATAAGTATTTACATTCACAGAAGATACATAGCTAATCCATTTTTCTTCGGACCATGCAAGTCTATCTATCCATTTATGTTTTTTTCCAATATTTTTGTAAAAAAATTTATTTAACTGAAAATCAACTGGATCAATTAAATTTAATGAATAATCTTCGGTTGGTTTTTTGCCTTCTTTGAGTTCTTTTAGAGAAGTTATCTCTAAATAATTTCTTTTTACTTGCTGTGTCACTCAACCATTTTTCCAACTCTTTCACCTCCAAACAAATGAAAGTGTAAGTGAGGGACCTCTTGACCACCATGATGACTTACATTAGCTAGAGCTCTATAGCCCTTGCCTACTTCTGTTGAAATACCTAGTTTTTTTGCAACAATATTCATGCCTTTAAGTAATCCAACCATTTCTTCAGATGAAGCATTAACACTAAAATCATCAAGGTCTACATATTTGCCTTTTGGGATTACTAGAGCATGAATTTTTTTTTGAGGATTAATGTCATAAAATGAAAAAACAAAATCATCTTCGTAAATTTTATTACAAGGTATCTCCCCTCGTAAAATTTTTGCAAAAATATTATTATCATCGTAACTCATTTTTTTCTTTTTTCTAACTCTGACATCACTTCTTCAATTTTTATGTCATTTGCCTCGAGATAAATTAGCAAATGATAAAATACATCAGCAGCCTCATGAATTTTATTTGAATTTTGTTCAACTGCCTCTATTAATTCATCCACTTCCTCTAAAACTTTTGCTTTGCTAAATGACTTATCAGTAAGCAATTTATTAGTGTATGAACCTTCAACTGGAGAAGATTTTCTTTCTCTTGCAAGTTTAATAAGGTTTTCTAAATTGTTAAGCATACTAAATTCTAACAGGAATTCCTTTTGAATCCAAATACTCCTTAGCCTCTTTAACAGAATGTTTGCCATAATGAAATATAGATGCAGCTAAAACAGCGCTTGCATTTCCTAATTTAATTCCATCAACCAAATGATCTAGATTACCGACCCCACCGGATGCAATTACAGGAATATTAACTTTTGATGATATATTTGACATTAATTCAATATCATATCCAACTTGAGTACCGTCCCTATCCATTGAAGTAACTAAAAGTTCACCTGCTCCGCTGTCTTCCATCTTTTTTGAAAATTCTATTGCATCAATTCCCGTATTGTTTCTTCCACCATGAGTAAAAATTTCCCATTTATTTCCATTTTTTTTTGCGTCGATTGCAACAACAATACATTGTGAACCAAATTTTTTTGAGCTTTCTTCTACTACCCTTAAATTTTGAACTGCAGCAGTGTTGATTGACACTTTATCAGCCCCACAATTAAGAAGTTTATTTATGTCCTCAACACTTCTAACACCACCTCCAACAGTTAAAGGAACAAAACATTTCTTTGAAGTTTTCTTGACTACATCATAAATAGTATTTCTATTTTCATTCGAAGCAGTAATATCTAAAAAACAAATTTCATCCGCTCCACCATCAGAATAAATTTTTGCCTGTTCAACAGGATCACCAGCGTCTTTTAAATCAACAAAATTAATACCTTTAACTACACGTCCATTCTTAACATCTAAACAAGGTATTATTCTATTCTTAAGCATCTAGTTCCTTAACCAATTCCTCTAATTTAATATCACCATCGTAAATAGCTTTTCCAACTATTATCCCCTCAATATTACTATTATTTAATTCCTTAGCTTTTTTAATGTCATTTATTGAAGAGACACCACCAGATATAATTACCGGGCAGTTTGAGATGTTGGCAATCTTTGCGGTTTCCTCAAAGTTAGGACTTTGCTTCATCCCATCTCTATTAATATCCGTAAAAATCAATCTACTCGTACCGTAATCATTCACTTCTTTTAAGTAATGTAAAGTCAATTGCTTTGAATTTTCTCTCCATCCTGATACTGATAAGTATCCATCTTTAGCATCCAAACCTAAAGCAATTTTATTTGGATATTTTTGACAAGCATCTTTTAAAAAATTTTTATTTTTTATTGCGGCACTACCCAAAATAACTTTTTCAACACCAGCATCAGTATATTTTTGAATACTTTCAAAGTTTCTGATGCCCCCACCAATTTCAATTTTAAGATCAAATTTTTTTACTATTTCTTGAATAATATCCAAATTTACTGTTTCTCCAGTTAAAGCACCATCTAAATCAACTATGTGTAAGTTTTTAAAGCCATAATCTTTATATTTGCCTGCTTGTTCAACTGGAGACATTTTATATTCAGTTTTTTTGTCAAAGTTTCCTTTAACTAGCCTAACACACTTCTTATCTTTAATATCTATGGCAGGAAATATTTTCATTTTTTTATTTAATCATTAGGTTTGGTAGTAATTTTCATAATTATATCTTTTTGTTTTTTATTATTTTTTTCAGATTTAAATTGTTTAGTGCTCTCACAAGAGGCTAAAATTAATATAAAAAATAAAAACAAAAAATACTTCATTATAATTTTATAAAATTTTTAATTATTTTAAGTCCATTTTTATCACTCTTCTCAGGATGAAATTGGGTTCCAAAAATATTACCTTTTTCAACTGAACAAACAATATTTGATGAATAATCTGTTGTTGCAGAAATTACATTTTTATCTTCAGGAATAAATTGATAACTATGTACAAAATACATGTGAGAATTATTTTTTATATCTTTAAAAATTTTACTGTCTTTAACAATGTTAATTTCATTCCAACCAATATGGGGAAGTTTGTATTTTCCCTTTTGATTATCTATTTTGGATACCTTGCCTGAAATCCAACCAAGCCCTTTAGTTTCTGTTTCTTCATACCCGATATCTGCAAACATTTGTAATCCAACACAAATTCCAAGAAGTGGTTTTTTATGACTTATTGCAAAATCATTTAATGCATCAACTAAACCATTGATATTATTTAGAGCGTCAATGCAACTTTTAAACGAACCCTGCCCTGGTAAAACAACTTTATCTGAAGATTTAATCTTATTTAAATCTGAAGTTACTTCTATATTTACTTTGTTCTTAGCAACTTCCTTAAAAGAGTTTATTACAGAGCTAATGTTGCCCGAATTATAATCAACAATTATGACGTTCATTAAACTTATAATGAGCCTTTGGTAGATGGAATACTTTTCTTATTTCTAGGATCCATCTCTAATGCAGCTCTTAGTGATCTTGCTAATGCTTTATAACAGGACTCAATTATGTGGTGACTATTATCACCATAAATATTCTCAACGTGCATTGTAATGCCAGCAGATTGAGAAAAAGCTTGGAACCATTCTTTAAATAATTCCGTATCCATTTCTCCAAGTTTCTCAACTTTCAATTTTACCTTCCAAATTAAATAAGGTCTATTAGAAACATCTATTGCAACTCTAGTTAATGTTTCATCCATTGGGATAATTGTATGGGCGTATCTTTTTATCCCTACAAATTTTTTAGCTGCTTTCTTTAATGCCTCTCCAATTGCAATTCCAGTATCTTCAGTTGTGTGGTGAAGATCGATGTGAGTATCTCCTTTTGCCTTAACTTTTAAATCAATCAAAGAATGCTTTGATAATTGCTCAAGCATATGATCTAAAAAACCGATACCAGTATCAATTTGGTACTTACCTTTACCATCAATATTTACTTCAACATTGATGCTGGTTTCTTTTGTTTTTCGAGATACTTTTCCTTTTCTAGCCATTTATTTTCAATGGTATACATACATAATCCCTCTATATCAATATCAGTCTGAACACTTGAAGTATCAAAAATAGTTACCATTTATTAGGTATGACAACAATTGTATTAGTTAGAAAAAATAATGAAGTAGTAGTTGCTGGAGATGGACAAGTTAGTATGGGAAATACTGTTGTGAAAAGTACTGCTTCAAAAGTCAGAAAAATTGAAAAAAGAGATGTCGTAGCAGGATTTGCAGGATCTACTGCAGATGCATTAACTCTATTTGAAAGATTAGAGGGAAAATTAGAAAAACATGCGGGCAACTTATCAAGAGCCGCTGTTGAGCTAGCAAAAGATTGGAGAACAGATAAGTATTTAAGAAGATTAGAGGCATTGATGGCTGTTGGAGATAAAAACAATAGCTATATAATTTCTGGAACTGGCGACGTCCTAGAGCCTGAAGGAGATGTAATTGGAATAGGTTCGGGTGGTAATTACGCTCTTGCTGCAGGAAAAGTTTTAGTGGAAGGCAGCATGTCTGCTGAAGAGGTTGCAAAAAAAGCAATTAAAGTTGCAGCAGATATATGTGTATTCACTAATGATAATGTTAAAATTGAAAAAATATAATGGATAATTCAAACGTAACTCAATTACACCCTAAGGATAAAAACCAAAAAGAAGAGGCGTCTTTAGTAAGTTCTTTATCTCCAAGAGAAATAGTTTCGGAATTAGACAGATTTGTTGTTGGACAAAACAAGGCGAAAAGAGCTGTTGCTGTTGCTCTTAGGAATAGATGGAGACGTCAGGCCCTTAAAGGTGAAATGAAAAATGAAGTTTTACCCAAAAATATTCTAATGATTGGGCCAACTGGTGTTGGAAAAACTGAGATCTCTAGAAGATTATCAAAATTAGCAGAAGCACCATTTGTAAAAGTTGAAGCAACAAGATTTACTGAGGTAGGATATGTAGGAAGAGATGTTGAACAAATCGTAAGAGATTTAATTGAAATTGCCATCTCAATGGAAAAAGTAAAAAAAAGAAAAGAAGTTTTTGCTCAAGCTCAAAAAGCAGCTGAGGAAAAAGTTTTAGACGCGTTAGTTGGAAAAAAAGCGAGTTTGGCTACAAGAGAAAGTTTTAGAAAAAGATTAAGAAATGGTGATTTAGATGATAACGAAATCGAAATAGCTGTAAGTGACACTGGATCTGGTGGTGCTTCTTTTGAGATTCCTGGTATGCCTGGTGCAAATGTTGGAATGATTAACATTGGTGAAATGATTGGAAAATCAATGGGCAATAAAGAAAAGAAGAAAAAAATGACAGTAAAAGAATCTCATGAAATTTTAATTAATGATGAGTCAGATAAATTAATAGAACAAGATAAAATTATCAAAGCTGCTAAACTTTCAACAGAAAACAATGGTATAGTTTTTTTAGATGAGATAGATAAAATTTCAGCTAGAACAGATAGAGTTGGCGGAGACGTTTCAAGAGAAGGTGTTCAAAGAGATTTATTGCCTTTAATTGAAGGAACAACTGTTAATACAAAACATGGACCAATAAAAACTGATCATATTTTATTTATTGCATCTGGTGCATTTCAACTTGCTAAGCCGTCTGATCTTCTTCCTGAACTACAAGGAAGATTACCGATTAGGGTTGAGCTTGAGGCTTTAACTAGCGAAGATTTTAAAAGAATATTAAGAGAACCCGATTTTAGTTTAATAAAACAGTATGTGGCTCTTTTGAAAACAGAAAATGTTGATCTTGAATTTTCAGATGATGGTATTGACGCAATAGCCAATATTGCATCAGAAGTAAATGCTACCGTAGAAAATATTGGAGCAAGAAGATTGCACACAATAATCGAAAAAATTTTAGATGAAATAAGTTTTACTGCTACTGATCGCGCAGGTGAAAAAATTGTTATAAATAAAGAATATATTAATAAAAATTTAGATACATTAGTTAAAGATACAGACCTTTCAAAATTTATTTTGTAGATTTATTTCTTTTCAAATAAATATAAAAAGCTCCTCCTCCACCATCTTCTATCTTAGCATCTGTTATTTCATTAATCTTGCTCATTAAATCTTTATCATTTGTGATAAATTCAGGTACTGAATATTTTAAAATTCCAAGATCTTTTGAAACATAAGGATCTTTTTCATTCTCTGAATGAAGCCCTTTTCCTGTGACAACAATTAGTTTATTAGCATTCTCTAAAAAAGCTTTGTTAATAAAATTTTCTATTGCTTTATTAGCTCCATCTAAAGTGTAGCCATGTAAATCTATTGATCTTGTCTCTTTTTTTTTCTTAATAATAAAATTTGAATCTTTATCAGGTAGCTTTTCTTTGCTGTTAACAAAATTCTCCCAATCTTTTTTGTTTTTATTTGAAATATTATCGTTCAATTATGTTAATATATTAACAAGCTTCCAATTTGGGTTTGTGGAGGTCATATCTTTTGAAAAAACCCACGTGTCATAAATCTTTTTAATTTTTTCTGGATTTCCCGAAACAATTTTTTTGTCTTTATCTCTTATACAAGTAATTACCTCAGCAATAAAATCTACTGTTACATTTAAAATCTTACCAATTTTTTTATGCTCTTTGATTATCGCAGAATTTACACCAATAAACGTTATTTCAGCAAAGTGTCCTCTTGAGCTTCTTTCTTTAAGTGCTCGATTAAACTGATCGTAAATTTCATTGTTTAATAATGATCTGCTAGTAGTTATTTTGTTATCATTATCACTAAAATCGGTAATAACTGTTTCGTATGCTATCTTGGCACCTTTTAGAAACTCCTGTTGTGCTTTTTCATCAAATTTTTCATTAATTTTTTTTGTTTGCTCTTGATTTACTGTTTTTAGTACCTCTTTTAACTGAGATGGTGCTTTACCTTCAAAGCCTGTTCTTTTACCAAGTATTCCTCTTAGTCTCAAAAAAATGAAGCCAGCGATCATTGCTAACAAAATTATATCTATGTATTCGAAACTATAACTCATAACTTTTATAGTAATTACTATGTTGATTAATTTCAACCAGCAATTTAGATTAAGGACA
>CABYVK010000017.1 GCA_902522385.1 uncultured Pelagibacteraceae bacterium
TTTTTTATTAAATTAAAATCTTCAAGATCCTCAGTTGGTAAAATATAGTTTATAAGATAGAATTTTTTATTATTAGAGTTCCAATAATTAAATAATTTATTTTCAGAAAACATTGAGATTTGATTTTCATTTTGATCAACATAAACTGGAATGAATAAAAAATTTTTTTTTACAGGTAAAGATGGAAATATATTTTTTACTTCCAATAAATTAAATATATTTTTTTTATTAAATGATACATTCAATGTAAGATAATAAATTTCATCAATAAATTTTTCCTCTTTAATAGAAAAGGTTTCGATCATTCCTTTAATTTGATTGATTGAGGTATCTTTTAATTTTATTTGATCTTTACGTTGAACAATTGATAATATTAATTCATCAAAAGCCTCAATGAACCCTTGATCTATAATTTCATTTTTATCAAAATTATTTTCGAATGGAGTTGATATTTCGATATCATTGACAGAAAATGTCCTGGCTTTACTATTTTCTGTGGAAAAAAAAATAATTATTACAGCAAGAAATATAAAAAAATTATATAAGTTTCTTAATTTTGTAAACTGATAAAAAAATTTCATAAATCATATTAATGAATAAAAAAAAATTTACCTATAAAAAAAGTGGTGTTAGCATAAAAGCTGCAGATAAATTTGTTAATTTCATTTCAACAGTTTCAGCAAAAAAAAAGGGCAAAAAAAAGTTTTCTAATATAGGTAGTTTTGGTTCAATAACGAGAATACCAAACACCGTAAAAAACCCGAGTATAGTAGCCTGTACAGATGGTGTTGGTACTAAGATTGAAATTGCAAATACATTAAATAAATTTGATACAATAGGAATAGACCTTGTTGCAATGAGTGTTAATGATTTAATTGTTCAAGGTGCAAAACCACTAATTTTTTTAGATTATATATCTTTAAATAAAATTAATTTAACAAAACTTAAATCAATACTTAAAGGTATTATTAATGGATGTAAGCAGTCCGAATGTGAACTAGTTGGCGGTGAAACTGCCGAAATGCCTGGCACCTATGAGGAAGGAAAATTCGATATAGCTGGTTTTGCTGTTGGAATTGTTGGAAAAAACAAAATTTTAAATAAAAATAAAATAAAAAAAAATAATCTTTTAGTTGCAATTCCTTCAAATGGGTTACACTCTAATGGATATTCACTTGTAAGGTATTTAATCAAACAAAAAAAAATAAATATTCATAAAAATAAATTTTTAAAATCTGAACTTTTAAAACCAACAAAAATATATGTTAAGGAAGTGATGAATTTAATAGACAAAAATTTAATTAATGGTTGCGCAAATATTACTGGTGGTGGATTATCAGATAATATTAGAAGAATAATACCTGATAATCTATCTGCAGATATAAATTTAGAACAAATTAGAACTTCTAAAATATTTAAATGGCTTATCAAGAATGGAATTTCTGAAAAAGAAATGCTCAAAACATTTAACTGTGGAGTTGGGTTCTGTTTAATTATTGACAGTAAAAACTTAAAAAAAATAAACAAATATTTCTCAAATCGATATAGACCTTATGTTATTGGGAAAATTTCTAGAGGCAAAAACAAAGTTAAGCTAAATGGTTCTATCAACTGGTCGTAATAAAGTTAGGACGGCTGTATTTATTTCAGGCAACGGCAGTAATTTAAAATCATTAATTAAATTTTCTAAAACTAAAAAATCTCCTATATCAATTGACTTCATAATTTCAAATAATTCTAAAGCTAGAGGTTTAAATTATGGAAAGTTATTCAAAATTAAAACCAAAATTTTTGGATTTAAAAATATAAAATTAGCTGAAAGTGAATTGCTATTAAATTTAAAGAAAGAAAATATTGAAATGATTTGTCTTGCTGGGTTTATGAAAATATTATCGAATAATTTTATTAGAAAATTTAAAGGAAAAATTCTAAACATACATCCTTCTTTACTGCCAAAATACAAAGGATTAAATACGCACAGAAGAGCATTGAAAAATAAAGATAAATATTCAGGTTGTACAGTTCATTTTGTAAATTCAAAGCTGGACTCTGGGAAAATAATTTTGCAAAAGAAAGTAAAAATTACAAAAAACGAAACTGAGAGCTCTCTTGCAAAAAAAATATTAATTCAAGAGCATAAACTTTATGCTAAAGCTATATTAAAAGTTTTTAATCCTTAAAGAAAAAATCAATTTCTATTTTTGCATTTTCAACACTATCTGATCCATGTACTGAGTTCTTATCTATTGAAATTCCATATTTTTTTCTAATAGTGCCATCCATCGCATCTTTTGGGTTTGTGGCACCCATTAATTCTCTATTTGCTAAAACTGCGTTCTCTTTTTGAAGAACCATAACAAGAATTGGACCTGAGGAAAGGTAGTCACATAAGTCATTGTAAAATGGTTTTGTTTCATGAACTTTGTAAAATTTTTCTGCTTCGGATTTTTCAATTTGTATTTTTTTTTCTTTTAAAATAGAAAATCCATTATCTTTAAACATTTGCTTAATCTCGTTATCAAGATTTCTTTCTACGGCGTCTGGTTTAATAATTGACAAGGTTTGCTCCAAGTTATTCATAATTATCCTCTATAAGTTTATTAAGTAATCTTACTCCATATCCAGTGGCACCTCCTGAATTCAATGCTCCTCCATATTTAGAAAAAGCCATTCCAGCTATATCTAAATGTGCCCAGGGTGTTTTTTGTAATATAAATCTTTGTAAGAATTGCGCTGCTGTTGTTGAACCTGCACCCCCAACATAATTGATATTCTGCATATCTGCATTTTTTGAATCAATTAATTTATCAAAATTTTTATTTAAAGGCATTCTCCAGACCTTTTCCTCTACGTTTTCTCCTGCGTGAATTATTTGCTTAGATAATTTATCATCATTAGAAAATAAACCAGAATATTCTGACCCAAGCGAAACAATGATGGCTCCAGTTAGAGTTGCTAAATCAACTATAAATTTAGGTTTAAATTTTTGTTCTGTATATGTAAGTGCATCAGCTAACACCAATCTTCCTTCAGCATCTGTATTTAATATTTCAACAGTTTTTCCACTATAAGATTTAACTATATCACCTGGTCTTTGTGCATTTCCACCAGGCATATTTTCAACGAGACCAACTACTCCAACAGCATTTATCTTTGCTTTTCTCAGAGCTAAAGTTTTCATCAAACCAACAACTACAGCGGAACCAGCCATATCATAAGTCATATCCTCCATAAATTTTGCAGGCTTTAAAGATATTCCCCCTGTATCAAAACAAACTCCTTTACCAACAAAAGCTAGAGGTTTAGATTTATCATTTAATCCATTCCATTCCATTGTCACTAAATACGACCCTCTAATACTTCCTTGGCCTACACCAAGTAAAGTATTCATACCAAGTTTCTTTAATTTTTTTTCATCATATGTGTTTATTTTTAAACCATCCTTACTTAAAGCATTTAATCTTTTAGCATATTCATCTGGGTGTAAAACATTTCCAGGTTCAGAAACCAAATCTCTTGTATAAAATGTTCCATCTTCAATAGCTTTAAATTTCTTTTGATCCTGAGGCGATGGAATATTTTTACCAATTACAAATACTGAAATATATTTTTTATTTTTTTTAGTTTTATATTTATCAAATTCATAAGATTTTAACTTCAAGCCATGTAAAAAATGTCCAATTAAACTCTTTAATTTAATTGAAATTGAGTCTGAATTTAATATGTATTCATTTTCAGAAAAAGATTTAAAAAGTTCAAAAAATTTTGCACCTAAATTTTCTACTTCCGTATTATTAATGTCTTTTTTTAAAGAAACTAATATAATTTTACTTTTTGAACTATAATCAAAAGATAATATATTTTTCTTGGTATCTCTTGATTTTAACAAATCTTGAATGAATAAATATTCTGACTTTAAAATATGCTTTTTTAAAGTCGAAATATTGAACTTTTCATCAACAAAAAAGACTTTATTTCTAGAATTTTTTTTTTTAGAAATGTAACTATATTTTATTTGAGGCATAAATTTTAAATTCAATCTATAAGAGATGAGTGCTATATAAGAATAAAATAACCATATTTCAATGAAAAAAATTATATTTAGAAAATTACTCTTTGATTATATGAGTTTTTTTTCAATTGCTCTTATCAGCACTAGTGTGGTTATTTGGGTTTTTCAAGCAGTAAACTATCTTGATATAATGATAGAAGATGGTCGAGATTATTTAGTATATGTAAACTATTCTTTACTTAACTTTCCAAAAATCATAACAAAGCTAGTTCCCTTTGTGTTATTTTTTAGTTTGTTTTATGTAACTATAAAATATGAAAATAATAATGAACTTCTTTTATTTTGGAACTTTGGAGTTCATAAAATTGATTTAGTAAATTTTATATTTAAATTTTCTTTATTATTATTTTTAATACAAATTGTCCTTGCATCTATAATCGTTCCTAAATCTCAGAGTCAAGCCAGATCTTTTTTAAGAACATCTGATATAAATTATTTTGGAAATTTCATTAAGCCACAAAAGTTTAATGATACAATTAAGGGGGTTACTATTTATAGTGAAAGTAAAGATGATAGGAATTTGTATAATCTTTATATAAAAAGAGATATTGGAACTAATGATTTTCAAATCACTTATGCTAGAAAAGGTATTTTTAAGGAAATTGGAAATGTACCAATACTTATTTTATTTGACGGTGAAACCATTACTGAAAACGAAAATGAGATTACAAAATTTAGTTTTTCTAAAACTGACTTTGCATTAAAAAATCTGAAATCAAATACGTCTACTTATAAAAAAACACAAGAAATAACCACAACTAATTTAATAAAGTGTTTGCTAGGAATATATAAAATTAAAATAAATAATAAATTTCAAGAAATTGATAATATTGAAAATTGCTTACCTCAAAACATAAGTAATATTTTTAAAGAAATTTATAAAAGGTTTATCATACCTCTTTACGTTCCACTATTATCTATAATTCCTTTCTTTTTATTAATTTCATCTAAAGAAAATGTAAATTACCGTAAAATTAAAATTTTTACTTTTTTAATAGGCCTCTTGGTAATAATTTTATCAGAAACAACTATAAGATTAGTATCCAAGATACCATTTAATAATATTGGAATAGCAATAACACCTTTGTTGGCGTTAATAATAATATATTCAATTTTTATATTTAAATTTAATTTTAGAAAAAAAACAAAATGAAAGTTTATATAAAATTCTTCTGTTACATATATTTAAGATCATTATTTTTCGTATTTCTTGTTATGACAAGTTTAGCTTTTATTCTAAACTTGCTTTCAGAGCTTGATTTTTTTAGAGAGATAAATGTAGAGATTAATTTTCCAATTTTTTTAGCATTTTTAAATTCACCCTCAATGATATTTGAAATGTTTCCATTTATATTTCTGATAGCAACTCAATTATTTTTTATAAAATTGTTCGAGAATAAAGAAATTGAAATTCTTAAATATTCAGGATTGAAAAATTCAAAAATAATACTTTTTCTGGGTATTATTTCGTTAATATGTGGTTTATTTGTATCTTTAGTATTTTACAATTTTTCCTCAAATCTAAAAAATATTTATCTTGAATTAAAATCTAATTATACAAATGATGGAAAATATTTAGCTGTCATTACTAAGAACGGTTTATGGATAAAAGATAGACTTGAAAATAATACTTTAATTATAAATTCAAAAAAAATAGATAAAAATTTTTTAATAGGGAACTTTATTACTGAATTTGACCAAGAATATAATGTAAAAAGAAACATAAAAAGTGAAAAAATCGATATTTCACAAAAAAAATGGAAAGTTTATGATGCAAAAGTTTATACAAAAAATGAATATAAGGATGTTGATATTATTGATTTACAAACAAATTTTGACTACAAAAGAATTCAGACTTTATACTCAAATTTATCATCATTAAATATTTTTGAACTTTATGAATTGAGAGAAAATTATATAAAATTAAATTATTCTATAACTGACATTAACTTGCAGCTTTTAAAACTAACTTCTTATCCAATGTACTTGATATTAATGACAATTCTTTCTTCAGTAATTATGTTTAATACTAAAAGATTGAATAGTTCAACTTACAAAATATCAATAGGATTATTTTTTTCAGTAATAATTTATTATTTATATAATTTCTTTCAAGTGCTAGGTAGTACTGAAAGATTACCACTAATAATATCAATATTTGCTCCTTTACTTATTTTAATAATTGTAAACAACATCATGCTATTTAAAATTAATGAAAAATAAAATTATTAAAATAATTGTTATTATCTTAATTTTTAATAGCTTGGCTATTTTTAAAAGTAATAGTTCAGAGAAATTTAACTTTGATATAACTGAAATAGAAGTAAGTGAAAATGGAGATAGAATAAAAGGACTAAAGCGTGGAACAATTACTTCAGATAATAATTTAATTATTACTGCAAATGAATTTGATTACGAAAAAACTTCAGATATTTTAAAATTAAAGGGTGATGTAATTATAAAAGATATAGAAAAAAATTATACAATTTATGCTGGAAAAGTAAATTATAACAAAAACAAAGAAGTAATAAAAACAGAAGATAATTCGAAATTAGTTTTAGGGGACGAAGGAAATATTTTAGCAAATACTTTTGAATACCAAAGAATTAATGATCTTATTATAGCTAAAGATAAAGTTAAAATTACAAACAAAATTAAACAATATGAAATTTTAGCTGAAGAAATAAATTTATTTAGAAAAATAGGCAAAATTACTTCAAAGGGAAAAACAGAAATAATTTTTCAATCGAAATTTATTTTTAATTCAGAAAATATAGATTTTTCGGTCGAGGATAATGTATTAAGTTCTAACAAAAAAACAAAAATTCAAGACTCAAACTCCCAAGTTTATTTTGTAGATAAATTTAAATACAACATTAAAGACAAAATCCTTAAAGGAGAAAATATATTACTTATTAGCAATTATGATTTACCAAAAAGTGATAAATTATTTTTTTCAGATGCAATTATTGACATAGAAAATAGAAAGTTTAATGCAAAGGATATAAAATTAAGTTTGCATAAAGACATATTTGATAACTCAGAAAATGATCCAAGATTAAAAGGGGTATCTTCAATTGGAAAGCCCAATTATACTGAGATAAATAAAGGAATATTCACAAGCTGTAAAGAAAGGGATGGTTGTCCTCCTTGGTCAATACAAGCAGAAAAAATTAAACATGACAAAACAAAAAAGCAGCTTGTATACGATAACGCACTATTAAAAATATATGATTTTCCAATTTTATATTTCCCAAAATTCTTTCACCCGGATCCAACTGTAAAAAGGCAATCAGGTTTCTTACAGCCAAGAATCAACAATTCTAATATTTTAGGAAATTCATTTTCAATACCCTACTACCACGTAATATCGAATAAAAATGATTATACATTTTCACCTACGATATTTGAAGACAGCCTGTTAATGTTACAAAATGAGTATAGGCAAGTAAATAAAAATTCAGATTTAATAACTAATTTTGGAATTATTGATGGATACAAATCATCAATAGAAAATAAAAAAAATAGTATATTTCATATTTTTACTAAATTTAATTTAAACCTAAATTTAGATAAATTCATCTCAAGCGATTTAGTTGCCTCATTTCAAAAAGTAAGTAATGACACATTCTTAAAAGTATTCGATTCGAATATACAAGCTGATGAAACAAAACCTCAAAATTATGATATTTTAAATAGTGAAATAAAGCTGACTTTAGATCACGAAAATTATTCATTTGATACAGGTATACAAGTTTTTGAGGATTTAAGAAAAAAAAGTAGTGATAGATATCAATATATTTTACCATATTATAATTTTAACAAGACTTTATCGAATAACTTTTTTGGTGGGACATTAGATTTATCTTCAAATGGTAATAATGATCTTAATAATACAAATGAGCTTAAATCAAAAATTATAAACGATATCGTTTTTAGTAGTCCTGATTTTATCACTGAGTCGGGTTTAAAAAATGATTTTAATATTAATTTTAAAAATCTTAATTCTGTTGGTAAAAATAATAATGAATATAAATCTAGTCCTCAGATTGAGTTGATGAGCATGATTAATTTTAATTCGACTTTGCCAATGATAAAAAAAGAGGAGAATTATAATAATTTCCTGACTCCGAAATTATCTCTGAAGATAAATCCACATGATATGAAAAATTATTCAACATCAGACAGAAAAATTAGCACTGAAAATATTTTTAACAATAACAGGTTAGCATTAGATGATACATTAGAAACTGGAAAGTCTTTGACAGTAGGAATTGATTTCAAAAGAGAAAAAATTGATGAAATCAATAAATTTTTTGAAATGAAGTTAGCAACGGTTTTTAGAGAAAAAGAAGAATTGTTTATACCAAAAAATAGTACAATAAATAAAAAAAATTCAAATTTATTTGGCTCTTTCTCAAATAATTTTTCAGAACATCTAAATATAGATTATGAATTCGCGCTTGATAATAATTTTGAAGTATTTGAATATAATAATTTTAGTGCCAATATTAAATTCAATAACTTTGAAACTAAATTCAATCTAATTGAGGAAAATGGAGATATAGGAGATAGTAATGTTTTTGAAAATACTTCAAAATTTAGCATAGATGAAAATAATTATATTTCTTTTAAAACAAGAAGAAACAGAAGAATAGATTTAACTGAATATTATGATCTTGTTTATGAATATAAAAATGATTGCTTAACTGCTGGAATAAAATATAAAAAAACATATTATGAAGATAGAGATTTAAAGCCTGCTGAAAACTTATTCTTCACAATAACGCTATATCCTTTAACAACATTTGAACAAAAAATAGATCAATAATGAAAAAATTTATATTTATTTTATTTATAATATTAATCTCAACAAATCATAAGGTTAATGCTTTAGAAAATAAAATTTTAATTAAAATAAATAATAATATTGTAACATCTGTAGATATTTTTAATGAAGTAAACTATTTGGCTTTATCTAATAAAAATTTTAAAGAACTAGAAAATTTTAAAACCTTACAAATTGCTAAAAATTCATTAATAAAGCAAAATATTCAAGAAATTGAATTATTAAAAAATTTCAAAGAGTTAAAGATAGATGAAAATTATTACAACAAATTAATAACAAATTATTATAATAATTTAGGTTTTAATACTTACGAAGAATTTTTAAAATATATCAAAAATAATAATGTAGATGTTAATATTATAAAAAAAAAAATTATTATTGAGGTATTATGGAACCAATTAATCTATAGAAAATTTTCATCAAATGTGAGAATTGATAAAGAGGAAATAAAAAAAAATTTAAGTAAAAATGACAAAATTAATGAATATTTACTTTCAGAAATTCTGTTTATTACAGAAAAGAAGGAAGATTTAAAATTCAAATTGAATGAAATAAAGAATACTATTAAAACTGAAGGTTTCGCAAAAGCTGCTTTAGTGCATAGCATTTCCGACACTGCAAAAAATAGTGGTGAGCTAGGATGGATTAAAGAAAATTACATATCAAATAAAATATTAAATGAACTTAAAAAAATAAAAATTAATGAGTATACAAATCCAATTAAAGTTCCAGGTGGTTTTTTGCTTTTGAAAATTAATGATGTCAATGAAGTAAAAAGAGAAATTAATTTAGAAAAAGAAACTAATTTAATCGTAAGAAAAAAAACTAATGATCAATTGAAGCAATTTTCAAACATTTATTTTAATAAAATAAAAAAAAATATTATTATTAATGAAATTTAGTCCAATATTAATCGTGGCTGGAGAGCCGAATAGTATATTTTTTGAAATTTTTGTAAAAGCGATCTCTTCAACCAAATTTAACAGTCCAATTATTTTAATAGGTTCAAAAAAATTATTTAATGTTCAAATGAAAAAACTTGGTTTCAACAAAAAATTTAATATTTTAAATAGAAATGACTTGGAGGAAATAAAATTAGACAATAAATTTATTAATTTGATAGATGTAAATTATAATACAAATGTTGCATTTGAGAAAATATCAAGAAAATCAAATATTTACATTGAAAATTGTTTTAAAATTGCTTTTGAAATTTTAAAGAGCGGAATATCAAAAAAATTTATAAATGGGCCTATTTCAAAAAAATACTTTTTGAAAAGTAAGTTTTTAGGTATTACAGAATATATCTCACAAAAATTTTTAATCAAAAAAAGTGCTATGCTTATTTACAATAAAGAGTTATCAGTGTGTCCAATCACTACGCATGTGCCAATCAGGAATGTATCAAAACAAATTAATCAAAAAATAATAACTGAAAAAATCATTCTTATTAATGAATTTTATAAAAGAAATTTTAAAAAAAAACCTAAAATTGGACTTTTGGGATTAAATCCTCACTGTGAAAGTATTGGAAAATATAAAGAGGACGATAGAATTATAAGACCAGTAATAAAAAAACTTATTAAAAAACAAATTAAAATTTCAGGCCCTTATCCTGCTGATACTTTCTTTTTAAAAAAAAATAGAAAAAATTTTGATGTAGCAGTAGGAATGTATCATGACCAAGTTTTAACACCACTTAAAACCTTATTTGAGTATGATGCTATTAACATTACTTTGGGTTTACCTTTTGTAAGAATATCTCCAGATCACGGACCAAATGAAAAAATGTTAGGTAAAAATTTATCCAACCCATTAAGCATGATAAAAGCAATTAAATTTCTGGATAAAAATTGATAAGGGCAAAAAAAAGCTTAGGTCAAAATTTTTTAATAGATAAAAATATTCTAAATACAATTACAAGTATTACTGAAATAAAGAATAAAACTGTCTTAGAAATAGGTCCTGGTACAGGAAATTTAACATCAGTAATATTGAGCTATAAACCTAGAAAATTAATTGTAATCGAAAAAGATAATTTTTTAGTAAAAAATTTAAAAGAAAATTTTCAAGACAATTTAACAATAATAAATGAAGATATTTTAAATATAGATGAAAGTTCACTGTTCAAAGAAGTAGTCACTGTTTTTGGCAATTTGCCGTATAACATTTCTACTGAAATTCTAAGTAAATGGATAATAAACCTAAAAGATAAATTTTGGTTCGATTGTTTAATTTTAATGTTTCAAAAAGAAGTTGCTGATAGGATTATTGCTAAATTTAATACTTCAAATTATGGAAGGTTATCTATTATAAGTAACTGGAAACTAAATATAAAAAAAATATGTGATATAAAACCAGAAAGTTTTTCTCCAAAACCTAAAATAGATAGCTCTTTATTATGTTTTCATCCAAAGAAAAATTTTACTAAAATTAAAAACCCAAAAAATTTAGAGAAATTGACAAGAATATTTTTTAATCAAAGAAGAAAGATGATCAAAAAACCTTTTAATCAATTATTTAATGGTAATAAAAAAATTCTAGAAAAACTCAATATTGATCTAAGTCTAAGACCACAAAACCTAGACTTTGAAACTTATTATAAATTAGTTAATGAATTCGAGAATTTAAGAAGTTAATTTTTCTACATGATTTCTGATATAATCAGAGTCGTAATCTTTTGAACCATTATTTATTTCTGCTTCAATTAAATTAGTAATTTTAGAAAAGCACTTATTTAACTCGTTATTAATTACAACATAATCATAGTTTATCCAATGTAAAACATCTCTCTCAAATTGATTGATTCTCTCTTTGGCAATTAGTTTGTCATTTAAATGTCTGTTAGATAATCTTTCAAATAAAACTTCTTTACTTGGTGGAAGTATAAAAAATGTTATTAATTTATAATCTAGTTTTTTATTCTTAATTTGATCAGCGCCCTGCCAATCAATATCAAAGAGAACATTTTTACCCTTATTTAAATTATCTATTACTGGTGTTCTTGTGGTGCCATAAAAGTTATTAAAAACTTTTGCGTATTCGAGAAACTCCTCATTTTTAATTAATCTTTTAAATTCTGTTTCACTTACAAAGAAATAATCCTCATTTTGATTTTCATTTAGCCTAGGTTCTCTGGTTGTATGAGAAATAGAAATTTCAAAATTGTCTTTTTCTGAGAGTTTTTTAACGAGAGTAGTCTTTCCTGCTCCTGATGGAGATGATAAAATTATCATTACCCCGTCTTTGTCTGAGGGCATTAAAATTTCTAGTTTGCTTTTCCTTCGATAAATTTAACTGCATCTCCAACAGTTAAAATTTTCTCAGCTTCACTGTCTGAAATTTCAGATCCAAATTCTTCTTCAAAAGCCATCACCAGTTCAACTGTATCCAAACTATCAGCTCCTAAATCGTCTATAAAACTTGACTCTTCAGTAACCTTAGCTTCATCGATACCTAAGTGATCAGCTACAATTTTTTTAACTTTACTTGAAACGTCTTCTGACATATTGATCCTTTTTGTTATAAATTCTTAATAGTTTAAAAACGTATTTTGTCAAGCCATATACATGCCTCCATTAACATGCAAGGTTTCGCCATTTATATAACTTGATTTGCTTGAGCATAAAAAAAGTACTGCATTTGCGATGTCATCTGGTTCTCCTAGACGAGCTGAAGGAATTTTTGATATTATGGCCTCTTTAAATTTATCATCTAATTTGTCTGTCATTGCTGTTTTGATAAAGCCAGGAGAAATACAATTTATGTTAATATTTTTTTTTGCATATTCTATGGCTAAACTCTTAGACATAGCAATTATTCCTGCTTTTGATGCTGTATAATTTGCCTGACCTAAATTCCCTGTGTGACCTACAACAGAAGTAATATTAACAATCTTACCAGATTTTTTTTTAAGCATTTTTTTAATTGCAAATTTACTTAATAAAAAAGTTGATGTTAAATTAATATTAATTACTTTTTGCCACTCTTCTAAACTCATTCTTATAGCTAAGTTGTCTTGTGTAATCCCAGCATTGTTTACTATACCATCTAAATTTCCACCAAGTTCTTTAGTTGAATTATCCAAAAATTCCTCAATTTTATCACTTTCTGAAATATCAAACTTTAACGTTTTAATATTTTGATATTTATTTTTTAATTCATCAAGTTTTTCTATTCTTGTACCTGAGGCTAAAATATTTGCACCAGCTTGATTTAATTTTTGGATTATTGAATTTCCAATTCCACCTGAAGCGCCTGTCACAATAATATTTTTATCTTTTAGATCTGTCATATTTTTAAACTCTCTATATCACTTTGAGTATTAATTGTATCAATTTTAATATCTCTACTAATTCTTTTTACCAAGCCTGATAAAACTTTCCCAGGTCCAATTTCTACAAAATGGTTTACTCCATTTTCTATTATATTAATCACACTTTCTCTCCATCTAACTCTATTTTCTATTTGTTTTATTAAAAGAGTTTTTAGCTCATCTGAACTTTCAATTTCATTAGCTGTCACATTTGAAATTAACTTATTTTGTCCATTTTTAAAATTAAGTTTATTTAACTCGTTTGTCATTATTTTCGTAGCATTTTTCATCAAATTGCAATGAAATGGTGCACTAACTGGGAGTTTAATATTTTTAATTGAACTATCCTTTAAGAACTTAACTAGCTTTTCTAAATCCTCTGTTTTTCCACTTAAAACAATTTGTCCATCTGAATTATCGTTTGCAATTTGTGCTTTAAAATTTTCTTTGTTATCATTCAAAATAGTTTCAATTATATCAACTGATGAGCCTAATACCGCAACCATTCCACCCTGACCTTTAGGAACTGAGTTTTGCATAGCATCCCCTCTTATTCTTAATATTTTTATAGTTTCTGAAAAATCTAAATAGCCTGCGCATGATAAAGCCGAATATTCACCTAAAGAGTGTCCAGCAAAATATTTTGCTTTATTTAAATCTAAGTTGAATTCTTTCTTAGCTACATTAAATATTGAATAACTAATTAAAAAAATTGCTGGCTGCGTATTAACTGTTAAATTTAACTCCTCTTTTGGTCCATCAAGTATAAGCTTAGAAATAGAAAAATTAAGTGTTTCGTCAGCCTCATTAAATAGTCTTTTAACAATATCAAATTTGTCATACATCTCTTTTCCCATACCAACCATTTGAGATCCCTGACCTGGAAAAATTACTGAAAACATATAAAAAAAACTAATTATTTTGCCTTTTTAACTATTGTAATTGAACTTTTATAATAGTATATCCTCACTTTTTATTAAAGAACTTAAATGAATTTATACGAACACACTATTATAGTTAGACAAGATACTTCACCAGGTGAATTGAAGCAATTAACAGATAAATATTCTAAAATTGTTGAAAAAAATCATGGTGAGATTGTTAAAACTGAAAACTGGGGATTACTAAATTTATCATATCTTATTAAAAAGAATAAAAAAGGTAGCTATATTCACTTTAAAATAAAAGGTAAAGGTAATGTTATTGAAGAATTAGAAAAAAATGAAGCAATAGATAAGAAATTACTTAGATATCTAACAGTTAAGGTTAAAAAATTTAATTTAGAAACAAACTACTTTGGAAAAAAAGAAGATAGTGAAAAAAAAGAGAGCATTAAAAACTAATGGCAAAGAGACAGAGTGGAAATAAAAAAGGTAAACAAAGTAATTTTGCAAAATTAAGCATATTCCAACCTAACAAATACAAATTTAAAAAAGCATGTCCATTGTCTGTAAAAGGTGCTCCTGAGGTAGACTATAAGAATATTAAATTATTAAAAAAATATGTTTCAGAGAATGGTAAAATTTTACCCTCTAGAATTACAAACGTGTCTCAAAAAAAACAAAGAGAACTGTCTCTTTCAATTAAAAGGGCTAGAAATTTAGCATTAATATAGATGAAAGTAATTTTACTAGAAAACGTGAAAAGAATTGGGTCTATCGGCGAAGTTATAGATGTAAAAAGAGGTTTTGCTAGAAACTTTTTGATTGCCAATAAAAAAGCTCTTCATGCATCAAAAGAAAATATAAAAGAAGTTGAAAAAATAAAAGCTGAACTATCTAAGAAAGATAACGAAAAGAAAAAAGAGGCATCTCAAATTGCTGAAAAAATTAATAAAAAAGAATACCTAATTAAAAAATTAAGCACAGAAAATAATGAGTTATATGGTTCTGTTAAACCAACTGAAATTTCAAAACTTATTAAAGAAGAAAACAAAATTGATATTAGACCTTCCATGATACAACCAGTTGAAGAGATAAAAGCTTTAGGAAAATTTAAAGTTAAAATTTCTTTACACTCTGAAGTTGATGCTGAGATTGCAATCAATGTTACTTCAGCTGATACAATACAGTAATTATACACTCTTTTCCCCAGAGAAAATTTACAATTTGATTTGATCGAATTTCGTGTAATTTATTTTTATGGATAACAACTTAACTATAGTTAAAGATCAATTTAAAGAATTGCCTAATAATATAGAAGCTGAACAAGCAGTAATAGGATCAATTCTTGTAAGCAACGATATTTTTGATGAAATAAATACAATAATTTCCAGTATTAACTTTTTTGATCCTATGCATCAAAAAATATTTGAGGCTATAGAAAGTCTTATTTACAAAGGAATGCTTGCGAACCCAATTACTTTAAAAAATTATTTTGAAGATGAAAAAGATGATCTAAATGTACCTGAATATTTGGTAAAAATTACAAAATTTTCTACATCAGTTCGACAAGCAATTGAATATTCTAAAATAATCTACGATATGTTTGTAAGAAGAGAATTAATAAAAATTTCAGAACAAACTATTGATAGCGCAAAATTAAATGATCTTGATACTAATGGACAATCTATAATCGAAAGTTCTGAAAGATTATTATTCGATTTAGCTGAAAAAGGTTCATTTAATTCTTCTTTAGTAAAATTTGATGAAGCAATGAAACAAACAATTGAAATGGCTTCAGCTGCTTATAAAAATGAAGAAGGAATCGTTGGTGTTCCAACTGGTTTAAGAGACTTAGATGATAAGCTTGGTGGTTTACATCAATCAGATTTAATTATTATTGCTGGTCGTCCATCGATGGGAAAAACCTCACTAGCAACAAATATTGCATTTAACGCTGCTCAAAAACTACAAGAGAGCGGTAAGAAATCATCTGTAGCTTTTTTTTCTCTAGAAATGTCTTCTGAACAATTATCTACTAGAATTATTTCTGAACAAGCTAGAATTAGTTCTAATGATATTAGAAGAGGAAGAATATCTGACGACCAATTTGATAAGTTTTTAGAAACTTCAAAAAATATTTCTGAACTACCTCTTTATATTGATGAAACTCCAGCAATAAGTATTGCTGCTTTAAGTAATAGGGCAAGACGAATTAAAAGGCTTTTCGGTCTTGATATGATTGTAGTTGATTACATACAATTAATGAGAGGAACTACATTTAACAAAGATGGAAGAGTTCAAGAAATTTCACAAATTACTCAAGGACTTAAAGCAATAGCCAAAGAGCTCTCTGTCCCTGTTGTGGCTCTTTCGCAATTGTCTCGACAAGTAGAACAGAGAGATGATCATAAGCCTCAATTAGCAGATTTAAGAGAGTCTGGTTCTATTGAACAGGACGCTGATGTTGTAATGTTCGTATATAGGGAAGGATATTATTTACAAAGAAAAGAGCCAAGAGAAGCGACAGTAGAACATGCGGAGTGGCAGGCAAAGATGAATGAAGTTGCACATTTGGCTCAAATTATAATTGGAAAACAAAGGCACGGTCCTATCGGCAATGTAACTCTAGAATTTGAGGAAAGATTTACAAAATTTAAAGATACTCAATCAAGTTAAATTCCAATATAAAGAGCTTGAATGATAGCTCATTTTTATCAAAACGTTATCCTTAAAAATCCCAAAGCGATATTTGCATTGTTGATTATTGCTATTTTAAGTTTTGGATACTATTCAAAAAATTTTAGGCTAGATGCTTCATCAGATACCTTATTAATAGAAGGTGACCCAGATTTAGCATATTTAAAAGAGATCTCAGAAAGATATGGATCAAAAGAATTTTTAATTCTTACCTATACACCAAATGAAGGAATGATAACCAACTCATCAATTAATAATTTATTAAGTTTAAAATATAAAATTCAGAGCCTCAACTGGGTCCATAGTGTAATTACATTATTAGATATTCCTCTTTTAAGTAATTCTGATGCACCACTTCAAGAGAGACTGGAAAGCTTTAAAACATTAAAAGATGATGATGTTGATAGAAATAGGGGTTTTAAAGAAATTTTAAATAGTCCTGTTTTTAGAAATTTTGTCATTAGTGAAGATGGTAAAACTAGTGGAATTATTGTTAACATTAAACAGTCTGAGACATTAGAGAATGTAGAAAATAAATCAAAAAAAGAGCTTGAGTTAATTAAAGATCAAATCAAAAAACAAAACCATCAAAATATTTTAGAAATAAGAGAAGTTATTCAAAGTTATGGAGATATTGGAAAAATTTATCTAGGTGGAATACCAATGATTGCTGATGACATGATGACTTTTATCAAAAGTGATATAATTGTTTTTGGTTTGGGAGTTCTATTATTTATAATTGCTACTTTATGGTTTGTTTTTCGAAACCTTATTTGGATTGTAGTTCCTATAAGTAGTTGTCTTTTTTCTGTTGTAATCATGATGGGATTGCTTGGACTACTAGGATGGAAAGTTACAGTCATATCATCAAATTTCATTGCGCTAATGTTAATTTTAACAATGGCAATGAATATTCATATGAGTACTAGGTTTCTTCAACTTAAAAAAGATTTTCCATCAAAAAATAATTTTGAAATTATTTCCTTAACTACTTCAAAAATGTTCTGGCCAATTCTATATACTGTTCTAACAACAATTTTCGCATTTTTATCTTTAATTTTTAGTGAAATAAAACCTATTATTGATTTTGGTTGGATGATGACTTTTGGTTTAATTATTTCATTTGTCATTACATTTACTCTTCTACCTACCCTTTTAAACTTTGCGCCTACAAATAATATCACTGTAAAAAAAGAACAGAAATCAAAAATTACAAATTTACTCGGTCTAATTTCTCTTAATAATAAAAACTTAATTTTCCTAGTAAGTGGAATAGTTATTGTATTCAGTATTGTTGGAATAAGTAAGCTTGAAGTTGAAAATAGTTTTATAAATTACTTTGATAAGAATACAGAAATTTATAAGGGTATGAAGCTGATAGATGAGGAGCTAGGTGGAACCACTCCTTTAGAAGTTATTATAAAATTTCCTGAGAAAGAGGAGGAAAAAAAATCCGAAGAAGATGACGAATTTGACGATTGGGGTAATGAAGAGGATGCAAATGATGAAAAATATTGGTTTACCAAAGATAAAATTGATCTAATTACATCTGTTCATAATTACTTAGATAGCTTACCAGAAATTGGTAAAGTTTTATCTTTTTCATCAATTATGGAAGTAGCTACTCAATTAAATAATAATAAGCCTTTAGGCACTTTAGAAATGGGAGTACTTTACTCTAAAATTCCTGAGAGCATTAAAACTGAAATCATTGATCCCTATCTTTCAATTAAAGATAATGAGGCTAGAATTAGTTTAAGAATTATAGATTCGCAGGAAAATTTAAGAAGAAATGATTTAATTAACAAAATTAATTTTGATCTAAAAGATCAATTCGGGTTAGAAGAAAAAGATTACAAATTAGCAGGTGTATTAATATTATTTAACAATTTATTACAAAGCTTGTTTAAATCTCAAATTTTAACATTGGGA
>CABYVK010000018.1 GCA_902522385.1 uncultured Pelagibacteraceae bacterium
AGGATTAGTTAAAGCAGGAGCTTTTGATAATTTAAACTCAAATAGACAGGCATTATTTGAGTCAATTCCAGCTATTATCACTAAAAACAAAAACTTATTTGAAAATAAATCAGCTAATCAAATAGATTTATTTTCAGAAGACGATAGCTATCAAGATGATGTATTAAGTAAAACTGATGATTGGAAATTCGAAGAAAGATTGTCAAAAGAGTTTGAGGCAGTAGGTTTTTTTATTTCAAACCATCCTTTAAATCAATTTACAGAAATTTTTGATGATTATAAAATAAAAGATTATTCAAGTTTTATTTCCAATAAAGAACTCAAAGATTGTAACATTGCTGCAACATTGTTAAAAATTCAAGAAAGAAAAACTGCAAAAGGTAATTCTTATGCTGTTCTGAAGTTGACAGACTTATCTAGCGTTTTTGAACTTTTTATTTTTTCTGATGTTTTAGAATTAAATAGAGAAATATTGAAAGAAGGTAATTCATTAATTTTTACTTTATTTAAAAATATTTCTAATGACGAAAATAGAATTACTAGAATAAATGTACAAAAAATAGCTTCCCTTCGAGATCTTTTTAATAGCCCTATAAATGAAGTTTTCTTTAAAGTAAAATCCGATGAACAAGTTGAAAAAATATCTAAAATTTTGAACGAAGAGGGTAAAACAGTTATAAATATAAATTTTAATACTAGTGATATTAACCTAAAATTTAAGTTAAAAAATAAAAGAAAATTAGATAGAAAATCCATAAATTTATTAAGAAATCAGGAAATACAAGTAATTATTAACTAAATTATCACTTGTTAATTTTAATAAAAATTTGTAAATAGATCATAAATTAATTAACACGCACACAGTTATTGGTTTTATACCTCCGGTCCTTAATTGGAAATTACTGTGGTGGCTTAACCGGGAAAAAATATGAAAATACCTAACTTAACGATTCAACAATTATTAGAAGCTGGAGTTCATCTTGGTCATAAAACTTTAAGATGGAACCCAAAAATGAAAAAATACATTTTTGGAAAAAGAGATTCAATTCACATTATAGATTTGACACAAACTTTAGAGCTAACAAAAGTAGCACTAGAAAAAGTTTATAACACTATATCAAATAATGGAAAAATTTTATTTGTATCTACAAAAAAACAAGCTTCAGAAGCAATAGCTGAAGTTGCTAAAGAAACAGATCAATATTTTGTAAATTATAGATGGCTTGGAGGGATGTTGACCAACTGGGGAACAATATCGAATTCTATAAAAAAATTAAAAAAATTAGAAACAGATTTGGTAGCAGAGAATAGAGGTTTTACAAAAAAAGAGCTTCTAAAAATGAGTGTTAAAAAAGATAAACTGCAAAGATCATTAGGTGGTATTGCTGAAATGAAAAAAGTTCCAGACTTAGTATTTGTTATTGACACAAATTATGAATCATTAGCAATCGCAGAATCTTCAAAATTAGGAATACCAATTATTGCTATTTTAGATAGTAATTCAAATCCTGATAATATAGATTTTCCAATACCAGGCAATGACGATGCAAGAAGGGCAATTGATCTTTATTGTAATTTAATAAAAGAGACTATCAATAGTGCTAAAAAAGCCTCACCTGTAAAAGAAGTTAAAACAAGCAAAGCTAATGACTTAAAGACAGAGGATAAAATAAAGACTATTCAAGAATTAGATAGAGAAAAATTAGATAAAAAATTTTCTAAAGAGGGTAAGGAGAAACTAAACTAATGAGTGAAATTGAAAAAGTAAAAAAACTCAGAGAAATAACTGGAGCAGGTTTTAAAGATTGTAACCTAGCAATCAAGGAGTCAAACGGTGATTTAGATAAGGCAATTGAAATTCTTAGAGTTAAAGGTATTTCTAAAGCATCCAAAAAAATGTCTAGAGACGCAAAAGAGGGTGTTGTTGTAGTTAGTGGAGATGATAATAAAACTTCTGTAATTGAGGTGAATTGTGAAACCGACTTTGTAGCTAAAAATGATGACTTTATAAGTTTTGTTAAAGAATTAAGCGAATTAAATAATCAAAATAATTCAAACATTGAAGAATTAAAAAAAACTACAATGAAAAATGGTCAATCAGTCGAGGATAGTTTAGTTGCCTTAATTGCCAAAATTGGAGAAAAGATTACTATTGGAAAAGCTAAGACAATTGAAAATGCTTCTGGACTAAACAATCATTATCTTCACACAGTTGTTAAAGATAATGTTGCTAAATTAGCTGTTATGGTTTCACTAGACACAAAAAATAATTCAGAGATAGTTAAAAATTTCGGCAAACAACTTTCTATGCATATTGCAGCATCAAACCCAATAGCTTTAGAATCTAGCTCAATAGATCAAGCTATAATAGACAAAGAACAAGAGCTAGTTACTGAGGAATTAAAAAATTCAGGAAAACCAGATGATATTGCAAAAAAAATAAGCCTAGGTAAAATGAGTAAATTTAAAGAGGAAAATGCACTCTTAACCCAAGCTTGGGTTATGGAGCCAAAGAAAAAAGTTCAAGATGTATTAAAAGAACTTTCTATTGCTGATTTGAAAATAAAAGAATTCTATAGAATAAAGATTGGAGAATAAATGTTTGATGAGAAGTCATACAGCCTTAAAATGGATAAAGCCATTGAGGTCTTCTCAAAAGAATTATCTTCATTAAGAACAGGAAGAGCTAATTCAGCGATGTTAGATCTTATCAAAGTAGATGTCTATGGACAACAGATGCCAATCAACCAAGTTGCAAGTATAACAACGCCTGAGCCTAGGACAATAAATATACAGGTTTGGGATATAAACAATGTTCCTTTAGTTGATGCAGCTATTAAGAAATCTGATCTAGGTTTAAATCCCCAAATAGATGGCCAGTTAATTAGATTACCAATACCAGAACTTAATGAAGAAAGAAGAATAGAACTAAAAAAATTAATAAAATCAATCGGAGAAAAATGTAAAGTTTCAATAAGAAATATAAGAAGAGAGGCAAATGAGGATCTAAAAAAATTACTTAAATCCAAAGAAATTAGTGAGGATCATGAAAAATCATTTGAAAAAAAAGTACAAACTATAACCGATAACCATATAAAATCAGTGGATGAAAAAGTTTCTTTGAAAGAAAAAGAAATAATGACTATATGAACCCTTTGAAACATGTAGCCATTATCATGGATGGTAATGGGAGATGGGGTTTAAAATATAAAAATTCAAGGAATGCTGGACATAAAGCTGGGCTTAAAGTAGTAGAAAAAATTATTAAAGAAACAATTAAAAAAGAAATTAAGTACTTAACTTTATATGCTTTTTCTACTGAAAATTGGAAAAGACCAAAAAATGAAGTCAACTATTTGTTTAAATTATTAGAAAATTTTTTAATAAATAAAATTGAAGATTTAAATAATCAAAAAATAAAACTAAAGATTATAGGTTATAAAAAATTTTCAAAAAAATTAAATAAGTTATTGAACTATTCAGAAAAAAAAACTTCAAAAAATTCAAAATTACAAATTAATCTTGCTTTAAATTATGGATCAAAATCAGAGTTAATTGGTGCTTTTAAAAAAATTAGGGTAAAAAAATTTAAAATCAGTGAAGAAAATATTGATAGAAATTTGCAGACAAAAAATATTCCTGATCCTGATTTATTGATTAGAACTGGTAACACTAAGAGACTAAGTAATTTTTTATTGTGGCAACTTGCTTATTCTGAAATTTTCTTTGAAAAAAAGCTATGGCCTGCTTTCAATGAAAAAGATTATAATAGAATTATTAAAGAATACAGAAAAATTAAAAGAAATTTTGGAAAAATATGATTAACAAAGAATTAATTAAAAGAATTTTTAGTTCATTGATACTTATGCCTATCGCTTTATTCTTTATTATAAAAGGTAGTTTTTTCTTTATCTTTTTTATCTCAATTTGTTTTTTAATTACATCTTATGAGTGGCATAATATGAGTAAAAAAAAATCATATTATTTACCAGGTTTTTTATTTTTGATTTTATCTTTTTACTCTGCTTATATAATTAGAACAGACATAAATAGTAGTTTAGAATATTTTATTATTATTTTATTAATTTGTATTTCAACTGATTTAGGAGGATATGTTTTTGGTAAAATTTTTAAGGGACCTAAGTTAACAAAGATTAGCCCTAAAAAGACTTATTCTGGTGTAGTAGGGGGATACCTTTTAAGTATTATATTTTTGAATTTATTTTTTTATTCTCCTTATTATTTTAACCCTAAGGAAATGACCTCTTATATTTTTGGATTTATTTTATTGATTTCAACTGTTAGTCAAATAGGTGATATTACTGTTTCTTATTTCAAAAGAATTTCAAAAATTAAAGATACTGGAAAAATTATCCCAGGTCATGGTGGATTATTAGATAGAATTGATGGAATGATTTTTGCTTTCCCATTTTGCTATGGTATTTATTCATATTTTAATTAAATGAAAAAAAAAATTGCAATATTGGGTTCAACTGGTTCAATAGGAAAAACATTATTAAAAATTATTGAAAAAGATAAAAAAAATTTTGATGTAGTTTTACTTACCGCTAATACTGATCACAAAACCTTACTTAAACAAGCAAAAAAATTTAATGTAAAAAATCTGATAATTAGTGACCCTAAAAGTTATAAAGTTTTAGAAAATAAAATTAAAAAATCTCAAATTAAAATTTTTAATTCTTTTAATTCAATAAATAAAATCATAAACAAAAAAATTGATTATGTTATGAGTTCAATAGTAGGTATACAGGGTTTGGACCCTACTTACAGGATGATAAAATTTACAAAAAATATTGCAATTGCTAATAAAGAATCAATTATTTGTGGTTGGGATTTAATCAGTAATGAATTAAAAAAAAGTAAAACTAACTTTATACCAGTTGATTCAGAACATTTTTCCATGTGGTATGGTTTACAAAATTTTAGCCCAAAAAATATAGAAAAAGTTTTTCTTACAGCTTCAGGAGGGCCTTTTTATAAAGTTCCTTTAAATAAATTTAAGAAAATATCAATTAAAAACGCTTTAAAGCATCCAAATTGGAAAATGGGAAAAAAAATTTCAATTGACTCTGCTACAATGATCAACAAAGTTTATGAAGTTATTGAAGCTAAAAATATTTTTAACATATCTTATAAAAAAATTAAAATTTTAATTCATCCAAAATCATATGTTCATGCAATGTTAAAATTTAGTAATGGACTTATTAAAATTATTGCACATGACACAACAATGAAGGTTCCAATTTTTAATACTCTATTTTATGGGACTAATTTAAAATACAAAACTACCAACATAGACATAAATTCATTAAATAATTTAAATTTTAAAAAAGTAAATTTGTCTAGATATCCGATGGTAAAAATTCTTAAACTCTTGCCAAAAAAACATTCTTTGTTTGAAACAGTAATTGTCTCTGCTAACGATACATTTGTTAACCTTTTTTTAGAGAAAAAAATTAGTTTTTTGGATATTCATAAAGAATTGTTTAAAATCCTTAAATCTAAAGTTTATTCTAGATATAAAAATATAAAACCAAAAAGATTAAGTGACATAATTGATTTGAATAATTATGTAAGTACAAATATAAGAAAAAAGTATATTATTTATAAATAAAACAATGTTTAAAATTTTAATTAAATTTCTACTCATATTTTTTATTGCCACATTTAATATTAAGGCTGAAAAAGTTAAAAATATTACTGTTGTAGGTAATGACAGAATTTCGAAAGATACAATATTGATGTTTTCTAAAATAAATACAAATCAAGATATTGATAGTGAAGTTTTAAATTCTATTTTAAAAAACTTATATGATTCAAATTTTTTTGAAACAGTTGAGGTTTCTATTTTAAATGAATCTTTATTAATAAAAGTAAAGGAAAATCCAATTATTGATCAAATTTCAATTGAAGGTGTAAAAAATAGTAAGTTAAAGGATTTATTGATGGAAAGTTTATATTTTAAACCTAGATATTCATTTAATAATTTCTTTTTACAAGAAGATAAAATTAAAATTTCTAATATTCTTAAAAATTTAGGATATTATTTTTCAAATGTTGATATTTTTACTGAATCAATTGATAAGCAAAATAAAATTAACCTAATTTATAAAATAGATTTGGGAGAGAAGGCTAAAATTAAAAATATCTATTTTACTGGGGACAAGGTTTACAAAGATAGTAAATTAAAATCTTTAATTATTAGTGAAGAATATAAGCCTTGGAAAATTATATCAGGAAAAAAATATTTAAATGAAAGCACTATAAAATTTGACTTAAAATTGTTGAATAATTTTTATTTAAATCAAGGTTATTACGATGTAGTAATAAATTCTTCTTTCGCTAAACTAGTAGATAATCAAAAATTTGAGCTAATATACAATATTGATGCTAATAAAAAATATTTTTTTAACAATATAGAATTAAAATTACCTGACGATTTTTCGTCTGATAATTTTTCAGACATTTACGAATTATTTAATGATTTGAAGGGAAAACCATATTCAATTAATAGAATTGATGATATTCTTTCCTCATTAGATAAAATAAGCACAAGCGAACAATTTGAGTCCGTAAAATCTTATGTTGAAGAGGATATAATTGAAAATAAAATTAATCTTAAATTTATAATTCAAGAAACTAAAAAGGTTTTTGTTAAAAAAATAAATATTTTAGGAAATAATATTACAAGAGAAAGTGTTTTAAGAAATCAACTTGAAGTAGATGAAGGAGATCCGTTTAATGAAATTTTGCTAACTAAATCCATCAATAATTTAAAAAGTTTGAATTTTTTTAAATCTGTAAAATATAATATTCAGGACAGTCAAGACTCAGAAGAAAAAATAATTGATATAGAGATTGAAGAGAAGGCTACTGGTGAAATTATGGCTGGTGCAGGAGTAGGTACAGGAGGTAACAGCTTAACAGCCGGCGTGAAAGAAAATAATTATTTAGGCAAAGGTATTGGTCTCAACACCAATATTACGATAACAGACGCTTCAATACGTGGGATCTTTTCAGTAACTAATCCAAATTATAATAATACAGATAAATCTGTTCGTACATCAATTGAGTCTTCAGAACAAGATAGGCTAAGTGAATTCGGTTATAAAACAAACAAAACAGGGGTTTCACTTGGTACTAAATTTGAATTATATGATGATTTAGATCTTGGCTTAGGTTTGAATTCTTTTTATGAAAAAATTGAAACTGATAGCTCTGCTTCAGCACTACAAAAAAAACAAAAAGGAAATTATTTTGACAATTTTTTAAATTTAGAGTTTGATTATGATAAAAGAGATCAAAAATTTCAAACTACTGACGGTTTCAGAAGTTTTTATGGGTCAAATGTGCCTTTAATAAGTGACTCAAATACATTAACAAATATTTTTACTTTTACTAATTATAATCAATTTTTAAATAAAAATGTATTTAAATCGTCTTTTTATTTTAAAAGTTCAAATAGTATAACAGGCGACAATATTAAATTATCTGAAAGAATTAATATTCCATCAAAAAGATTAAGAGGTTTTGAATATGGTAAAGTTGGACCTAAAGATGGTGATGACTACATCGGAGGTAATTTTGTTACAGCAGCTAATTTTTCAACATCTCTTCCTCAGTTATTTGAAAACTCACAGACTACAGATTTTTCATTATTTTTTGATATGGCAAATGTTTGGGGTGTTGACTATGACTCTAGCCTAGATAAATCTCAAGAAATTAGAACTTCAGTTGGTATAAATTTAGATTGGTTTAGTGCAATAGGCCCATTAAGCTTCTCTTTATCACAACCGATTACCAAGTCCTCGTCTGATAAAACTCAATCTTTTAGATTTAATCTTGGAACTACGTTTTAATGTTTTTTTTAACAAAAATTTTTTTTTGTATAATCTTAATTTTTAATTTTTCAGTAGCTCAGTCAGCAGAAAAAATTGTTTATCTAGATATTGATCAGGTGTTAAACAAAACCATTAGTGGAAAAGAAATTATAAAAAATCTTGATGCTCTAAGAAAAAAAAATTTAAATGATATTCAAAAAAAACAAACAGATTTAAAACAAAAAAGAGATAAAATACAAAAACAAAAAAATATTTTGTCTGAGGAAGAATTTAAAGCTCAGGTTGTTTCTCTAGAGAACGAATTTAGACAATTTAATGAATATAACAAAAAAGTTTCTAAAGAATTTGATAAAAAAAAAAAAACTGACTTAGATGAATTTATGAAATTCATTCAACCCATTATTGAAAATTATATAAAAGAAAAATCTATTACAATTGTTTTAAATAAAAAAAATATATTTATTGCTAATAAAGATTATGACATAACTGACGAGATAATAAGTATAGTAGATAAAAATGGACAATAAAAATTTAAAACTAAATAAAAAAGATATAATTAATTTGTTACCACACAGAGAGCCAATGTTATTGATTGATGAGCTTTATGATATTAAAAATCTTAAATCTGCTACTGCTGTTGTAAATGTTAAAAAAACAAGTTTTTTTGTGCAAGGACATTTTCCAGATCAACCAGTTATGCCTGGTGTTTTAATTGTTGAGTCGTTCGGTCAAGCTGCAGCAGCTCTGACTGCGCAAGGACTTGATAAATCTACATATGAGAACAAATTAGTTTTTTTAATGGGTGTAGAAAAAGCAAGATTTAGAAATCCAGTAATACCTGATTGTAAATTGATCTTAAAAATTGAAGCTATAAGGTCTCATGGACGTGTATGGAAATATAAAGGTGATGCCTATGTTGATGATAAAAAAATGGCAGATGCTGTGTGGTCAGCAACAATTGTTGATAAGAAATAAATAGCAATAAATATTGATAAGTTATTTAATTTTGCTTTGATAAAAGCAATTATGTCAAATTCTTTTTTTAAAAATCAAGGTCCTTTTTTAATTTCTGAAATTACTAAATTTCTTAATATAAAAGTTGATGGAATACGTTTAAATCAAAAAATAAAAGACATAAAAGACTTATCTAGTTCAGATAAATCTGACATCACTTTTTTTCATTCTAAGAGATATAAAAATATCGCCAAAAATACTAAATCATTGTTTTGCATTACTAATAATGCTTTAAAAGTTGAGCTTCCAAAAAATTGTACACCTTTAATAGTAGATAATGTTTTGGTTTCAGTGTCAAAATTAACCGCTAAATTTTATCCAGATTCTATAAATGATAATTTTGATGACACTGTAGAAGACATAGCTAAAACAAAATTTGCAGACAACGTTAATTATGGAAAGAATGTTTTGGTAGGTAAGCATGTATCAATTGGCTCTAATTGTTTAATTGGCCACAATTCAATTATTGAAAAAAATGTTTCTATAGGTTCAAATTGCTCAATTGGATCTAATACAATTATTAGAAATTCTATTATAAACAATAATGTAAAAATTTTGGACAACTGTGTAATTGGAAAACATGGGTTTGGTTTTTTTCCTACAAATGATAAAAACATAAGATATCCCCATATTGGAATTGTTATAATTGAGGAAAACTGTGAAATTGGATGTGGTTCAACAATAGACAGAGGATCAATGTCAAATACTGTTATTGGAAAAAATACTTATTTGGATAATCAAATTCATATTGCACATAACGTGAAAATTGGTGAAAATTCTATTATAGCAGGTCAAGTAGGTATAGCTGGAAGTTCTATTATTGGAAATAATGTTAAAATTGGTGGCCAAGCAGGAATTTCTGGACATTTAAAAATTGGTAGTAATGTAGAAATCGGTGGTGGCTCTGGAGTTATAAAAGATATTCCAGATAATTCAAAAGTAATGGGCTATCCAGCAAAAAATTTCAGAGAATTCTTAAGAGAAAAAAAATGATACACAAAACAGCAATAATTGATCCTAAAGCAAAAATATCAGATAATGTTAATGTTGGAGCTTACTCAGTTATAGGACCTAATGTCGAAATAGGTAGTGGTACAGAAGTTCATTCTCACGTTATCATAACTGGTGATACCATAATAGGATCTAATAATAAAATTTATCCGTTTGCTTCAATAGGAAATGATCCACAAGATTTAAAATTCAAAGGTGAGAAAACAAAGCTAGAGATTGGAAATAATAATAAAATTAGAGAGTATGTTACAATTAATCCAGGTACAGATGGTGGTGGTGGATTAACTAGAGTAGGTAGTAATTGTTTATTCATGGTATCAGCACATATTGCTCATGACTGTGTAGTTGGAGATAATGTAATTTTAGCAAACAATGTTCCTTTAGGTGGCCACGCACATGTAGATGATAATGCTATAATTGGCGGGAATTCAGCTGTGCAACAATTTACTAGAGTAGGTAAATTTGCGATGATAGGAGGGATGTGTGGGGTAGTTAGAGATGTTATACCATACGGTATTGTTCACGGAAACAGAAGCATACTTCATGGTTTAAATTTAATAGGTTTAAGGAGGAAAAATATTCCAAATAAGGAAATAATAACACTTAGTGAGGCCTATAAAGAGATATTTAGAGACGAAAATTTAACAGAAAATTTAAGCAACTTGTCGAGTAAATTTAAAAAAAATGAACTCGTTATTGAGGTTATAAATTTTATAGAAAAAGACAAAAAAAGGCCAATTTGTACTCCATTTTCAAAATAAAATGATAGGTTTATTTTTAGGCGATACTGATTTTTCAGAGATAGTTCTTAAAAAAATAAAAAAATTAAAAGTAAAGTATTTTATTATAGATTTTTCAAAAAAAAATAAATTTAAGAGAGATAAACATTCTTTTAGAATAAGTGTTGGAAAATTTGGAACAATAATTAATTTAATAAAACAAAAAAAATGTAAAAGAGTTTTGTTTGCAGGTAAAATTGCGAAACCAAATTTTTCTTCTTTAAGGTTAGATTTAAAAGGTATTTATTATATACCCAGTGTAATAAGAGCAGCTAAAATAGGTGATGCTGCTATAATTAAATCAATTATCAAAATTTTAAATAATGAGGGAATAAAAGTCATTAGCTCTATATTTTATAATCCAGAGCTATCTTTAAACAAAGGTTCTTACACCCAAACAAAGCCGAATAAACAAGATTTAATATCAATTAAAAAAGGGAAATTTTTTTTTAATAAAACAAAAAGTCTAGACCATATTCAAGCGTTAGTGGTTAAAGGAGATAAAATTTTAGCTAAAGAAGGAAAAGAGGGTACAAAAAAAATGTTATCACAATTAAAAAAAAATTCAGATGGTATTTTAATTAAATTACCTAAAAAAAAACAAGATCTGAGAATGGACTTACCAACAATCGGTTTACAAACTTTTAAGGATGCTAAAAAATTTGGATTACGTGGTGTAGTTTTACAATCAAAAAAAAATATTTTTTTAGATAAAAATGAATGCATTAAATTTGCTAATAAAAACAAGATATTTATTAATATTATATGAAAAAAATATTCATACTCACAGGAGAACCTTCTGGAGACAAATTAGCTTCAACGGTTATTTCTAAGTTAAAATCTCAAAATCCTAATATTGAATATTCATCTGTTGGTGGAAATCATTTAAAAAAATTAGGAATTGAAAGTATTTTTAATTTAAATGAAATAACTTATCTAGGTTTTACGAGTATTTTATTAAATATATTTAAAATTAGAAATAAAATTAACTACACTGTTAATGAAATAATAAAATTTAACCCTGATATATTATTTTCTGTTGATAGCCCTGATTTTACTATGCGTGTTGCCGAAAGAGTTAAAAAAATTAACAATAAAATTAAAATAATTCATTATGTGGCTCCACAAGTTTGGATATGGCGAAAAAATAGAGTAAAAAAAATTAAAAAATATATCGATCATATTCTTCTATTATTTTACTTTGAAAAAAAATATTTTGATGAAGAAAATATTAAAAATACTTTTGTCGGACACCCCTTAATTGAGAATAATCAAGATAGTAAAAAAATTGTTGAAAATATAATTCCTAAAGATAAAAAAATTATATCAATCTTTCCTGGAAGTAGAAAATCTGAAACAGATGTATTATTAAATATTTTAATAGATTTTATAAAACTAATGAACAAAAGACATAATGATTTTTATTTTTACTTTCATGCAACTGATGAAAATAAAAATTTAATTTTGTCAGAAGTTAAAAAATTTAATATTGAAAATGTTGATGTAGTTTCAGATGAAGGTATTAAATCAAAAATTTTATCTAATTCAGTTTTTGCTGTATCTAAATCCGGTACAGTTTCACTGCAAATTTCAAGCTTAAACATACCTTCTATAATTATTTATAAACTCAGTTTTATAAATTTTATGATATTCAAAATGTTAGTTAATGTTAAATTTGCAAATATAATTAATATTATCAATAATCGTGAAGTCATTCCTGAATTGTTACAAAGTGAATGTAATGCTGATGAAATTTATAAATCTGTAATTTATCTTTTGAAAAACCCTGACCTTATCAAAAAACAATTATCTGATTGTTCAAAAACATTAGAAGGAATTAGATCTAAAACTTCTTCATCTGAAGAGGCTTGTTTAGTTTTAAGAAATTATCTTAGCTAGTCTTTTTAAAACCTCTTCTTTACCAAGAGAAATAACTATATCATATAATCCAGGACCAAATTTTGATCCTGTTAAACCAATCCGTATAGGCTGACCGACACCTTTAAAATTTGTATCATTTGTTTTAATCAAATTATTTACTACAGGTTCTAAATTCTCCTTATTTATATTTGATATAGATGATAATTCTTTAATAAATTCTGAAATAATTTTTTTTGCATTATCATCAATCAATTTAAAATCATCCTCATTGAAGTTAACTTCATCATTGATGATAAACTTTGCATTATTATATATGTCTTCTAAGGTTTTGGCCTTATTTTTTAAAAAAGATAATGAGGATTTAATTTTTGTTTCTTTATCATTTTTAATTTCTTCTTTATTAATTTTGCAATATTCAAATAGATTTTTATAAAGATCGTTTTCGTTGATTGTTTTTATGTAGTGCTCATTCATTGATAATATTCTGCTCATATCTAGTTTTGATGGTGATTTGCCAATACCTTCTAAATTAAAGTATTCTATACTCTCATCCAGAGTAAATATTTCTTTGTCTTGATATGACCATCCAAGTCTAAGTAGATAGTTTCTTAATGCATCAGGCATAATACCTATTTTTGAGTAATCATCCAAAGTTGAGGCATTATCTCTTTTTGAAAGTTTTTTACCTTCAATAGTATGAATTAATGGAATATGAGCAAATTCTGGAACATCCCAACCCATTGCTTGGTATATTTGTATTTGTTTAAAAGTATTTATCTTATGATCATCTCCTCTAATTATGTGTGTCATTCTCATTTGATGATCGTCAACAGTTGCAGAAAAATTGTAAGTTGGTGTGCCATCATTTCTTAAAATTATAAAGTCTTCTATTGTATTATTTTCGATCTCCACATCTCCTTGAACTAAATCTTTAAGTTTAGAATTTCCCTCTATTTTACTTTTAAATCTAATTACAGGTTTAATATCTTTAGGAGCATCTTTTTCATCAACATCTCTCCATTTTCTATTATAAATATATGGCATCTTTTTTTGCCTAGCTCTTTTTTTTTGTTCCTCTATCTCTTCAGCAGAGCAGTAACATTTATATGCCTTACCTTTTTTTAATAATTCATTTGCAATTTTAATGTGATCTTCTATTTTTTGTGACTGAATATACTCCTCACCATCATGTTCAATTCCTATCCACTTTAATGATTTAATAATTTGTATTTTGTACTCCTCTTTGGATCTTTCTTTATCAGTATCTTCAATTCTTAGGTGAAAAGTTCCTTTTTGATTTTTAGAGAACAACCAATTAAATAAGGCAGTTCTTACTCCTCCAATATGAAGAGCTCCAGTAGGAGACGGCGCAAAACGTGTTGCTACTTTTGACATCAATGTTGTTTAGACTATTTTTTTAGAAGTTTCTATATAAAGATACTAAAACTCCTTGAACTTTTACTCTATCAGGTCCAAAAATCTTAGTTTCATAATTTCTATTAGCACTCTCAAGGGCTACAACTTTACCTTTTTTTCGAATTCTTTTTAACATTGCCTCATGCTCATCTATTAATGCAACGACAATTTTACCATTATCAGCAGTATCTGTTCTTTTAATAATAACAGTATCACCCTCATGAATACCTGCTTCTATCATAGAGTCACCTTGAACTTTTAATCCAAAGTAATCACCATTTTTTTCTAAATTATTTGGTAGTGGAATTCTAGATACCTCATTTTGTATTGCTTCAACAGGTGTTCCAGCTGCAATTTTTCCAAGTACTGGTACTTCTCCTTCATCTGAATCAGTTTGTTCTTCATCTAATCCACCTTTAATCACACTAGGTGAAAAGCTATTATAAATATCATTGGCAGAAGCTGTTTCTGGCAATTTAATTACCTCTAAAGCTCTTGCTTTGTGAGCTAATCTTTTTATAAAACCTCTTTCTTCTAAAGCACTAATCAATCTATGAATACCTGATTTAGACTTTAAATTAAGAGACTGTTTCATCTCTTCGTATGAAGGAGATACGCCAGAACTTCTCAACTTTTTGTTGATAAATAAAAGTAGGTTTTTTTGTTTTTTTGTTAGCATAAGAACAAATATCGTACAAACAATGTTCTATAAAAGTTCTTTTAAATTAACAATACTAAAAAAAACTAGCAAAATAGTGATTTATTAGACTATAAAACTGAAAATATAGAATTTTTATCTAAGTTTTTCAAAAGTGATTCACCAATTAAAAAAGTGTTAATTGATGTTTTGTTATTAAGCTCTAATAGCTCTTCTTTATTCTTAATTCCACTTTCAGATATTAAAGGACCTTTGTGACTTTTTACAACATCATAAATATCATAAGTTGTATTTATATCAGTTTTAAGTGTTTTTAAATTTCTATTGTTTATTCCAATTAATGCATCTTTAAAATTCAATGCTTTTTTAGCTTCTTCCACTGTATGAACCTCAACTATAACCGACATATTGTATTTCATAGCTTCATCATATAATTCAGACGCAAGATCATCTGAAACCCCAGCTAAAATAATTAAAATAGCATCAGCGCCATAACTTTTTGCCAAAGGTATTTGAAATTTATCGATAAAAAAATCCTTACACAATATAGGTAAATTTATTTTATCTTTTATTTTGCTTATGTGAATTAAATTTCCTAAAAAATAATCTTCTTCTGTTAAAACTGAAAGGCAAGTTGCCTTATTATTTAAGTAAATCTGAGCAATATCTACAGGATTATAATCATCAATTATTATACCCGCTGAAGGACTTGCTTTTTTAATTTCAGCAATAATTGAAATTTTATTATTTTTTATATTATTTTCTATTTTCTCTTTAAAATTAATATAGCTGTTGTTTTTATTAATTAATTCATCCAAAGTTTTAAGATCTAGAGATTTTTTTAATTTATCAACTTTTTCAATTTTCTTTTGAATGATATTTTGAAGTATATTTTCAGACATTTTGAATTTTTTCTAGATGTAAAAAAGTTTTTCCAGAAAGGATAAATTCTCTTGTGTAATTATATGCTTCAGAAAAGTCTGAAAATTTTTCTCCAACAATTAAACCTGCTGCAGCATTTAAACAAACTGCTTTTGAAAAGTCATTATCTTTACCTTTGAAAATTTCAATCATCTTATCAGCATTAAATTTTGCATCATCACCCACTAGATTTTTAAAATTATCTGCATTAACTCCTAAAGCATTTGGATCTATTTTTATTTCAGATATTTGACCATCTTTTAATTGAATAACATTTGTGATTGCATATGGAGATATTTCATCTAATCCATCCTCGCTATTTACTATCCAAGCAAATTTTAAATTTAAATTTTTAAGTCCTTCTGCAAAAATTTTTAATAATTTTTTATCAAAAACTCCTACAACTTGTCTCTCTGCAAGTGCTGGATTACTTAATGGACCAATCATATTAAAAATGGTTCTTTTTCCAATTTTCTTTCTAACGGGTCCTACAAATCTCATCGCACTATGATAATTTGGTGCAAACATAAAACCAAAATTGTTGGTATTAATTTCTTTTTCTATGTCCTCAGGTTCTAAATCAATTTTAATTTTAAGAGCTTCTAAAACATCACCGGACCCACATTTCGAGGAAACAGCTTTATTGCCATGCTTAGCAACTTTTGTACCCATACTAGCTAAAAGTAGGGCAGAAGCAGTTGAAATATTGAGGGTATTCATACCATCACCGCCAGTACCACAAGTATCAATACAGTCACTTACATTTACTCGTTTTGATTTTTCTCTTAGAACAAAAACTCCACCTGCTATTTCATCTGAAACTTCACCTTTTTCAGACAGCAAAGTTAAAAAGTCAAAAATTTCATTATCACTGGCTTTTCCTGTCATTAATATTTCAAAAGCAGTTTTACTTTCTTCAAAAGTTAAATCTTGTTTATTTTTAAGTTTTTCTAAAATTTGATCCATAAATTTAATTGTTAATAAAGTTTTTAAGAATTTTCATTCCAAACTTAGTTTTAATACTTTCAGGATGGAATTGTACACCATGAATATTAAATTTTTTATGTTGTACACCCATAATAATCCCATCTTCTGTCTCTGCTGTAATCTCTAGATCTTTTGATAAGGTTTTTTTATCAATTACCAAACTATGGTATCTTGTAGCTTCAAATATACTTGGGAGGTTTTTTAAAATACCGATTTTTTTGGATTTAATTTTGCTTGTTTTGCCATGCATTAACTTTCTTGCTTGAACAATTTTTGATCCAAAAACTTGTCCAATTATCTGATGACCTAAACATACTCCTAAAAAAGGTAATTCTTTGTATAATGAATTTAATATTTTAATACAATTGCCAGATTGATTTGGGTTGCCTGGTCCTGGTGAAATAACAATTTTATCATATTTTTTTTTAATGATTTCTTTAGAATTAATTTTATCATTTCTAACTACATCAACTTTAATATTTAATGAGGAGATATAGTGATACAAATTAAAAGTAAAACTATCGTAATTATCTATTAACAATACTTTCATTATCTTAAAGCATTAATTAAAGCTTTCGCTTTATTAACGGTTTCCTCATATTCATTTTTAGGTTTACTGTCTGCAACTATACCCGCACCTGCTTGTACATAAAATTTTTTATTTTTAGCAACTGCAGTTCTTAAAGCTATGCATGTATCAAATTCACCATTTGCAGAAAAATATCCAATTCCACCTGCATAAACTTTTCTTTTCGTTGTTTCTAATTCATCGATAATTTCCATAGCTCTAATTTTTGGAGCCCCAGAAACAGTACCTGCTGGAAAACCAGCTAAGAGCGATTTAAATTTTGAAAATTTTTTATTATATTCCCCAACTACATTTGAAACTATATGCATAACATGAGAATATCTTTCAATAATGAAGCTTTCTGTAACTTTTACTGAATTTATCTTTGAGACTTTACCAGCATCATTTCTACCCAAATCAAGTAACATCAAATGCTCTGAAAGTTCTTTTTTATCTTTAAGAAGGTCTTTTTCATAAAACAGATCTTCTTTTTTGGTTTTACCCCTTGGTCTAGTTCCTGCAATTGGTCTTACAGTAATTTTATTATCCCTAAGTCTCACAAGTATTTCAGGACTTGCGCCAATTATTTGAAAATCGTCAAAATTGAAGAAAAACATAAAAGGAGAAGGGTTTGTTACTCTTAGTTTTTTATAAATATCTAATGGTTTCTTTGTTAATTTTGCCTCAAATCTTTGGCTTAAAACAACCTGAAAAATATCTCCTAATTTAATATATTTTTTTGCCTTATTAACCATTGATAAAAATTTATTTTTTGAAGTGTTAGATTTCACTTTTATATTTTTTGATTTTTGAATTATTTTATTATCGATATTTTTGATTGATGACTGAATGAGTAATTTAAACAAATCAGATTTAATTTCTTCATATTTATTTTTATAGTTTTTAATTTTTTCATCTTTAAAAATATTAGATATGTAAAAAATTTCTTTTTTTAAATTATCATGAATGACTAAGGTTCTTGGACGTAGAAGCCTTACATCTGGCAAATTAAGATCGTTTTTACAATTATTTGGAATTTTTTCTATGTATCTGATTGAATCATAAGAAAAATATCCAGAGATTAATGAGCAAATGTTAGGTAAATT
>CABYVK010000019.1 GCA_902522385.1 uncultured Pelagibacteraceae bacterium
GATGTCTGGGCTTTGAGATGAGTGTCTTTGTTTATGATCCATTTGTAGACAAAGATAAAATTGAAGAATTAGGTGGAAAAAAAGTAGAAGATCTATCAGAAGCTGTAAAAACTATGGATGTTATTTCACTCCATATGCCTTTGACAGACAAAACCGAAAATTTAATTAATTATGATTTATTAAAAACAATGAAAAAAACTTGCATAATTATTAATGCGGCAAGAGGTGGAATTATTCATGAAGAAGATCTTGATAAAGCACTAAATGAAAATTTGATTTTTGGAGCTGGTATTGATGTTTTTAAAAAAGAACCACCTGATGACAATAATCCACTTCTTAAAAATGAAAAAGTTTATTTAAGTCCTCATACTGCAGCTTTTACTGATGAGTGTATGACAAGAATGGGAAAAGAAACAATTCAAAACATTATTGATTTTTTTGAAGAAAAATTAGAAAAATCTAAAATTGTAAAATTATAAATATCTGGAAATAATAAACTTACTAATATTTAAAAATAGTTAACTTTGATAGATCTCAATATTACTTTTATTTAAGGTCTCGGTTAAATATTTATAACCAATCTTTGCATATTCAAAAGGATTTGCTTTTGCTGGGTCTTGCTCTGCTTCAACAACCAGCCAACCTGAATAATTTTTTTCTTTTAACACATCAAATAAAGGTTTGTAATCAATACAGCCATCTCCAGGTACCGTAAAAGCACCCTCTAAAAATGCACCTCTAAAGCTTAAATCTTCTTTTAATGATTTATCTAAAACATTTTTTCTAATATCTTTGCAATGCATATGAATAACCCTATCACTAAAATTTTTTAATATTTTAAGAGAGTTACCTTGGGCAAAAAGCATATGACCAGTGTCTAAAGTAAGTTTTACACTATCATCAGTATTCTCTAGCAATTTTATAGTATCTTCCTCTGTTTCTATTACTGTCCCCATGTGGTGATGATAAGCAAGTGGCATACCTTGATCTTGTAAATATTTACCCATTTCAGAAATTTTTTTATAATAATTTTTAGATTCCTCTGTATCCATTTTTGGTCTAGTAGAAAGTTTTTTATCTGGATCTCCTTGAATTGACCCTGCAACTTCAGCAAAAACAATGCAAGGTGCGTTACAATCTTTAAATAATTTTAGCTGATCTTGTATAACTTTTTTTTCCTCTTCTAATGTATTTTTTCTTAAATTTGCTCCATACCAACCAGAACAAAGGTTTAGTTTAAACTCATTTAATTTTGGAATTAATTCCTCTGATTTCTTTGGAAACTTTCCGCCAGACTCTATTCCTATAAATCCTGCCTGACTTGCTTCTAACAAACATTGTTCCAAAGGTGTATCACCCCCCAGTTCTGGCATGTCATCATTACTCCATGCTATTGGTGCTATTCCTAATTTTACTGACATAAATATTTTTTTTGCTAAGATATATTCAATGTTTAAATCAAATAAAACTAAAAAATTAAGTTTAGGAATTGTTGGGGGTGGTCCTGGATCATGGATTGGTCATGTTCATAGAATCTCATCTAGATTTGATAATCAATATGAAATAGTAGCAGGAGTTTTTTCAAGAAATGTAAAAATTTCTAATAAGTTTGGAAAGAGTATAGGGATTTCATCTGATAGATGTTACGCAAATTATAAAGATATGGCTGAGAAAGAAGCTAATAGAAAAGATGGAATTAATGTAGTTGCTATAATGACACCACCATCAAGTCACCAAATTATTGCTGAAAAATTTATTTCAAAAAACATAAATATAATTTCTGATAAACCTTTTGCAGGAAATTTAGATCAAGCAAAAAAACTTTTCAAATCAATTAAAAAAAATAAAAAAATAAAATATGCCCTAACTCATAATTATTCTGCTTATCCAATGGTGAGAGAAGCAAAAAAATTAGTTGAAAAGGGTAAAATCGGTAAAGTTGAATATATTAATGTTGAATATATTCAAGATTGGTCTGGTGGAACAAAAATTAATTCAAAAAATGCAAAAAGAAAACTTAAATGGAAAATTGATAATAAAATAGTTGGAGCATCTGCTGTTTTAAATGAAATTGGAACTCATGCGTACCATCTAACCTCTTATATTTCAGGTTTGAAAGGACAAAAAGTTTTTGCAGATATAAAGCAAATATCAAAAAAAATTAAAATGGATGATAATGCACAGGTTATGATCAATTTTAACAAGGGCGCAAAAGGAATGTTTTGGACAAGTGTAATGGCCAAAGGTGGTGTTTATGGTTTAAGAATTAGAGTATTTGGTTCTAAAGGTAGTTTAGAGTGGGTTCAAAATGATCCAAATTATCTTAAATTAAATCCTGAAAAAGGTGCTGTAAAATTATTAGAAAGAGGATTTCATAATTCAGAATTTTCAAAGCAATTCTCTAGAATAAAATTTGGTCATCCAGAGGGGTACCTTGATGCATTTGCAAATATTTATAAAGAGTTTGCAGACTCCTTGAAAAACAAAACAAAACAAAGATACTTTTATCCAAATGAAGATGAGGGTTTAGAGACAGCAAAATTTATTAGTGCGTGTAAGATTTCATCAAAAAGTAAAAAATGGGTAAAAATCAAATAAACGTAGCATTATTTGGTCTAGGTAGAATAGGTCAAATGCATGCTGAAAACTTAAATAACCATAAAAGTTTTTATTTAAAATATATTTTTGATATCAATAAAGAGTTAGCCAAAAAATTTTCAAAAAAATTTGATACAATTAATATTAATAATACTGAAAAAGCTTTTAGAGACAAAAATATAGATTTAATATTTATTGCATCTAGTACCTCTACTCACATAAAATTTTTAAAAGAGGCTGTAAAATTCAAAAAAATAGTCTTTTGTGAAAAACCTTTAGATTTAAATATTGATAAAGTTAATAAATGTTTAAGAGAAATTAAAAAGTACAAACCTAAAATTCAATTAGGTTTTAATAGAAGGTATGATCCTGGACATAATTCAATTAAACAAGAACTAATTCGAGGAAAGATTGGAAAACTTGAAAAAATAATTATTACTAGCAGAGATCCTGCACCACCCTCATTAAATTATTTAAAAGTATCAGGAGGTATATTTAAAGACATGATGATTCATGATTTTGACTTACTGAGATTTTACTTAGAAAAAGATGAGATAGAAAATATTTTTACTACAGCTAGTAATATTTCAGATAAAAGATTTGATAAAATTAAAGATTATGAATTAGCCTCATGTCTTTTAAAATCAAAAAAAGGTGTGCAGTGTGTAATTACAAATTCAAGACACTGTAGCTTTGGATATGATCAAAGAATTGAATTGTTTGGCTCAAAAGGAATGTTAATATCTGGAAATAAAAGTGAAAATGAAACAGAAATTTTTACAAAAAATAATACATCACAGAGAAAACCGCTTTTAAATTTTTTTATAGATAGATATTTTGATGCTTACAGACTTCAACTTGACGAATTAGCTCTTTATTCAAAAACAAAAAGGTCGCCAATATCAAGTTTTGAAGATGGAAGAAGAGCTTTAATTATAGCTAATAGCGCCTCAACCTCATTAAAACTAAAAAAACAAATAAAAATTAAGTTTTAATTCTTATTGTTAATATTAGAGTATAATATAACGACTTATATTTATGAATATTCTTAAAGATAGTTTTGGAAGAAAATTTCCATACATTAGATTATCAATCTCTGACGTATGCAACTTTAAATGTGGCTACTGTTTACCAGATGGTTATAAGGTTGACAAAAGTGATAATAGAACTTTTATAAACACAGAGGAAATTGGAAGACTTGCCAAAGCTTTGTCAGAACTTGGGGTTTCTAAGATAAGATTAACTGGTGGAGAACCTACGGTTAGAAAAGATTTTTTAGATATTGTTAAAATTATTAAAAAAAATTCAGGTATAAAAAAAACAGTTATAACAACTAATGGCTATCGATTAGATAAAATAGCAGAACAAATAAATGAAAGCGGCCTAGATGGAATTAATATTAGTATAGATAGTCTAAATCCTAAAATTTTTGAAAAAATAACAGGTCATAATAGATTGCAAGAAATTCTTAGTGGTATTGAAAAGTTACAAAAATTAAACTTTAAAAATATAAAAATTAACGCAGTGCTTCTCAAAGGAGTTAATGATACTGAAAAAGATTTTCAAGATTGGGCTAATTTTATTAAGAAAAATAAAATTGATTTTAGATATATAGAACTAATGCAAACAGGAGATAATATTGATTATTTTAAAAAATATCATGTATCAGGAAATAAATTTGTTGAATATTTAAATAAAAACAATTGGGTGATACAGACTTTTGGAAAAGACTCAGGCCCCGCAAAAAATTATATAAATCCTGAATATAAAGGTAAATTTGGTGTAATAGCACCCTACTCTAAAGATTTTTGTAAAAGTTGTAACAGACTAAGAATAACTGCCAAAGGAGATTTAAGATTATGTTTGTTTGGAAATACAGGAATAAACATTAGACATTTAATGCAAAAAGATAATCAAATAAATGAACTTAAAGATCTAATATTAAAACAACTTAATTACAAAAAAGAGTCTCATCATTTGGAATTAGGAGAAACGGGTTTAACTAAAAATTTATCAACAACTGGCGGATAATATGAAAAATTTAAAAATTGTTAGTGATAATGATTTAAAAGATTGGGCAAAGGAAATTTTTAAAAAAAATTCTTTTAAAATGATTGATGTTTCAGAAAAAAAAAAGACATTTAGAAGAGCTTTAGCTTCTGGAAAAATTTATGTCGGTGATGAAGTTTTCGAGCTAATAAAAAATAAAGAAATGCCAAAAGGTGATCCAATAACCTTAGCGGAAGTCTCTGCGGTTCTAGGTGTAAAAAAAACAAGTGAGTTAATTCCACTTTGTCATCCTTTATCAATTGACCATACTGCTACAAAAATTATCATGAATGAAGCAGATAAATCTCTAGAAGTTTTTTGTGTTGTTTCAACACATGCGAAAACTGGGGTTGAAATGGAAGCAATCATGGGTGTTAATGCTGCTCTAATCACAATTTATGATTTAAGTAAAATAATTAATCCACACCTCAAGATAGATAATGTAAAATTATTAATCAAAGAAGGTGGAAAAAACGGATTTTGGAAAAACCCCGATGGTCTTCCAGATTTTTTAAAAGAATTATTTTAAAAAATAATGAAAGTAAAAATTGAGTTATTTGGTGCTGCAAGGGATTTTAGTGAACAAAATTTGTTAGAATTAGATTTAGAACAAAAATCAACGATAAAGGATATTCGAAAAAAAATAATTCAATATTTAGATGAAAAATTTAATGGTAATGAAAACTATAAAAAAATTGTCAATTCTTCAGCTTTTTGTTCGGAGAAAAATAATATTGTTAGCGACAATTATAAAATAACAAATAACGAAAAAATTGGTATCATCCCTCCTATAGGAGGGGGTTAATGCTTCATACAAAAATTGTACACAGTAAAGATAAAAAACTTTCAATAAACGATGCGGAAAGATTTATATCTTCTGTCGAATTTGGGGCATCAATATTTTTTACTGGTACAGTAAGAAATTATAATAATAACAAAAGTGTAGTTGGTATCACTTACGACAGTCATGATGAGCTTGTGATAAAAAGTTTTGAGGGAATATATAAAGAGGCAGATAAAAAACTTAATATTCAGGATAAAGCTGTTTTTATAGAACACGCTAAAGGTTATTTAAATCTTGGAGAAATGAGTATTATAATTGCTGTTGCATGCAAACACCGAGATCAAGCTTATGTTTTGTCTAGATATATTATCGAAGAAATTAAAAAAAGATCGCCTATATGGAAAAAAGAACATTATACAGACAATCAAAGTGATTGGTTAAAAGGTAACCCTATAGTTTATGAAAAAATTTAAATACTCAGAAATCACACCAGAAAAAATTTACAAAAATAGAAGGTCGTTTATTAAATCTATTGGATTAGGAGCAAGTTCTCTTGCAATCTCAACTATACCCTTTGCAAATAAATCTTTTGCAAATGATAGAGATAAATTAACAAGTTATAAAGATATAACTACATATAATAACTACTATGAGTTTGGCACATCAAAAAGTGATCCATATAGAAACTCGCAAATATTTAAAACCACACCATGGGAAATTAGTATTGAAGGTGAGGTTGAAAAACCAATCAAACTATCTATGGAAGAAATTTCTGAAATGTTTGTATCCGAGGAAAGAATTTACAGATTAAGATGTGTCGAGGGATGGTCAATGGTAATTCCGTGGATGGGGTTTTCTTTAAGTGAATTACTATCAAAAGTTAATCCAACAAACAAAGCAAAATTTGTTGAATTTGAAAGTGTATATGATCCTGCACAAATGAAAGGACAAAGATACCCTGTTTTAAACTGGCCATACAATGAAGGTTTGAGAATTGATGAAGCAATGCATCCTTTAACTACGGTAGTCACAGGTTTATATGGCAAAAAACTTCCAAATCAAAACGGAGCACCATTTAGAATTTTTATTCCTTGGAAGTATGGTTTTAAAAGTGCAAAAGCAATTGTAAAAATTAAATTTGTTGAAAATATGCCTACTTCTTCATGGATGTGGGCTTCACCTAGAGAATATGGATTTTATTCGAATGTAAACCCAAATGTAGATCATCCTAGATGGTCACAAGCAACTGAAAGAATAATTGGCGAAGGGGTTTGGGCGCCAAGAGTAAAAACACTGATGTTCAATGGCTATGGAGATGAGGTTGCGGGCTTATACGCTGGTATGGATCTTAAAAAATATTTTTAATGAAAAAATATTTAAAACCAGGTGTATTTCTTTTAAGTTCAATTCCATTTTTAATAATTTTATACAAAATTTTTTTAAATAAACTTGGCCCTGAACCAGTAAAAGAAATTACTCATTTTACAGGTGAGTGGACTTTAATATTTATTTGCCTTACATTATCGATGAGTCCTCTCAAAAGATTTACAAAATTGACTGTATGGATAAGTTTCAGAAGAACATTGGGTCTTTTTGTTTTTTTTTATGCAACGCTTCATTTATTAACTTATGTAGGTTTAGATTATAGATTTAATTGGTCTCCCATAATAGACGATGTTTTGAAAAAAAAATATATATTCATCGGTTTTGCAGCATGGTTACTTTTGCTTCCTTTGGCTGCTACATCTTCTAAAAAAATGGTTAGACTACTAAAAAATAATTGGAAAAAATTACATAGATTAATTTATGTAATCGCTATTTTTGGATCCCTTCATTATATATGGTTATCAAAGACAATTTTTTTTAGACCTTTGGTTTATTTAATAATTATACTTGTTTTGTTAGCTTTAAGAATTAAGATTAAAAATAGGAATATAAATTATGGATGAAAATTTAAAAAAAGAAATTCAATCAGCTACGCTTGAAAGATTAATGATTCATTTAAATGAAAGAAAAGATGTTCAAAATATCGATCTAATGAATTTAGCTGGTTTTTGCAGAAATTGTTTATCTAGATGGTATAGAGAAGAGGCAGAAAAAAAAGGAGTAGAGATATCTGATCCAGATGCCAGAGAGCATATATATGGAATGCCTTATTCTGAATGGAAAGAAAAATATCAGAAATAATTATTTTTCTTTAAGTCTTGGAAATAATTCAACAAAGTTACAAGGTTTGTGATTAATATCTAATTGATGTTTTAAGATCTCATCCCATGCATCTGTTACACCACCTGAGGAACCAGGTAACGCAAAAATATATTTTCCATTAGATAAGATTGCACAAGCTCTAGATTGAATTGATGATGTACCAACTGTTTTTAAGCTAATTGTTCTAAAAACTTCTCCAAATCCAGGTATATGTTTATCAGCAATTTCTTCTAATGCTTCAGGAGTTATATCTCTTCCTGTAAGACCTGTTCCTCCGGTGGTAATTATGACGTCTATATCTTTTTGGCTTGTCCATTCTTTTAAAATTTTCACAATATCTTCTTTATTGTCTTTGCAAATTTTTCTATCAATTAATTGATGTTTAGCTTCTTTAATTTTTTCAACCAAGATTGAGCCCGATTTATCATTATCAAATGTTCTTGTATCTGTTACAGTTAATAAAGCTATATTTACATCCATAATTTAAAAATGATTATATTATCAATTCTTTTCTTTGTAACGGCATTAATATACGCAAGTATTGGTTTTGGAGGAGGATCAACTTATCTTGCAATACTTTTAATTTGGGGTGTGCCTTACACAATATTTCCCATTATAGCCCTTGTATCTAATATTATTGTCGTATCTGGTAATTCTATTAATTTTATAAGATCTAAAAATATAAACTTTTATTTATTATTTCCTTATTTAATAGGCTCCATACCTTTTGCCTTTATTGGAGGATCAATAGTAATTGAAAAAAGTTTATTTGAGATTTTATTATTTTGTGTTTTGTTGGCTGCAGGCATTTTTTTATTAATTGAGAGTAAATCTTTTAATAAAGAGCAAATTAAAATAAATCAAATACCAAAATTACTATCAATTTCTATTGGATCGATAATTGGTTTTATGTCAGGGTTAGTAGGAATTGGTGGAGGAATATTTTTAAGCCCTATTCTATTTTTAATGAAAGCTGGATACCCTGTACATATCACGAGTAGTGCATCTTTGTTTATTTTAATCAATTCTATCTTTGGAATAGCTGGACAACTGACAAAAGATCAGGCTTTAGATCAAGTTATTAACTATTGGCCATTATTTTTAACTGTGCTTATTGGGGGACAAATTGGTAGCTTCTTAAACATTAAATTTTTATCGAACAAAATTTTAGCTCTTCTAACTTCTTCTCTTGTAATTTTTGTCGCAATAAGAATGGGAATTAAGCTTATGGTTTAATATTGAATAAATTTGCTTTTAAGATATTTAGAGCAATATGAAAAATATTAAACCTTTTGGTCCATCTATAGGAAAAACAAAAATTTCAAAGAAATTTTTAGATATCTTAAATAAAGAGATTGATAATAAAGTTTTAACAAAAAAAAATGATTATAGCTCCAAATTAGCTAGTCAGATTAAAAAAGAAATTAAAATTTCAAATAATTTTTTAAAAAAAAATTTAGAGAGAGAAATAAAAAAAAATATCAAAAATTTTCTTAAAAATGAAAAGATTAAAAAAGTTAAAGATATAAAGATATTAAATTTATGGGTAGTTAGTCAATTTAAAGATGAGTATAATCCTATCCATTATCATGATGGAGATTTATCTGGTGTTGGTTATTTAAAAGTACCAAAAAATATGACTAAAAATAAATATTTAAAAAACAAAAAAGATAAGACTAACGGCACAATTGATTTTATAAACGGACAGAAAGGCTTTTTGAGCAAAAGTATTTTTAACATTGTACCTAAAGAAAGAGACTTAATAATTTTTCCAAACTATTTAATGCATACTGCTTATCCATTTAATATTAATTCTGAAAGAAGATCTTTTTCTTTTAATGCAAAAGTTATTTTAAACAGATAGTTAAAAATATTTACAACACATATTGAAGCAATGGCAAAAATTAAATACTTTGATTGTTTCCACCTTTTTTAACAAAGTAAATACCTATACAAACTGCAATTAAAGAAACTAAAACCTTTAACGTTATTAATTCTCTTAAAAATATGTATCCTAAAATAGTTCCAAAAATTGGTATCAAATAAGAAACTTGAGATTGAAAAATTAATCCGTTTGTAGTCAAAATTCTAAAACGTAACAACCAGGCAATACCTGTAGGAACAATTCCTAAATAAATTGCCGATATCAGAGAGTCTGTTCTTGGTATAGTTTGAAAGGGCTGTTCAATTAAAAATGTTAATGGTAACAAAATAATTATTGCCCAAATTAAAATAGATCCAGTTACATTTTCGTTTTTTTTCTTACTTATTTTTAGTGTTAATACCCCGCCTACAACATAACAGGTCGATCCAAGTAATATCAATAAAGCTGATACAAAATTATTTTCATCTATTAAAAGTTTATCAGAAAATAAAAAAACTATTCCAGAAAACCCAATTAAAATTCCAATAGTTTTTACTAAATTAAATTTTTCGTTTTTTGTATAAAAATGAGCTAGCACTGTGGAGCTTAAAGGAGTAGTTGACATCAATATAGCTGCCAAATTACTTTGAACTGATTTAACTCCATAAGCAATAAGGAAAAATGGAGCTACCAAATTAATAAACCCTATCATTGCAAACCAATGCCAATCTTTAGAAAAAGCTTCAACTTTAATATTTTTAAAATAACACAATAGTAAAACTGGAATTGCTCCAAAAAATACCCTTAGGAAAGCAATTGTAACTGGGCCAAAAGAATAAGTTGCTATTTTTATATTAAAGAACGCAGAAGCCCATATAAGAGATAATATTGTTAATAAAAAGTAATCAATTAACTTTGGTTGTCTCATTCAGTTATCTCTTTTATCTCACCAGAAGTTAATTCAATTAAATTTTCAAAATTTATTTCGAAAACTGCATTAGGATGGCCTGCAGCTGCAAAAATAGAAGAAAATCTATTTAAAGTTTCATCAATAAAAATTTTTATTTTTATTAAATGTCCTGTTGGAGATACTCCGCCAATTGTATATCCAGTAATTTTTTTAACATCTTCTGGTTTGGCCATTGAAACATCTTTTTCACCTAAAATTTTTTTTAATTTATTTAATGAACACCTTTTGTCTCCAGAAACTAAACATAAAACAAAACTATCCCCTGCTTTAAAAAGCAAGCTTTTGACAATTGCCCCTACTTTGCAACCTAAAGCTGTAGCTGCATCATTAGCTGTTCTGGCAGTTTGCTCTAAAACAACCACTTTGAGATCTGGGTTAAATTGTTTTAGAGATTTTTCTGCTCTTAAAACTGGCTCTTTATTTAATATTGAATTCACAGATTTAATATATTTATTATTTTAGTGACTAATTACACTACTTATGTGAAAATTGCATAGGTGTTATTTATTAAATAAGCAATATTTTTAAGTATTTTTTTGCTAATTAAGCCAAACAAAATTACATAGGAGATAAAATGAGCGCAGCAAACGTATTAAAATTTATCAAAGAGAAAGAAGCAGAATTTGTGGATCTAAGATTTACTGATCCAAGAGGAAAATTGCAACATTTAACAATGGATGCTTCAGTAGTTGATGAAGGTATGTTGAACGAAGGCGTATTTTTTGACGGTTCATCTATAGCTGGTTGGAAAGCAATTAACGAGTCTGACATGATTTTAAAACCTGATACTACAAGAATGTTTATGGATCCTTTTACCTCTCATAATACTGTAGTTTTGTTTTGTGATATTCTAGATGCAATTAAGAAAGATCCTTATGAAAGAGATCCAAGAGGTGTTGCTAAAAAAGCAGAGGAATATTTAAAAGCTTCAGGTATTGGTGATAAAGCCTTTTTTGGACCTGAGCCAGAATTTTTTGTGTTTGACGATGTAAGAATCAAAAATGATATGAATGAGTGTGGATTTAAATTAGATAGTAAAGAAGGTCCCTACAACTCAGGTAAAGAATATGAAAATGGAAATATGGGTCATAGGCCTCAAATTAAAGGAGGATATTTTCCAGTACCACCAGTTGATAGTGAACAAGACATGCGTGGTGAATATCTTAAAAATTTAAAAGAAGTTGGTATTAAAGTTGAAAAGCATCACCATGAAGTTGCTCCTAGTCAGCACGAACTTGGAATGTATTTTGGAACTTTAGTCAACCAAGCTGATAACGTACAATTATATAAATATGTTGTTCAAATGGTTACACACTCATTTGGAAAAACTGCAACTTTTATGCCAAAACCAGTTGCTGGTGATAATGGTTCAGGCATGCACATCCATCAATCTATTTGGAAAGGCGATACACCAGTATTTTCAGGCGATGCGTATTCTGGATTAAGTGAAACTGCACTACATTATATTGGTGGAATTTTAAAACACGCTAAAGCAATTAATGCTTTTGCTAACTCTACAACAAACAGTTATAAAAGATTAATTCCTGGTTTTGAAGCTCCGGTTCTTCTTGCATATTCAGCAAGAAATAGATCTGCTTCTTGTAGAATACCGATCACATTAAGCAAAAAAGGTGCTAGATGTGAGATTAGATTCCCAGATGCTGCTGGAAACCCATACTTAACTTTCGCAGCAATGTTAATGGCTGGAATTGACGGAATTAAAAATAAAATTCATCCAGGTGAGTCTTTTGATAAAGATTTATATGAATTACCACCTGAAGAAGTTAAAGCTATCCCAACAGTCTGTGGTTCTTTAAGAGAAGCAATGGAAAGTTTAGATAAAGACAGAGAGTTTTTAACTCAAGGTGGTGTCTTTACTGATGATCAGATTGATGCTTACATTGCTCTGAAGTTTGAAGAAATTCACAAATTTGAACATGCACCTCATCCTGTAGAGTTTGAGATGTATTACAGTAGCTAATAAACTTAATTACTGTCTAGTTGTTGCAATTGTATCTTTGTTAACACCTTTTTTGACTACATAATCCTGTGTTCCGTTAGCACCGGTTTCTACTTCTTTACGTAGTTCTTTAAAGAATGTTTTTTCTTTTAAAGAATCTTTCAGGTTTTTAACAAGATTTTTAAACTCAAATTTGTTCATAGAGAATCTATATATCACATATGCATATAATGCAATACAGATATGCAATTAATGGGATAATACAACTTATGATATTTTAAAGGATTCCCCGCAGCCACATCTCTCAGTTTCATTAGGATTATTAAATACAAATGACGAGGATAATTCCTCTTCTTTATAATCCATTTCAGTACCAAGCAGATACATAATAGCAGCTGAATCAACGAATACTTTTACACCTTTGTCTTCAATAACTTCATCGCTGGGGTTTAGCTCTTTTGTATATTCCATTACATAAGACATCCCTGCACAACCACCTGATTTAACTGATACTCTAACACCAATAGAATCTTTTTCAGCATTAGACATTATCTCTTTTATTCTTAAAGCTGCGTTATCACTTAATTTAATTATCGGGTCCATTACAAATTCAATTCCAATTTTGCTGCTTCTGACATCATATCTTTATTCCATGGAGGATCCCAAACTAATTCAAGATCAACATCCTCAATACCATCAACTTGCATTGCGCCTTCTTTAACCTCTTTTGGTAAACTTTCTGCTACTGGGCAATTTGGTGTTGTCAAAGTCATTTTGATAATAGCAAACTTTTCATCTTTTACTTTAATATCATAAATCAAACCTAATTCGTAGATATTTACAGGCAGCTCAGGGTCATAAATTTTTCTTATTTCCTCAATTATTTCATCTTTTTTTGTCATAATTTAATTATCAGTTTTTACTTCCTCTGTTTTTTCATCAAAGGCCGAAACCATTGTATGCCAAGATAAAGTTGCACATTTAACTCTCATTGGATATTGCTTAACACCAGATAAACACATTAGTTTAGTTTTTTCATCTTCGCTCAAATGCTCAGATTTTAATTCAGGATTTTCTTTAATCATGTCTAAAAAATCTTCGACTATTTCTTTAGCCTCATGTTCATTTTTTCCTTTAATTAAATCTGTCATTATAGAAGCTGAAGCCATCGAAATAGCACAACCACTCCCTTCAAACGATGCATCTTCCACAATTTTTTGTCCATTTAGTTTTAAATAAACATGAACATTATCACCACAAAGAGGATTATTACCTTTGGCATCTTTATTAAAACCTTCTGTCTTTCTAAGATTTCTTGGATTTTTACCATGCTCCAATATAATTTCTTGATAAAGTTCTTTTAAATTCATTATAGATTAAATATTTTTTTACAGTTGTTTATCGACTGGTTTAACTGATCTAAATCTTCTTTTGTGTTATAAATACCAACTGAGGCTCTTGCACTTGCAGGAATATTTAATTTGTCATGCAAAATTTGACAACAATGATGTCCTGCTCTTATTGCAACCCCATCTTCATCCAAGATGGTTGCTATATCATGTGGATGAACTCCTTCAATAATGAATGATAATACGCCTCCTTTATTTTTTGGATTTCCAATAAGTTTAACTGAGTTATTTTTTTGTAACAGTTCCTGCCCATATTCAACTAAATCAGCTTCATGTTTCATAACATTTTCTATACCAATGCTTTCTAAAAATTTTATTGATTGATCAAAAGCAATTACTTGTGCTGTAGCCATAGTTCCAGCCTCATATTTATTAGGTAATTCACCATAGGATATCCTATCTTTTTTAACTTCATTTATCATTCCTCCACCACCTTGGTATGGAGGTAGTTCTTCTAACCATTTTTTCTTACCATACAAAA
>CABYVK010000020.1 GCA_902522385.1 uncultured Pelagibacteraceae bacterium
TAATACTTCTGTAAAGTTATCTTTGAATATTTCAATAAACAACACAAATTATTTTAAAATTAATAAATTTGAAAAAATACTTTCTGATATGGATCTGATATATAGTTTCAATATTTATAAATTTAATAACAAAAATAATTTTTATAAAGTTATTTTTAATGGAACACCTGACAAATTTTTAGAAGTTATGCTGCTCCATAATTATGAATTTGAAATAAAAAATAAAATTTGGGTTTTAAATGAAAAATCTTAATCAACAAATTTTAAAATTTGATTATGAGCAAAATTTTAAAGATCAAGATTTTTATGTTTCAAATAGCAATGAACATTCTTTTAACCTTTTAAATAGTTGGCCAAAATGGGATAAAAATTTTATAAACCTAATAGGTGAAAATTTTTCAGGAAAAAGTCATTTAATCAATATATTTTTAGAAAAAAATAAAGGAATAAAAATTCATTCAAAAGATATTAGTAATGATTTTCTTCAAAAAGTTAAAATATATGAAAATATTATCGTTGAGGATTTAACTGAAAAAATAAATGAAAAATTATTATTTTCCCTAGTTAATATAATAGATCAGGATAATAAATATTTAATAGTAACATCAACAATTCCAATAGTTGACTTTAAATTTAAATTAAATGATCTAAACTCAAGATCTGCCAATTTTATTTTATCTCAAATTGAAAAACCTAGTGACGATTTAATTTATGCATTAATATTAAAAAATCTTTCTGATCGTCAAATATTAATAGACCAAAAACTTATTGAATTCATAATTAAGAGAATTGATAGAACTTATGGCAAAATTTCTGATTTCATATATAAAATCGACGAAATTAGTTTAAAAAGAAAAAAATCGATCGATTTTAAAATTATTAAAGAAGCTTTAGAGGTTTAATTGAATAAATACAGAACACACAAGTGTAATGAATTAGGAAAAGAGGATGTAGATAAAAAAATTTCTCTTTCAGGCTGGATAAATAAAAAAAGAGACCATGGAAATTTATTGTTTATTGATTTAAGAGATAATTACGGAATTACTCAATGTATAATTGATAAAGATAATAAATTTTTTTTCGATTTAGAAAAAATGCAATTAGAAACAGTGATTAAAGTTGAGGGAAAAGTTGTTAATAGATCTAAAGAAACAATAAATAATGAAATCGACACAGGTGAAATAGAAGTTGCTATAGATAATTATGAAGTTTTGGGTAGTTGCAAAGAGCTACCTATGCCTGTCTTTAGTGATCAAGAGTATGCAGAGGAAATTAGATTAAAATATAGATTTTTAGACTTAAGAAGAAAAAAAATTCATGAAAATATTATTTTAAGGTCTAAAGTAATTTCATACATCCGTAATGAAATGACAAAGTTAGGTTTTTTAGAATTTCAAACGCCAATTTTAACTTCGTCTAGCCCAGAAGGTGCAAGAGATTTCTTAGTACCAAGCCGTTTAAACCCAGGAAAATTTTATGCTTTACCTCAAGCTCCTCAACAATTTAAACAATTAATAATGGTCTCGGGGTTTGATAGATATTTTCAAATTGCACCTTGTTTTAGAGATGAAGATGCAAGAGCAGATAGAAGTCCTGGAGAGTTTTATCAATTAGATTTAGAAATGTCATTTGTTGAGCAGGAAGATGTATTTAATGTTGTTGAAAAGTTAATGGTTAATACATTTAAAAATTTTTCTTCTAAAAAATTAATGTTTGATAAATTCCCAAAGATTTCTTACAAAGAAGCTATGCTTAAATATGGTACAGATAAACCAGATTTAAGAAATCCACTTATTATAAATGATATTACCGAAATTTTTACGCGAGAAGATGTTTCATTTGAAATATTTAAAAAATTAGTAAAATCTGGATCTAAAGTAAGATGTATTGTTACAAAAAATACAAAAGATAAACCAAGAAGTTTCTTTGATAATATTGATAAATGGGCAAAAGGAGAAGGTGCTTCTGGATTAGCATATTTTACTATTGAAAAAGATAAAGATATTTCAGCAAAAGGCCCTATAGGTAAATTTTTTCCTCAAGAAGCATTACTTGAAATTATGAAAAAAACAAACTGCGAAATTGGAGATAGTCTTTTTATGGCTTGTGGAAAACAGGATGAATTAGAAAAAATTACTGCTTTAGCAAGAGATAAAATTGCAAAAGATCTTGATTTAATTGATGAAAATATTTTTGCATTTTGTTGGATTGTAGATTATCCAATGTTTGAAAAAGACGAAATAACTAACAAAATTAAATTTAGTCATAATCCATTTTCAATGCCACAAGGTGATTTAATTGAAAAAGATTTAGAAAATCCATTAGACATACTTGCATATCAGTACGACATTGTTTGTAATGGAATCGAACTATCATCTGGAGCTATTAGAAATCATAAACCAGAGCTTATGTATAAAATTTTCTCAATTGCAGGATATGACAAACAGCAAGTAGATGTAAAATTTAGTGGAATGATTAATGCGCTTAGCTATGGAGCGCCACCACATGGTGGAATAGCACCTGGTATTGATAGAATAGTAATGCTATTAGCTAATGAGAGGAATATTAGAGAAGTTACGATGTTTCCAATGAACCAAAACGCACAAGACTTATTGATGAATGCTCCATCTGAGGTAAATCCAAATCAATTAAAAGAATTAAATTTAGCTTTAAAAAATAAAAAATAAGTTATTTTTTTCCTTTTAAACTTATTTTTACATCTGAAAGATCAACTAGATTTTTTTTATAATTATTTCTTACGAAACCTTTACTAGTAATATCTTTTACAATTTTTAATAACTGATTTTGATCCTCGGAATTTTGATCTCCAATGTTGTTATCATCATTTCCTCCAATTGATGGAGTGTGGGCCAGATCTTCTCTATTTTGATATGAAATAGCAAGTTCTCTAAAAATATAGTCTAAAATTGATGTAGCTGTTAAAATTCTATCATTACCATGTACTTTGCCAGATGGTTCAAATTTAGTACCAACAAATGCACTTATATACTCATCTAAAGGAACACCATATTGAAGGCCTAAAGAAACAGCAATTGCAAAATTATTCATTAAAGCTTTAACAAGCTCACCCTCTTTACTGGTATCAATAAATATTTCTCCAATTTTTCCATCTTCATATTCTCCAGTATGTAGGTAAACTTTATGATCACCAATAGTGGCCTTTTGAATATAACCTTTTCTTCTGTCAGGCATGCTAAATCTTTTACCTGACTTATCTTTAGCTGCGTTTATAGTTGATATTACACTTTCTTTATTTATCTTATTTTTATTATCTGTTTCTGTAACTATTTCTACTTTTTTATTTTCGAGAACTTTGTTATTTTTAGGATCTAAACTTTTTGTTTTTCTATTATCAAGTTTTACGTCTAAAACCTCAAATTTTCCATCATCTCTTTTTTCTAAATTTTTTAACTCTGCCTCGTTAATATCATCTAAATAATGGTTTACTTTAAAGGTACAGGTATAATAAGTTTCAACTAAATACTTTGCCATTAGACTTTTATTTAAATTTTAATTTGAATAATGAATCATTTAATTTATATACATATTCATATTTTAGTCTAATTTAAATTTTACAATTTTTGATTGAATAAATAAAAAATATTATGTTGACACTCTTTAAAAAAATTTTCACATGGTGGAATCAGGATACTTTTGGAACAAGATTAAAAACTATTTTTTTCGGTAAATTAGTTGGTACTGATGAGCTGGGCAATAAATACTATGAGAGTAAAAATGGAAAAAGATGGGTTATATATTCAAACACAATTGACGCATCAAAAATTCCTGTAGAATGGTATTCTTGGATACATTTTACACCTAATAAAATTGAGAAAAAACATACTTTAGAAAAATACGATTGGCAAAAACCACATCAAGAAAATTTAACTGGAACAGAAGCAGCATATTATCCAAATAAAAATAAAAATGGTGTTAAAAAAAAGTACTCTAGTTGGAAAGAATAATTTTAAATTAATTTTTTTAACTTTTTTAATTTATTTTTGTTTGGTTTTGAATTCAAACTCCGAAAATAATTTAGAAGGCACTTTTACTGATATCAAAATTTTAGATAAGATAAGCTCAAAAAACTCATTAATTAAACTTAAAAATGGTGAATTAAAAAAATTTAAAGATTTAGAGATAAAAAGTTTTAAATGTAAAAATTCAGAGTTTGATGATAATCCAGAAATAATGGCATATATCCAGGTTAGAGATATAACAAATAATAATAATGATGAAGTTTTTGTTTTTAATGGTTGGATGTTTTCGTCCAGCCCATCAATAGAGCCATTTGATCATCCAGTCTACGATGTGTGGTTGCTTAGCTGCTATTAAACAATTGAGTCTTTATCAAGCCAACTCACATTAAAATCTGAATTTAAAAACTTTTTGTGATTAAGTAATTTTTTATGGAGAGGAATGGTTGTAGTAATTCCTTCAATAACAAATTCATCTAAAGATCTATTCATCCTTTGAATTGCCTCTGTTCTATTTCTTCCATGACAAATTAACTTACAAACCATACTATCGTAATAAGGTGTTACCTTGTACCCTTGAAATATTGCACCATCTACTCTAGTCCTAAAACCAGATGGTTGATGACACATTGTTATAATTCCAGGTGATGGCTGAAAGTTTTTACTTGCATCTTCAGCATTTATTCTGCACTCAATTGCATGTCCTCGAGGATTTATGTCACTTTGTTTCAAGGCTGTTTCTCCTGAAAACGCAATCCAAATTTGTTCTTTAATAATATCTATTCCAGTAACCATTTCAGTTACAGGATGTTCAACCTGAACTCTTGTATTCATTTCTAGAAAGTAAAACTTTCCATCTTCGTATATAAATTCAACTGTACCAGCACCCTTATAACCAATTTTAGCAACCATATTTACCGTTTTTTCAAACAAATCTTTTCTAATTTGCTCATTTAATACTGGACTTGGAGTTTCTTCTATTAGCTTCTGATGTCTTCTTTGGACAGAGCAGTCTCTTTCATGAAGATGAACCACTCTATTTTTTCCAGCCAAAATTTGTACTTCAATATGTCTCGGATTTTGGAAAAATTTTTCTATGTAAACTTGATCATTCCCAAAATATTTTTGTGCTTCAGATTTTGCTGTAGAAAATAGTGTTTCAAAATCTTCTTCTTTGAAGACTATTTTCATACCTTTCCCTCCTCCTCCACCTGATGCTTTAATTAAGATGGGAAATCCAATTTTTTTACAAATTTCTTTAGCCTCGGAAATATCTTTAACACCACCCTCGGATCCTTCGATTACAGGCAAACCATTTTCTTTTGCAATTACTTTTGCTTGGATTTTATCACCCATCATTTCTATATGTTTAGAGGAAGCACCAATAAAATGAATTTTATTTTCTTCTAATATTCTTGCAAAATTCGGATTTTCTGAAAGAAAACCATATCCAGGATGAACTGCATCCGAGTTTGTCAGCTCTATGGCTGACATCAGAGCAGGTATATTTAAATAGCTATTTGCAGGTTTATGAGATCCAATACAAACACTCTCATCTGCTAGTCTTACATGCATACTTTCTTTGTCTACATCTGAGTGAACTGCGACAGTAGATATTCCCCATTCTTTACAAGCTCTAATAATTCTAACTGCAATTTCCCCACGGTTTGCAATTAAAATTTTTTTAAACATAGTTTATTCTAGGATAATAATAGTTTGACCAAATTCGACAGGTTGACCATCTTTAACGCAAATTTCTTTAACTACACCATCAGCTGTAGAAGGAACATGGTTCATTGTTTTCATAGCTTCAACAATCATAATTGTATCGCCCTTTTTTATTTTTTTCCCTAACTCAACAAACTTTTTGGCACCTGGCTCTGGCGCGTGATAAGCTGTTCCAATTATTGGTGAAGTAATTTCAATTCCTGAATTAACATTTTGAGTTTTAGCAGTAGTTAAACTTGTTATAGATGGTGGAGTTGGAATTATTTGGGGCTGATTACTAATTGAAACATTATTTTTTGAAACTTTAATTTTTGTATCTTTTTCAGTTATCTCAATTTCAGTAAGATTAAATTCTTTTAAATAATCACTTAATTCTTTAATTATTTTCTTATCTATTTTCATTTTGCAAAGTCTTTTGTAATGAAATTATGGCCAAAATATATCCTTCAGCACCTAATCCAAAAATTCCTCCAGTTACAACACCACTTATGAGTGATTTATGTCTAAATTCTTCTCTTTTATAAATATTAGATAAATGTAGCTCGATTATTGGTTTTTTAAATAAATCTAGAGCATCTCTTATGGCTACAGATGTATGAGTAAATGCAGCAGCATTTATAATCATACCATCAAATTTTTTCCTAGCATCTTGAACTATATTGACAAGCTCTCCTTCAACATTAGATTGAGCAAATTCTATATCTATACCAATTTCTTGTGCTTTTTTAGAACAATTCACTTTAAGTTGGTCGTACGTAGTTGATCCATATTGTGATTGTTCTCTTTCACCTAATAGATTAAGATTTGGACCATTAATAATAATTATTTTATTATTCATTCAGCACTTATATACGATGAAAAAAATAAAAAAAATAAAAATTAAAATAAATGGTAAAATCAAATCTATAAGTCAAGATTCTAACCTTTCTATAGTGTTAAAAAAACTTAAAATACCACTAAATAAAGTAGCAATTGAGCTTAATGAAGAAATAATAGATAAAAAAAAAATTGATAAAATAAAATTAAATAAAAATGATAAAGTTGAAATAGTTCATTTTATTGGAGGTGGTTAATTTGAAAAAAGATAGTCTAATTATTGCAAATAAAAAATTTAATTCCAGATTAATTGTTGGAACTGGAAAATACAAAAGTTTATCCGAGTGTGCAAAAGCAATTAAAATTTCAGGAGCAGAAATTGTGACGGTAGCTGTCAGAAGAGTAAATATTACTGATAAAAATAAGCCTTTACTTATGGATTACATAGATCCAAAAAAAATTACATATTTACCTAATACAGCAGGATGTTTTAATTCAAAAGAGGCTTTGAGGACACTTAGGCTTGCTAGAGAAATAGGTGGATGGAAATTAGTTAAATTAGAAGTTTTAGGAGACAAAAAAAATTTATTTCCTGATATGATAGAAACACTAAAATCTACAGAGATTTTAGCTAAAGAGGGATTTAAGGTTATGGTTTATTGTAACGATGATCCATTAATGGCTAAACGTTTAGAAAACTCAGGTGCAGATGCTATTATGCCATTAGCTGCTCCAATTGGATCGGGTTTAGGAATTCAAAATAAAATTAATATTCAAATAATTAGAAAACAAACAAAGTTGCCATTAATAATAGATGCTGGATTAGGTCAAGCATCAGATGCAACAATTGCGATGGAATTAGGATGCGATGGGGTACTTGTTAATACTGCAATTGCAAAAGCAAAAAAACCATTTGAAATGGCACTCGCATTTAAAAATGCAGTTATTGCAGGAAGACAATCTTACAGGTCTGGAAGAATAGATAAAATTTTGATGGGTAATCCATCCTCACCATCAAAAGGAATTATTTAGCTTTTTTATAAAATTTTTTTTTTTTATAAGTTCTTTTATAAGTTTTTTTATTTGTTTTTTTATTTATTTTTGTTTCAATAATTTTGCTTGCTTTATTATGTACTTCTAAATTTTTTAATTTTTCATGGTATTCTACTAACTCAATTGTTTTTTTTGATTTATTTTGAATATTTATAATGTATTCAGGTATAATTAAAGAGTTATCACTTACAATATCAATTTTCATTTTATTTTTTTTCTCAAAATAAGTTAAGTCATTCACAAAATTTTCCTTAAGAAAATCAGAAATTTTTTCACAAACTTTTAATTCAACAAATTTAGCTTTATTAACTACAGCTTTCAATTCAACAATTTTTAAAATTTTTTGTGCAAAGGATTCATCTGTTAATGTAACTTTCCATTTAATTGCACTTTCTCTAAGTCTTTGCCTAGACATTTCTAGTAGACCAAAATTACTTATTCTACCTATTTGAATTCTAGCTCTATCGCTTCTACATTTTTCTTTTAATTTTTTTTCTACCAACCTTCTGTTTCCGTAGCTAAGCATATCAATAAAATCGATAATGATTAGACCAGACAAATCCCTTATCTTAATTTGTCTTGCAATTTCCTCAGCTGCTTCGATATTAGTATCTAAAGCAGTACTTTCTACATTTTTACCTTTAATCGAACTTCCAGAGTTTATATCAATTGAAACTAGTGCTTCTGTTGGGTTAACAACTAAATAACCACCTGATTTCAGTTTTATTTCAGATTCAAATATTTGGTTTAACTTCTGTTCTATATTTTCTTGAATAAATAATGGAATTTTTCCTCTATATTTTTTAACCTTTTTTACGCTAGATGGCATCATTGTTTTCATAAACGATTGTGCTTTTTTGTATCCTTCGTTACCTTCAACTAAAATATTTTGAGTATTTTCATCAAACATATCCCTCAGAGTTCTTTTTATTATTTCACTTTCTTGATGTATTAATGACGGTGCAATTGAATTAATTGCATTTTCTTTTATTTGGCTCCAAGAATTTATCAGTGTTGTCAAATCATTGTTTATTTCATTTTTTGTTTTATTACTACCTGCGGTTCTTACAATTAAGCCCATCTCTTTAGGTATTTCTATATCATTTAAAATAGTCCTAATTTTTTTTCTATCAGCTGGATTAAATATCTTTCTTGATATCCCACCACCTTTTGGAGTATTAGGCATTAAGACAATATATTTTCCCGCTATAGATATGAAAGTGCTAAGAGCAGCACCTTTCTGTCCTCTTTCATCTTTTATAACCTGAACAAGAATTACTTGATTTGGTTTTATGACTTCCTGAATTTTATATCTCTTAAATTTAAATTTAGTTTGTTTTTTTTGATCTTTATCCTCATCTAAATTTTCTTTTTCCTCTAAACTTTCTTTATTTTGATTTTCTTCATCTATTTGTTGCTCTTCTTTTTTATCAATAGGATCATCAATTTCTAATTTACCTTTTGCAATATTTTCTTCCTCTTTAGCTTCAACTTGTTTTGAAAGTTCTTCTCTTGCTTTTTCTTCTTCTTCCTTAATTTTTTCTAAATCTGCTTTTGGAATCTGATAATAATCTGACTGAATGTCATTAAAGGATAAAAATCCATGTCTTTCTCTTCCAAAATCTACAAAAGCTGCTTGTAAAGAAGGTTCAATTCTACTTACTTTTCCTAAGTAAATATTATTTTTTATTAAATTATTTTTTAAACCCTCGTATTCGTAATCTTCAATGTTTTCGCCAGATTTAAGAACAACTCTAGTTTCATTTGGATGCGATGCATCAATGTATAAATTTTTATCCATAATTTTATATTTTCTATTTTCATTAATTCTTTTTCTTTTTTTTTAAAATTTTGTTTAATACTTTTGCCATATCTTTAACAAATTCCAAGATATAATGGAATTAAAATGAATAAGTTTATAAAAAATGTCTTTATTTTATCTATTTCTTTAGTCATTTTGGTAAGCATTTTGATAATTGGTATATTATGGGCTTACTCAAACGACATACCAGATTATAAATTTTTAAAAAACTATAAGCCACCTGTTTCAAGTAAAGTTTATTCAGGAGACGGAAATCTTGTTGCCGATTTTTCGAAAGAAAAAAGAGTATTTATTCCTTATAATTCTATACCTAAAAATATAATTAATGCTTTTTTGTCTGCAGAGGATAAAAATTTTTTTTCACATCCAGGTGTAGATGCTAGAGGCGTATTGAGAGCAGTGATTAATAATATTTCAAATATCTTATCTTCAAAAAGGCTCGAGGGTGCATCTACTATCACTCAACAAGTAGCAAAGAATTTTTTATTAACTAATGAGGTTAGCTTAAATAGAAAAATTAAAGAGGCAATTTTAGCATTTAGAATTGAAAGAGCTTTATCAAAAGAACGAATTTTAGAGTTATATCTAAATCAAATTTACTTAGGCAGTGGAGCATATGGGGTTGCCGCCGCGAGTTTAGAATATTTTGATAAATCAATTAGAGATTTAGATTATTCAGAGGCAGCATTGTTAGCTGCTTTACCTAAAGCTCCAAGCAGATATAATCCTTTTAGAAATCCTGATATTGCAAAATTTAGAAGAAATTTAGTTTTAAAAAATTTATTAGAAAATAATTATTTGAATATTAAATTGTATGAAAAATTAATTAAAGAAGAAATTAAACTCAAAAAAGCTAAGAAGGTTTATCAAGAAGATGCTCAGTACTATATTGAGGATATTAGAAAAGATGTAATTGAAAAATTTAGTTATGATAAAGTTTATAAGCAAGGTTTTAATATAAATACTCCAATTGATCTTGAACTACAAAAGCTAGCAACAAATTCTCTCAGAAATGGATTGATATCTTACGATCAACGAAAAGGATGGAGAGGACCTTTAACTAATAAAGTTTATAAAAAAGATTGGAACAAAGAGTTAGATAAATTTAAGTTAGAAAATTCAATTAATTGGAAATTAGCAATAGTAATAAAGCTAAACAAATTTTCAGCAGAAATAGAAACCCAAGATAATAAAAAAGGAACTATTGATTACAAAAGTATTTCTTGGACTAAAAAAGAATTTAATAAATTATTTGTACCTGGAGATATAGTTTATGTAAAAAAAATTAAAAAAGGAAAATATAGCCTTCAACAATTACCTAAAATAAATGGTGGGATTGTAGTTATGGATCCATATACTGGAAGAGTTCTTGCTCTAAGTGGTGGATTTAGTTTTAAGAAAAGCGAATTTAATAGAGCAACACAAGCAAAAAGGCAACCGGGCTCTGCATTTAAACCATTTGTGTACGCTTTAGCTCTTGAAAATAATTTCACACCAACATCTTTAGTATTAGATGCCCCACTAGTTTTGGATCAAGGCGAAGATTTAAAAATGTGGAAACCAGAAAATTATGGAAAAAAGTTTTATGGAATGTCAACTTTGAGAACTGGTTTAGAAAAATCTAGGAATTTAATGACAGTTAGAATTGCTCAAAATTTAGGTTTAGAAAAGATTGTAAATTTTTCAAAAAAACTTAAAATTTATGAAAATCCAGACGAGCTTTTGTCTATTTCGTTAGGTTCAGCAGAAACAACATTGTTAAAGCTTACATCTGCTTACTCAGTTTTTGTAAATGGTGGAAAACTTGTAGAGCCTATAATGATAGATAGAATTCAAGATAGTGAAGGAATAACAATTTATAATAATGAAAAAAGAAAATGTATTGATTGTGATAAAATTTCTTATACTACCAATGATTATCCAAATATAAAAAATGGATATACTGAGATTTTTTCTCCAGAGACAGCTTTTCAAATGACTTCTATATTAGAAGGGGTTGTTAAAAGAGGCACTGCTAAAAAATTAAGAGATCTTAACTTAAATATTGCTGGTAAAACTGGAACCACAAATAAAAATACTGACACCTGGTTTATTGGGTATACATCTGATTTGTTGATAGGTGTGTATGTAGGGTCTGATAATCCAATACCTCTTGGTAAATATGAAACTGGATCAAAGACTGCTTTGCCAATTTTTAAAAATTTTATTCAAGATTCGGTTAAAAAATCAGAGGCAAGACCTTTTAAAGCTGCCAAAGGTACAGTAATGATGGTTGTAGATCCTTTAACGGGTAAAAAAGCAAATTTTACCTCAAAAAATACAATTATTGAAGTATTTAAAAAAAAGAATGTTTCTGATGGAAAAATTATTTTCTCAAATACAGATAGATTGGATATAAATAATATATTAAAGTTTTATTAATGGATAATAATTACCAACACTTAAAAAACGAGATATTAAAAGTTAATCAAAGAATAAAGGAGTATCTTTGAAGAGAATAATATCCATTCAAAACTTCAATCTTTAAATAACCAAATTCTAGATGCCAATTTTTGGGAGGATAAAAACAATTCTCAAAGAGTTATAAAAGAAAAGAAGTTTTATGAAGATTTAACAAATTCATTTAACAATTCTGTTAATAATTTAAAAGATTTGGATGATTTATTTAAATTAGCTTTAGAGGAAGAAAATATATCAGTTCAAAACGAAATATTACAAAACGTAAAAGATTTAAGAAAAGAGGTAAAAAAAAATGAAATTAAATGCTTTTTAGCAAATGAGGCTGACTCTTTGGATTGTTATGTCGAAATACATGCCGGTGCAGGTGGTACAGAAAGTCAAGATTGGGCAGATATGCTTAGAAGAATGTACCTAAAATGGTCTGATAAAAAAAATTTTAAATCAAATTTTATAAGCGAACACAAAGGTGATGAGGCTGGAATTAAGTCTGCTACTATTAAAATATATGGTGATTATGCTTTCGGCTGGTTGAAAAAAGAGTCAGGCATACATAGGCTTGTAAGAATTTCTCCTTTTGACTCAGGTGCGAGAAGACATACAAGTTTTGCTAGTGTGTGGGTTTATCCAGTAGTTAATGAAAATATAAGTATCCAAATCTTAGAAAAAGATTTAAGAGTAGACACATACCGCTCTAGTGGCGCAGGTGGTCAGCATGTCAATACTACTGATAGCGCAGTAAGGATAACACATTTACCTTCAAGAATTGTAGTTCAATGTCAAAATGAAAGATCTCAACATAAAAACAAAGAAACATGCATGAACATGTTGAAAGCAAGACTGTATGATTATGAAATAAAAAAAAGGGAAAAAGAGAACCAAAATTTTGAAAGTTCTAAATCAGAAATAGGATGGGGTCATCAAATAAGGTCATATATTTTACAACCTTATAGATTAGTAAAAGACAATAGAACTAATTTTGAAAGCACTAGCCCTGAAAAAGTGCTAGACGGTGAAATTGATGATTTTTTAGAACAATCGCTTTATAAAAATTAAATGAAAAACATAATTTTAAAATTCATATTTATATTAATAATTTCTATTATAATCTTTATTGTATATTTTAGTACAATAGGAATAGAAACAGATAGATTTAACAATCAAATTAAAAATAGAGTTGTAGAATCAAATAAAAATTTAGATTTTGATTTAAAACAAATAAAATTAAAGTTAGACCCTTTCAAATTTAAAATTATAGCAAATACCGTTGGAGCAACAGTATTTTATTTGAAAAGGCCTTTAGCACTAGATTATATAAAAATAGATTTTTCTTTAAGTTCGTTTATTAAAAACAAAATTAACTCATCTAATATTTATGTAAGAACAAATTCTATATTAATAAAAGATTTAATTAAATTCATTAGATTTACTAAAAATAAACCAGAACTATTTATATTGGAAAAATCTATCCAGAAGGGCCATATAATTTTAGATATCAAATTAAATACTGATGAAAATGGTAAAATTCTAAGTGATTATCAAATAAAAGGGTTAATTAAAGACACAAGTATAAATATTTTAAATTGGACCAAATTTGAAAATTTAAATCTAAACTTTAATCTTAAACAAAATCAATATTTATTTGAAAAAATAAAACTCCAATTAGAAAAAGTAAATTTTACCTCAGAAAAAATTAAAGTAAGACGAAAAAAAGATAATTTTTTAATTGATGGTGACATTAAAAATAATCAGTCGTCTTTAAATATAAATATACTCAAACTACTAAGGATAAATTTTCAAAACATAAATCTAGCAAAAGTTAAATTTTCTACAGATAATAAATTTGATTTAGAGGTAGATAATAAATTTAAAATTAAAAATTTTAATTTGAATTCTGATATTAACTTAAATCATGTAAACTATAAACAACCAGAAATCTTAAAAAGTTATTTTTCTGAGATAAATGAATTTATTATATTTAACAATCAGAAAATAAACCTCAATTATAATAATGATAATTTATTAATTAAAGGTAAGGGAGAAATTCAGCTAGGTAATGACATAGATCAGATAAAGTATTTGATTAACAAAAAAAATAAAGAATTTTATGTAGATACTGAACTTCTAGTAAAAAATATAGATTTAAAAAAACAAGATTTTTTAAAAATTTTTT
>CABYVK010000021.1 GCA_902522385.1 uncultured Pelagibacteraceae bacterium
ATTTAAAGAAGAGTTTAATAAAATAAAAGATTATAACAAAACGTTAAAAACTTGTCATTCAACTGTGGGGGTCGCTATATTAAATACTTCAATTACGATTGTCTTTGGATTTTCAATTTTGGTTTTATCAAAATTTATTCCAACAATTTATTTTGGTGTGTTTACAGGACTAGCCATGTTGTTAGCTATGATATCAGTATTAACACTACTTCCTGCTTTAATCTTAATTATTAAACCTTTTGGCAAATCATCTTAATGTTAGAAATCATAAAAGATTTTTATAAAGCAATATCAATAATTGATTTAATTTATTTAATTTTAACAATCCTTTCTTTAGTAAATTGTTACAAAAAGGGCTTCATTTTAAGTATTCTCTCAATGGCTAAATGGTTGTTGGCATATATAATTACATTAATTCTATTTCCTAAAATTAAACCTTACGTAAAGGACATAATTGATAATGAGTATGTGCTCGATATTGGTTTAGGAATGGTAATATTTGTGGTTGTTATCTTTTTGGTTCTATTAGTTAATAAAGGAATCAGTAGAGCAGTCAGATACACAGGAATCGGTGGCTTAGATACTACATTTGGATTCTTTTTTGGTTTTATAAGAGCTTATATTATTTCTGTTTGTATCTTTTCGGGTGTTCATATTGTTTATAATTATGATAAATGGCCAATAAATTTTGACAAATCATACGTCTTTCCATATTTAGAAAAAGGTAGTAGTTATTTGATAAAAGAATTTCCTAATGAAAAAACATATCAAGATTCTAAAGAAAAAATTACAGAACTATAATCCAAGACTTAAGGAAGAATGTGGAGTTTTTGGTATTAGTAATGCAAAAGATGCTTCGGCACTAACAGCTCTTGGGCTTCATGCTCTACAACACAGAGGTCAAGAGGGCTGTGGGATAGTTAGTTTTGATGGAGAAAAATATTATTCTGAAAAAAGATTTGGTTTAGTTGGTGACAATTTTAACAAAGAAAAAGTGCTTAACAATCTTAAGGGAAATTATGCGATTGGTCATAACAGATACAGCACAACTGGAAATAATATTTTAAGAAACATCCAGCCTTTTTTTGCTGACACCAATGCAGGTGGTATTGGGGTTGCGCATAATGGAAACCTTACTAATTCAATAGCTTTGAGAAATAAACTCGTTGAAGATGGAGCCATATTTTATACTACTTCTGATACTGAAACGATTGTTCAATTAATTGCTAAATCAAAGAGACCAAAGACAATTGATAAAGTTATTGATGCAATTTTTCAAATTCAAGGTGGTTATGCATTAGTTATGTTAACTCAAAACTCATTAATAGGTGTTAGAGACCCTTATGGAATAAGACCTCTTGTTATCGGTAAGCTTGGTAACAGTTACGTCTTAGCTTCTGAAACTTGTGCATTTGATATTATTGGTGCAAAATTTGTAAGAGAAGTTGAAAATGGTGAGATAGTTTTAATTGAAAATAATGAATTGAAAAGTATTAAACCTTTCCCTGTCAAAAAAATTAAACCTTGTGTTTTTGAATATATTTATTTTTCTAGACCGGACAGTCTCATTGGAGGCAAAACAGCTTATGAGCATAGAAAAAACTTAGGCAGAGAACTTGCAAAAGAAAGTCAAATCAATGCAGACATTGTAGTCCCAGTCCCAGATTCTGGAAATGCTGCTGCTATGGGTTTTGCTCATGAGCTTAAAATGAATTTTGAACATGGATTAATTAGAAATCATTATGTTGGAAGAACTTTTATTGAACCAAGCCAGAAAATAAGAAGCTTAGGTGTTAAATTAAAACTAAATGCTAATCAAACTACTATTAAAAATAAAAAAATAATTCTAATTGATGACTCACTTGTTAGAGGAACAACATCTTATAAAATTGTTAAAATGCTTTATGATGGTGGTGCAAAGGAAGTTCATGTAAAAATTGCATGCCCTGAAATTAGATTTCCAGATTTTTATGGAGTAGATACACCAACCAAAAAAGAATTGTTAGCAGCAAATAAAACAAATGATGAAATTTGTAAATATATCGGTGCCAAATCTTTAAGTTTTTTGTCTATAGATGGATTATATAAAGCAATAGGTTTTGAAAATAGAAGTAAAACTTATCCGCAATTAACAGATCATTACTTTACAGGAGATTATCCTGTAAAACTGGTTGATGAGTTGGGAGAAAATAAAATTACTCAATTGTCATTATTAAGTTCAGCATCGAATAATTAAATTATGAAAACAGTTAAATTTACTGAAATGAAAAATGGTAGTAAAGATGACTATCAACTTTTAGAAAAACTAGAAAAGAAATTTGAAAGACAAACAGCAGATAGAATTCTTAGTTATTTGAGCAAACAAACTTCAACTTTAGAAGGTTACAAAATCAGTAGACTAGAACATTCTTTACAGGCTGCAACAAGAGCTTTTAAAAATAAAGAAAGTGATGAAATGATTGTTGCAACTTTACTACATGATATTGGAGACGATTTAGCACCAATGAATCATTCTCAATATGCTGCATCCATACTTAGACCTTATGTTTCAGAAAAAACTTATTGGATTATTCTACACCATGGTCTTTTTCAAACTTATTACAGTGCTCATCATTTAGGTGGTGATAGAAATGTAAGAGATAAATTTAAAGACCACAAATATTATCAAGACACTATAGATTTTTGTGAAAAATATGACCAATGCTCTTTTGACCCTGATTACAAAAGTATGACTTTGGATGATTTTAAGCCATTAGTTAAAAAAATATTCGCGAAAAAGCCTTATTATTATCTTTAAATTTAGGTAAAAATCACTACTTACAGCGCATGATAGATTCAAAAGAAAAAATTATAAATTATTTTAAATCAGGTATTAAAGAACCCAAAAATTTCAAAATTGGGATAGAACATGAAAAATTTTTATTTAATAACTCAGACAATAAAAGGATTGATTATTCAAAAATAAAAGAAATGTTTACAGCCTTACTAGAATTTGGCTGGAACCCAGTTTTTGAAAAAGAAAATATCATTGCACTTAATAAAGGTGGTAAAAATATAACGCTTGAACCAGGCAATCAAATAGAATTATCAGGAGATAAATTAAATCATATGCATGAAGCTTGTGCAGAGTCACAAGATTATTTGTTTGAATTAAAACAAGTTACTAAAAAATTAGATATAAAAATTGTTAGTGCAGGATTTGATCCAATATCTAAATTAAATGAAATCCCGGGCAACCCTAAGCAAAGATATCAATTAATGACTAAGGATATGCCCCTAGGTGGTGAGCTTAGTTTAGATATGATGTATCGAACTTGTGGTACTCAATTAAATTTAGATTATAAATCAGAAGAAGATTTTATTAAGAAATTTAAAGTAGCAAACTCAATTGTACCCATTTCAATTGCGTTGTTTGCTAATTCATCAATTGTAGAGAAAAAAAATAGCAACTACTTATCTTATAGATCTAAGGTATGGCAAAGTACTTCAAGGGGTGGATTGCCTAAATTATTTTTTGAAAATATGAATTTTGAAAAATATGCTGATTTTGTAATCAATTTTCCTATATTATTTATACAAGATAAAGATCAGTATATTTCAGGAAGGAAATATATTTTTAAGGATTTTATGGAAGGAAAAATCCAAGAAGTTGGTAATAGGCTTCCAACTGAAACAGACTTAACAATTCACTTAAGTACAATATTTACTGAAAACAGAGTTAAGAAATATATTGAATTGAGATCAATGGATACTTGTGGTTGGGATTGTTTATGTGCGGGACCAGCTTTCATTATAGGTATGCTTTATGGAAATTTAGACGAAGTTCATGAGCTAATTTCAAAATGGGATAAAGATAAAATAATCAATGCTTATTTAGAAGCACCACAAAAGGGATTTAATGCTCAATTAATGGGCAAAGATCTTCTTTATTGGTCGTCTATACTTTTAGATCTTTCGAGAAAAGGTTTAGAGAACAGAGATATTTTAAGTAAAAAGGGTAACAACGAGACTGTATTCCTAAACCATCTACAAAAAGTAATTGATAATAAAACAACAAACGCAGATCATATGATTAGTAAATTTTCAAAAAATGAAAATTTAGACGAATTATATGATAAATAAAATTGTTGCTATACAAGGAAACTATCCTTCAAAACTTAACCCTACAACGGATACAAGTATTTTTTTAGCAAACGAAATCCAGAATAAAAAATATAAAATTTTCTATTACGATCCAAAAGACTTATCGGTTGTTAATTCAAAAGTTACTGCAAAGGGTTTTTTCATTAAATTTAACTACAGCAAAAAAAAATTCTATAAAATCCTTAAAAAAGAAAATCTAGACTTAACAAAATGTAAATTTATTCTTATTCGCCAGGATCCACCTTTTAATCTTGAGTATATTTCGACCACATACATTTTGGATAAAATTAAGAATAAAGTTAAAATAATTAATAATCCTACTGCTGTTAGGAATATTTCTGAAAAATTATATTCATCTAAATATCAAAAATATATGCCAGCTACAATTTTTACTCAAAATATCAATGAAATAAAAAAATTTTTCAAAAAAAATAAAAAAGTAATTTTAAAGCCCATTCATAGTTTCAGTGGAAATGATGTTCATTTACTAACTAAATTTAGTTCAAAATTAATTAATAAATTTATAAAAAAACATAGTCACATCATGTGTCAAAAATTTCTTCCTGGAATAAGTAAAGGAGATAAAAGAGTTTTTATTATTAATGGGAAAGTATGTGGTGCAATTTCAAGAGTTCCAAAAAAAGGTTCAATTTTAAGCAATATGAGCAAAGGAGCAAAACCATCTAATATCAAATTAACAAGTAAAGAAAATAAGGTTTCAAAACTAATTGCAAAAGATTTAAAGAAAGAAAATATTTTTTTTGCAGGAATTGATTTTATAGATCAAAAACTAAATGGAGATATTAATGTTACATCTCCAACTGGACTTAAAACACTTTTTGATTTATCGGGAAAAAATTTAGCTAAAACTTTTTGGAAAGAGCTTAAAGCGTGAAAAGTTTCAATAACCAGCAAAAAGGTTCTTTGTTAGCCTTTATAGCAGTAATGCTTATTACGCCTGACTCTCTTTTAATAAGATTATCAAATATTGAAACTTGGGGAATGTTGTTTTATAGAGGAGCTATTCCGTTTGTAGTAGTTTTAATGGGTTTATTAATTTTTTATAATAAAAATTTCTTAAATGCTTTATTTAAGGTAGGCTATACGGGTATATTTTACACTATTAGTTTTGCAATTTGTAATATTACATTTCTTGTATCCATTCAAAATACTAATGTAGCAAATACTCTTGTAATGGTTGCTATGGCCCCAATGATCTCAGCAATATTAGGTGGAATTTTTTTAAAAGAAGTACCTGATAAAAAGACCTGGATTGCAATATTAATAACTTTCTTTTCTGCCCTTTATATATTTTATGACTCAATTCAGTTGGGTAACTTTTTTGGTGATTTTATGGGGTTAGTTACTGCTACTGGACTTGCGGTTAATGCTGTATTGGTAAGATCAGCAAAAGATAGAGATTTACTTCCCTCAGCAGTTTTAGGTAAATTATGCGTTGCTATTTTTGCATTTTTCTTCGTTGAGACTTTTGACCTTGTTGGAAATGATATGATTTATATTCCCTTAATGTGTGTTTTGTGTGTTGCAATACCATTTGTTTTAGTAACAATAGCTCCAAGATTTATACCAGCTGAGGAAGTAAATTTATTCTTTTTATTGGAAACTATTATTGGTCCTATATGGGTATGGATGATTATCAAAGAACAACCGAGTATAGAGACAGTTCAAGGTGGTATTATTATAATTATAACAATTGCAATTCACTCATTTCTTAAGCTCAGAAAATCTTAATTCCTAAATTATAAATAACTTGATTTGGCCACAAATCAGAAATAGATAGCGATTCATATGAATAAAATATTAAAGAATTCTTGGGCACTATTTATGGGTATGGGAGCTATCATGCTTGCCTATGGTTTTCAGGGATCTTTGTTAGGAGTTAGAGCTGTTAAAGAAGAATTTAGTTTAGCTGCTACAGGTTTTATGATGTCTGGATATTTTGTTGGCTATTTTGTTGGAGCTATAACGATTCCAAAATTAATTTCTAGAGTTGGACATATAAGAATTTTTGCAGCCTTTGCTTCTATTGCATCTTTAGTTATTTTGATTCATGCAGTTTTTATAAATCCATTTATATGGTTTTTGTTAAGAGTTTTAACAGGAATTAGCATGGTGTCTATTTATACAGTTGCCGAAAGTTGGTTAAATGACAGAGCAAGTAATAAAAATAGAGGAAGTGTATTATCAGTTTATATGGTGATCTTATATGGTGCAATGGGATGCGGTATGTTTTTTTTAAATTTTAGTAACCCTATAAATTTTGAACCATTCATATTAATTTCAGTGATTACTTCAGGAGCACTTATCCCTATTTTATTAACTAAAAGAAAACCTCCAACATTTAAAAAAATTGAAACTATGTCTTTACGAGAAGTATATATTTCTTCACCATTTGGGATGGTTAGTTCTTTTTTTTATGGCACAATTCAATCTGCATTATTTACATTACTAGCTGTTTATGCAGCAGGAATGAATTTTTCTATATTTCAAATTTCTGTAGTAACATTTTTATTAGCTATTTCAGGCGCTATATCTCAATGGCCTATTGGAAAACTTTCAGACATGTATGATAGAAGAAAAGTAATAATCTCTGTTAGTTTTGCCGCAGCGTTTTTTGCACTGTGTGCAATATTTGCAAGTGGAACCATGTATTATGATGGAATGCTTGGGTCTAGCAAATTGTGGTTTTATATATTTTTAGTTCTATTTTCTTTTTGTAGCCTACCAATGTTTTCTTTAATTTTAGCTCACACAAATGATTTTATTCCTAAAGAAAAGTTTGTTGCAGCTGGTGCTAGTTTGCAGTTTACTTTTGGTATGGGTGCAATAGGTGGTCCCTTTCTGTGTTCTATTTTTATGAACTTTACTAATTTAAATGGTTTTTTTGTTTTTTTAATGTTCTTTCATATTCTTATTGGGGCGTATGGTATTTATAGATCAAGAGTTAGACCAGTTGTTGAAAATCCAGACTCACAATTCGTTGCAATGCCACAATCTATTACACCAGCGGGTATTGAATTAAACCCAACAACCGAACCAATCGAAGAACCTTTAAAAAATATTCCTGTTTCAGATTTTAAAGATGAGAAACCATCAAATTAAAAAATATTTAGCTTATTATTTCTATTTTATCACCAATATTAATATTAGAAGAAGATAGGATTTCGCATCTAAGACCACCTTTTCTCATAAATTCTTTAAGAATATTTTTTTGATCAAGCATTTCAGTCAAATGTCGACATGGACGACATAATTCAATCGCCTCCAATTCAACATTTCCAACCTTTAATTTTTTTCCAATTAAATCATTTAGTCTAATACCTTTTGTAACTATGTTCCGTCTGAAATTTATATAGGGTATATTAAGACCAAATTTAATATTATATTCGTCTATATTCTCTGCCTCAATTAATGACAATTGATTATAAGGATCATTAGACTCATTAAAATGGCGATCCCCTACTATTCCTTTATTTGCTAAAACCTCAATTGAATTTACTTCCTTGATGGGTTGATTGTTGTTAGCGGCAATTCCTAATTTAAATACTTCAGCCATAAATTATTGAAGAAATAGTTGAGCTCATATAATCTTTTGAAAATAATATGACTTATCTATCATCAAATCAACTTAAACAGTATAAAGATCAAGGTTACATATCCCCTATTGAGGTTTTGTCTAATAGTGAAGCATTAGAGGCAAGAAAGGAAATTGAATTAATTGAAAAAAAAATTCCAAATGAAATAGCAAAATCTGGAAGATATAATGTTCATTTAATTTCGCCAAAACTTGACTCTATTGTTCATAATTCAAAAATTTTAGATGCGGTAGAAAGTATTATTGGAAAAAACATCTTAGTTTGCGGCACTACTTTATTCATTAAAAATCCTAACGAACAAGGATTTGTAAGCTATCATCAAGATGCAAAGTACATAGGATTAGAACCTCACAACTGGGTCACAGCATGGGTAGCAGTAACGGATTCAAATAAAAACAACGGATGTATGAAAATGTGGCCTAAATCACATATAAATATTAAAGATCACAATGAAAAATTTAATGAGGGAAATTTACTTACCAGAGGACAAACAGTAGAGAATGTGCCTGAAGACAAAGTTAAACTTATAGAACTAAGAGCTGGTCAAATGTCTTTACATCATCCAAGAGTAGTGCATGGATCAGGAATAAATAAAAGTAATGATAGAAGAATAGGATTTGTTATCCAAAGTTATATAGGCACAAATGTAAAACAAACCTTGGGTAAAAATAGTGTTCAAATTGCAAGAGGAGAAGATAAATATCATCATCATGAAATTATAAATAGAACTAATGCTTTAATGAGTGAGGAAAGTATTTTACTTCGAAAAAAAGAAAATGATTACTTGCAAGATATTTTTTATAAAGGTTCAAAACAAAAAGGTTCTTACTAGTTTATGAAAAAAACACTTAACCTTGGGGTAATAGGAATAGATCATGGTCATATTTTCGATATGTTAGACGAAATGATTAAAGAAGGTTGTAGCTGTAATTACTTTTGGACAGATGGGGATCCTTTAACTCTTCGAGAATTTAATAAAAAGTATCCAAATATTAAAAGAATAAAAAATAAAGAGGAAATATTAAATGACTCATCTATTGATATGATTTTAATATCTTCAATACCTGTTGATAGAGCTAGTCATTCAATAGATGCATTAAAAGCAGGGAAAGATGTTATGGTAGATAAACCAGGCTGTACTACCTTAGATCAGCTAAATAATTTAAAAAACACGGTTAAGGAAACTGGAAAGATATGGTCTGTAAATTTTTCTGAAAGATTTCATGTTGCTGCAGTTGCTAAAGCTGAAGAAATAGTAAATCAAGGCAAAATAGGAAAAGTAAAACAAACTATTGGTACAGGTCCACATAGGCAAGGAAACTATGAAAGACCTGATTGGTTTTATGATCGTCAAAGTTATGGAGGAATTATTACCGATATTGGTTCTCACCAAATTCATCAATTTTTAGTTTTTACAAGTTCAAATCAGGCAAAAATCAACCATGCTTTAGTAGAAAATTCGACAAAGAAAGATATGGCTGGTTTTCAGGATTTTGGTGAAGTGAACCTTACTGGTAATGGTGGTCATGGTTATATTCGCCTAGACTGGTTTACTCCAGACGCCCTTCCAACTTGGGGAGATGGAAGATTGTTAATCCTAGGAGATAAAGGTTTTATTGAAATAAGAAAATATACAGACTTAGCAAAATCAGAAAAAGGTAATCATTTATTTTTAGCAAATAATGATGAGGTGAAACATATTGATTGTTCAAATGTTAAACTACCCTACTTTAGTAATTTAATTAATGATGTTTTAAACAGAACAGAAAATGCATGTACTCAAGATCTTACTTATCTTTCAATGGAACTTGCTATTAAAGCTCAAGAGCAAGCTGAAAAAAAATGAAAAAATATCAAGTAGCAATAATTGGAACTAATATAGGAGCAAAGCATTTTGAGGATTTTCAAAAAGTATCCGAGAGATTTAATGTTCACACACTATGTGGTTTAACTCGGGAGGCTATTGATAAAATACTTCAATCAAATAATGAAACAAAAGTTTCTCTAAATTTTAATGATGTATTAAAAATCAAAGAAATTGATATAATTGATATTTGTCTTCCACCACATTTACATTTTTCTGCTTGTAAAAAAGCTATGGAGGCTGGAAAGCATGTGATTTGTGAAAAACCATTAGTTTCAAGCCTTAAAGATGTAGACGAATTAGAAAAGATCAGTAAAGCAACTGGCAAGCTTCTTTTCCCAGTATTTCAATATCGATATGGTCTAGGATTTTCAAAATTAAAATCATTAATCAAATCTGGTTTAGCAGGAAACCCTTTGGTTGCTTCTTTAGAAACTCATTGGAATAGAGGTAAAGATTATTATTCAAAACCTTGGAGAGGAACTTGGGAAGGTGAACAAGGTGGTGCAATATTAAGTCATTCCATCCATATTCATGATTTAGTGAGTATGATCTTGGGGCCTGTTTCAAATGTTTTTGCAAAATTAACAACTAGAGTAAATGATATTGAAGTTGAGGATTGTGCTGCCCTTTCAATTGAAATGAAAAATGGAACTCTTGTTACAAGTTCAATTACATTGGGTGCAGCAAATGATACTAGTAGGCTTAGATTTTGTTTTGAGGGATTAACAGCTGAGTCTGGTGCATCACCAGATAAACCATATAGTCCAGCTGATGATAAATGGGACTTTTTACCAAGAGCTCCTATAACTCAAGCTCAAATAGATGAAGTTCTATCAAAAGTAAAAGAACCAAAATCATGGTATGCAGGTATGTTTGATGAAATTGCAAATAAACTAGATGATTCTCCTAGTGATGAAGTAACTTTGTCAGATGCTAGAAAATCTCTAGAATTTGTAACCGCTGTGTATGTTTCTTCTAGAGAAAATAAGAATATTAAACTACCAATTAATAAAGATAATCCTTTATATAATTCTTGGTTACCTTTAAAAAATTAATTATGGGAGATTCAAACAAAGCACCAAACGATTTTTTTGATAATTGGAATAAAATCCAATCAATGTCATATAAAAATGTCATTGAACTACTTGTGAAGAGAAGTAGCGAAAAAAAAATATTGGCTCTAATCCAATTTGAATTAGATCAATTTTCAGAAAATATTCAAAAGGATTTAGTTATTTCTGAAACAAGTTCTTTCTATCAAGAAATATCTAACCTTTTTAGAGACTCTAACTGGTGGTCAACCGCTACAGTAACAGATGCATGTAAATATTATTTAAACTGTGCAAGAAATAATATTTCTTATTTTGAAAACTATGTAGAGGCAGATAGTGATTTGTCTCAAAATCAAAAAAATGAGATATTTGCCTTGTATCAATTGTGCACTTTATTTGTTTCTTGGAATGCTATTAAAGACAAACAGATCAGAGAAATTATAGATATTAGAAAAAGTTTATTTTTTAGATAAATCAATAGCTTGAGTGGTATGAATAAAGAAAACGCAAGTAAACTCTGGAAAATTATTCAGGATGCTGGCGATTATTTGGTGGGTCAATTACCTGACCACCCAAATCATCCTAAAGGAAGAAACCCCTATGCGCATGTTGCTATATGTGTAAAAAGTAAATTCAATGCAAGCTACAAAGATATTCCTGATGAAAAATATGATGATGTTATCAAATATATTGAATTTTTAAAACAAAATCCAAGTTAATTATTGTTTTGGAAAATAATCTTTAAGTTCACCTTCTCGGTAAACATCAGCAGTACAACAATGTAAACCTCCACCAAAAGCATAGGCATCTCTAAGTTCTACTGGTATAACTTCCATTCCTAATTTATCCAATTGTTCAGCTTGATAAGTTTCACTTTTTTCCACACATACAGTCTTAGGATCTAATACTAAAACATTCATTGATAGCCATGTTGATGAATAACATAATGGTGGTGGTTCATTGTGTGCTGGTTGTGCACTGTCCACTATTTCCCAACCATTATCCTCAAATAATTTTCTTTGTTCTTTAGGAAGTCTTCTTTGTGGGTTATTAATAATTAAACCCTCCTTTATTGGTGTAAAAGTTGCATCAATGTGAATTGGGTAAGGATCACCTGGGAAGTTAACTGCATGAACTCTGTGATCTTTATAATGTCTTTTAAGCCAATCTATTCCTTTTAAATTTGTTGTAAATCCATGCTGAACAACTAAATCTTTTCCAAATCTCAATACATCTGCTGCATCAAACAATGGCTCTTCCTCAGTAGTTACGAAATATTTTTTCTCAGTCCACTCTAATCTTTTTTGAACACCAATTTTATCTGATAAATAATCTTTTCTGTAATCTGCATCAGTTAGTCTTGGTTTTGGAGCAGACTCGTGTCTCATATTAGGATCTTGATTATAATAATCTTTTAAAAGTGGTCGGTAACATAAATATTCAAACCAACGACATCGGTAACTCATTGTTGCTTCTAAAATTTCATTGCCCACTGTTAACAAAACATCTCTTGGAGGCATACAGCCAAACATTGTTTGAGCTTCCCAATCTGGAGTGGATGTTTTTTGATTAAAATCTATTGGTGTTGGTCGATCAACTTTAATGCCTCTTTTTTCAAGAATGTTTGAAAAGTTATCTAATAATTCATTCGCTTTATCGACAGTATCTTTGGTTCTTGGTCCAAACTGACCTCGCATATCACTGTCTTCTGGAACTTTTGCATCTAATGCTGGTTCAGGCGCAGGTATACATGTACCATCCGCTCTACCAACAATTACATGTTTTAACGGATCCCACTCATTCCAACTATTAACAATAGTTTTATTCTCATTCATAAGGATTAGTTTTTTATAATATTATGCTCAGGGCCGAAAGGAAATTTTGTAATATTTTCTACTCCATCTTTACCAATCACCAAAATATCGTGTTCTCTATATCCACCTGCACCAGGATTACCCTCTGGAATCATTATCATTGGTTCCATAGAAACCACCATGTTTTCCTCAAGAATAGTATCAATGTCTTCTCTTAATTCTAAACCTGCTTCTCTTCCATAAAAATGAGAAAGCATACCAAATGAATGTCCGTAACCAAAAGTTCTATAATGAAGGTAACCAAGTTCAGCAAACAATTCATTTAACTCATTACAAATATCTGAACATTTAACACCTGGTTTAATCAATTCTAATCCTCGCTTATGCACTTTTACGTTTGCTTCCCATGCTTTAAGTGAATCATCATTAGCATGATCTAAAAATAAAGTTCGCTCTAGCGCAGTGTAGTATCCTGAGATCATTGGAAAAGTATTTAAAGATAAAATATCTCCTTTAACTAATTTTCTATTAGTCTTTGGATTGTGAGCTCCATCTGTATTGATACCAGATTGAAACCATACCCAAGTGTCCATGTACTCTGCCCCTGGATAACTTTTAACAATCTCTCTTTCCATTCTATCTCTTGCTGCTATTGCTACTTCGATCTCTGTATTATCTTCTCTTATATTTTTAACTATTTCTTCACCACCAATGTCTGCAATTCTTGCTCCATTTTTGATAATCTCAATTTCTTCATTCGATTTAATCATTCTAAGTTTCATTAGATCTTTTGAAACATCACTAAAAACGGAGAAAGTAAAAATAGACCCTATTTTTTCTCGCATATCTAACGTGACATGATCATTTTCTATTCCAATATTTTTCGGAGGTTCATCTCTTCCAATAATTGAAACAATGGCTCTTAAAAAATTATCCCTTTTCCAATCAGTATAAATAACGTTATCACAATGAGATCTACGCCAAGGTTGACTTGCATCAATATTAGCTGAAATTGTTGAAATTTTACTTTGAGTTATCACACATCCGTATGGTCTACCAAAAGAACAATAAATAAAACCTGTGTAATATGCAACGTTATGCATTGAGGTTAAGATAACCATATTAAGACCATTTTGGTCCATCACTGATCTA
>CABYVK010000022.1 GCA_902522385.1 uncultured Pelagibacteraceae bacterium
GTTGCTCAATGGTTTTTAGATCCTCTTAATTCCAGGGGTCCAGACTATCCAAAAAATAAAAGAAGAATTTTAGATAAATTAGATGTAATAGATGCAAATTTCTTAACTACATCACCAGATGTTTTAAAATTTTTAAATAAAACTAATAGTTATTTTGTTCCTAATCCATGTGATGACTCAATTGAAACATTGTCAAATTATAAAAATCATTGCTCAAATGATGTATTTTTTGCATTAAGTCATGGTGTACATAGAGGTAAATTAAAAAGTAGCTCAAAAGATGATAGAGAAAAATTTATTAATAATTTAATTAAAAACTGCAATAATATAAGATTTGATATATACGGAATGAATGGCGTTCAACCAATATGGGCTGACCAGTATTTTAAAATAATATCAAATTCAAAAATGGGATTAAATCTGAGTCGGGGTGAGCCTATAAAATATTATAGTAGTGACAGAATAACACAAATTGTTGGAAATGGCTTAGTTACATTAATTGATGAAAAGACAGAGTATCAAGATTTTTTTAATGACAAAGAAATGGTTTTTTATTCAAATATTTCAGATTTAACAGAAAAAATATTAAAAATAAGTAAAGATGAAAAATTAAGAAAATTAATTGGAAAAAATGGTAAAAAAAAATATTTAAAGTATTTTAATTCTAATTTAGTTGCTGAATTTATTGTTAACAAAACTCTTAATATCAACAATAAAAGTAGATTTATTTGGCACAATAATTGATGTTTTCAATATTAATTCCAACATTGAATAATCTTGACTACCTTAAATTATGTCTAAGAAGTTTAAAAAAAAACTCTAAATATGATCATGAAATTATTATACATGTTAATGAAAAGCATGAAGATACAATTAATTTTTTAAAAAATGAAAATTATAAATATTCTTGTACAAGTTACAATGCTGGAATATGTGAGGGTGTAAATTCAGCTGCAAAATTATCTACAAAACAATATATTTTATACGCTCACGATGATTTTTATTTTTGCCCTGATTGGGATATTGTTTTATTTAATGAATTAATAAATTTAAAACATAATTTTTTTTATTTATCAGGTACAATGATTCAAAACGGGCAAGTAGAGCTTGACTGTGGTGACAATATTAAAAATTTTAATGAAAAAAAATTACTATCTCAATATAAAAATATTAAATATTATGACTTCCAAGGATCTACTTGGGCACCACATTTGATTCATAAAGATTTATGGACCAAAGTTGGTGGTTTTAGTGAAGAATTTTTTCCAGGTACTGGTTCAGATCCTGATTTAAATATGAAACTTTGGTATGAAGGTGTAAGAATTTTTAAAGGATTACAGCATTGTAAAGTTTATCACTTTGGTTCAATTGTCACACGACAGAAAGAAAAAAAATTTAACACAATTACAGAGAGTGGTAGCAAAGGATCAAAACTATTTTTAGTTAAATGGGGGTTTTCAATCAAATTTTTTAAAAAACATTTTCTTAAGTCTGATATTAGATTTACTGGTCCTTTAAAGGAACCATCAAAGAATTTTGAATATTATTTTGATTTATTAATTTGTAAATTTTATTATTTTTATTTAAAAATTTTTTTTAAATCTTAATTTTATTTAAAGCATTATTTTTAAATATATTAGCTTCTCTTATATATCTTCTAACCATTTGTGTTGTTTTATGACCTGTCATTGCCATTATACTTCTTTCATCGGCACCAGACTCTGCAGCTACTGTTGCAAAACCTGATCGCAAGCTATGACCAGCGTAATTTTTATTTTCTATACCTGCTAAATTTAAATATTCTTTCATTAATAAAACCACAGATTGGTCTGTTAACCTTTTTTTTGTCAAAGATGATCCTTTTGTAAACCTTCTAAAAATAGGTCCAGAATTAATTTTAGAAATTTCTAACCATTTTTTTAGATTAGCTACAGGGCAATATTTTTCATTAGTGAAGTAGGGCAGTCCTTTTATCATCCCTTCACCGAATTGATCTGTTTTTGATTTTTTGATAATTATTTTTATTCCTTCAGGGACAAATTCTAAATCATCATGGTCAATTGAAATCAGTTCAGTTCTTCTAAAGCCACCTCCAAAACCTACAAGGATGATTGTTTTATCTCTTAACTTCTTAATTTCATCCATTTTTTTTTCATCTATTACATTAATTATAGATTTTAAATGATTGATTAATAATGGTTTTTTTCCTTTTTGAATGCTACCTTTTACCCTTTTTATTCCCATTAAATTCTCAACAATGATTGGATGTTTTGTATCTAAATAATGACCTTTTAGCCTATGAACCATGCTTATCGAGACCAATCTTCTTCTTAAAGTGCTTATTTTTGAATTTTTAGAGAGATGAGTTAAGTACAAGGAAACAATTTTTGGCTCTGATGGTAAAGAATTTAAACCATGCTTAGCACAAAAAGCTCCAAAATCTTTAAAATCAGATTTATATGCTCTTAAAGTATTATTAGCTTTGGAACTTTTGAGGTTATTTAAAGTCGCCTCATGAAGAGTTTTTAGGTCTGTTGTCAGTTCATTCATACAATTAGTATTGATAACAATTAATTATCGTTAGTAATATATCAAGAGTTGTATAATGTCAAATAAAATAATTTGTCATTTTTTTGGGACAATTAATGATATTGCGAGCTAAATAATCATGAAATATAACTTTTAAATGGGTATAGACGGAGTAATTGAACCGATATATTTCTTAATAACATCTTTTGGTTTTGCAATATTAAGCTTTATTAATTATAGAAAATCCGGAAAAACTCTTGAAACTATTTATCTTTCAATTTTAACTGTTTTCTTTATAGTTTGCTTCATTATTTTAAATTTTTATTGATGAAAGGTACTAAATTTCAATTAAAAGTCTGGAATTACCTTAAAACTATACCAAAAGGCACTGTTAAAACCTATAAACAGGTTGCAATAGATATAAAAAGCCCTAAATCAGCGCGTGCTGTAGCTAATGCATGTGGAAAAAACCCTTATGCCCCCAAAATACCCTGTCATAGAGTAATTCGGTCAGATGGAGGACTTGGTGGATATTCAGGTAGAGGTGGAATTAAGACAAAACTTCGTTTATTGAGATCTGAAAAAGTTAATATTTAGCGGGTTTTTTGCCCTATTTTATTGCGAAAAAGACCAGTAAAATCAACGTTTTTTTAATATATAAGCTTATTTAAACATAAATAGTAATATTCACCCTTCAGTTGCACTATATATCGAGATATAACAAAATAAAGCGCCTCTATGGCCTTTTAAAACATATATTCTATAACTGCATTGCTCTACTTTTTAATGATACCAAGGCTAAATTTAGTTTAAATTTTTATATAATTTTTAAAAATTTTTGTTCCTCTACCCATTTATTAAAATAAGAATTTTGAATTTTATGTTTAATTAGCTAGTAAAACCATTGGTATTAAACACTTTTAAGAATTATAGTTTATTTTCTTTATTAATATTGCTATTTGTGTCTTTGTCTATTTAAGATAATTTTAATTTATTTGATAATTTGGTTAATTTTCTATATATTAAATCTTTAAAAAAAATAATAATTACAACAATTTACATATATATATTAAAGTATTAGATTATATATTAGTAACTATTTATTTACTATTAATTAGAACGAGTAAGCAAATATTCTCTTCTAGAAATATATAGACCACTGAGAACAATGATAAATAAACCTAAATAAGTCCAGTTATCTGGCAATTCTTGAAAGAAATAATAACTAATTAGTATATTGGTAATTATCTCTGTATAGCCCAGAGGAGCTAATTTAGAAGCATCAGCGTATTTGAGTGATAATATGAGAAAAAGATGTGCTACAGAGGCTATAAGGCCGATTAAAGCCATTAAAATCCACTGATTTGACGTAGGATTTATCCAAACTGAGGGCATAAATAGGCTAATTATAACGGTTCCTATTAAACCCGATAGCAAAAGGGTTAAAAGAGGATTGTCAAAGGTACTGAGCTTCCTAGTGATAATAAGATAAAACCCATAGCAAATTCCATTACCTAAAGCAGCCATGGTAGCTAGATTAAGTTCTATAAAGCCAGGTCTGATTACAATTAAAGTTCCAATAAATCCTAATGATACGGCAGTCCACCTCTTCACCCCTACTTTCTCATTTAAAAAAAAAGGAGATAAGGCTGTAACACAAATTGGAGCAACAAAAGCTAAGGTTAAGGCTTTAGGAAGTGAAATTTCTGATATTGCATAAAAGAATAAATAAGTAGAAAAAACAAAAATTAATCCTCTAATTAATTGAAGGGCTGGTTTTTTCGTCCAAACTAATGAATGCCTATAAAAGATAAGCATTAGAGATAATGTAAAGACTACAGTAAAAAAATATCTTGCCCACGTTATCTGTAAAACATCCATAGATGAGCTTAAATATTTAGCAAAAGCATCCATTACAGGAACAATCATCCAAGCAGTAGCATTTAAAATTATAGCCTTCATGAAAGAAGGATATCTCTTAATAGAAGTATTTTAAAGCAAAGAATAATGTGATTGGAATAGTGAATAAGGACATGATTGTAGATACTACAATCGTGCTAGAAATATTATCCACAATTTCTTTAGGAGAGTACATGTGGGCAACCAAGTAACATAAAATTGCACTTGGCATACACGATTGTATCAACAATACACCCGCAGGTATTCCAGATAAATTAAAAAATTTAATAACAGCAAAACCAATAATTGGCCCAAGTATTACTCTTCCAAAGGAAGTTATTAATGCATCTTTAAAAGAAAATACTTTCATTTGAGTAAGAGCTACTCCAAGAGACATTAGGATCATTACAATCATACCATAGGCTAAAAGCATTACAGTATTTAATACAAATTGAGGAAATGGTATTTCAAAATATAAAAAAACAACTGTTATTATAATTGCATAAAAAGATGGACTTTTTAATATAATTTTAAAATCAAAAGAGCGTTTTGCTAAGAATATATTAAGTGTAAAATGCAGTAAAACAATAAGAGACGAAATTGCTGCAGCTATCCCCATTCCTAATTCACCATAAGCAAACAAGCATATTGGAATACCCATATTACCTGTATTTGGTAAAATAAATGTAGGTAATTCTCGAATATAATCTTTTTTCATTAGTATAAGAAAAATTAATCCAACAACACCAAACAGACTTAATAGAATTATTGAGTAACCAAAATACTCTTTAAATACTTCAAAAGTAACACCACCTGCCGTAATTGCAAAAATTACTAATGCTGGTGTTCCAAAATTACCAGCGTATGTAGTTATAAATGATGTATCAAAATCTGGATTTTTTTTACCTAAATGATATCCAAGTCCTACGATTAGGAATACTGGAAATAAAACTTCAAAAAGTTTTAAATAAATTTCCATTAACCAAGCAATCTAATTAGTGTTGGCGTTTTTAAAATATTTTTATTTTTTTTGAAAATATATAAACAATTATGAATATTAATATCAGTTGTTTTATGAGTAATAATAACAATTGTTGCTTTATTATTTTTTTTATCAGGTGTCTGTATTAGCCTTTTAACTGAAATTTTATATTTAGCTAAACGATTAGTTATTTCAGATAATACACCAGGCTTATCTTTTACTTCGAACCTCAAATATAATGAATTAACATAATTATTTAAATTATATGGTTTTAAAGATTTGAGCTTAGAAACACTAACACCAAAAGGTTTTTTTATATTTCCACGCAAAATTGATAATAAATCAGAAAGCAATGATGAAGAAGTAGGACCTGGTCCAGCTCCCTCCCCTTGTAAAACACTTTCTCCAACTGGTTTACCTTGAAGAATAACTGCATTCATCACACCGTTTACATTACCAATATAAGATTTTTTACTAACTAAACATGGATGAACTGTTTCAAAAAGATGATTATTCTTTAACTCAGAAATTCCCAGTAACTTTATTCTTAAATCTAATTGATTAGCAATTTTAATATCTTTTAATTCAATTTTTTCTATTCCTTCCATTAAACATTTATGTTTAGAAATTTTACTATTAAAGGCTAATGCAGACAAAATTCTTACTTTGGCAAATGCATCAAAACCATTTAGGTCTAATTTTGGATTACCAGGTTCGGCATAACCAAGCATCTGTGCTTTTTTTAAAACATCTGCAAAATTTTCATTTGAATTTTCCATTTCAGATAAAATGTAATTTGAAGTACCGTTCAAAATTCCATAAACTTTTGATATTTTGTTTGTTGCCAATCCTTCTTTAATAGATCTTAATATTGGGATACCACCAGCAACTGATGCTTCAAATTCCAAATTAACTTTATTTTTTTCTGCAAGTTTTGCTAACTCATTACCATGTTTTGAGATTAAAGCTTTATTTGGTGTAATAACATGGATTTTACTTTTTAAAGCAGTTTCTACAACTTTTTTTGAAATACCACCTGATAAACCTATGGCTTCAAATAATATATCAATATTATTTTTCTTAAAAATTTCTAAAGGATTTTTGTAAAATATTTTTTTATTAACTTTGAATTTTCTTTTTTTATTAATATTTCTAGCAGAAACAGCCACCACATTAATTTTCTTGCCTGTTTTAAGCTCTATATCTTTCTTTTTTGTATTTAGTTCATTTAGCAAATAATTGCCAACCTGACCAAGTCCTACTACTGCAATATTAATTAATTTACTCATTTGCTTATATCTGGATATTTACTTTTTTTTGTATAGTCATCTATATAAATCTCATATTCCTCTAATGTCATTGACGTTATATCGTCTGACTTTTTTAATATCTCATTTAATTTTTTTTGATTAGTTTTTCTTTCGATAGAATTTTCTGTCCAATATTGAGAATCTTTATTTAATGAACAATTAGCTAATATTAAAGAATATAAAATTATTATAAATTTTCTCATTTTAACCCAGTCGTTTCAGAAAAATTAAATTTATTATTCAGATTTTGTACAGCTTGACCTGCTCCACCCTTAATCAAATTATCAATAGCAGATAAGATGATTATTTTACTGCTATATTTAGATTTGCACACTGAAATATAACAATTGTTAGTATTTATTACGTCATTGGTGCTTAATAATGTGCCAGACTTTAATATTTTTACAAAATTTTCATTTTTATAAAAACTAATTAATGTTTTTAATACTTTTGTTTGTGAAATATTATTTTCTAAATCAACATATATAGTACTCAGAATGCCTCTAAACATTGGTGATAAGTGAGGAGTAAAACTAAATTGAAATTTTTTATTAGTAAATTTTCTTAACATTTGATCTATTTCGGAATTGTGACGATGAAAACCAACTCCATATGCACTTAAAGATTCATATAGATTTTTATTTTTATACTTTTTGTGAACTCCTCTACCAGCGCCTGAATATCCAGATTTTGAATCAATTATAATATTATTAAATTTAATTAAATTTTTCTTAAATAAAGGAAATAGAGGAAGCAATATTGATGTCGGATAACATCCTGGGCATGAAATAATATTATATTTTTTTATCTCTTTTCTATTAATTTCAGGAAGTAAATAAATACTTTTTTTTATTAAATTAGATGCTCGATGTTTTTGTTTATACCACTTTAAATAATCAGAAGCTTTTTCTAATCTAAAATCTGCAGCAAGATCTATTAGAGTATGATTTTTGCTTAAATGTTTAGATATATCCTGTGCTTCCCCATTTGGAAGTGCTGTAAAAATAACATTAACGTCTTTTAATAATTTTTTCTTAAATTTTAATATTTTTGGAAATTTATATTTAGATAAAGATTTATCGTAAAATTTGACATGTTTACCCACAGAAGTGTTTCCACAAAGGTATTTAATATTAATATATTTGTGTTTAACTAATAATTTAATTAATTGAACACCAATATATCCAGTTGATCCAGCAACTAATGCGTTAAGCTTAGGCATTTTTTATTATAACAGTTAAAAATTAAAAAAAAATTATCTTTTAGAGAATTGGAAGCTTCTTCTAGCTTTTCTTCTGCCAGGTTTTTTTCTTTCAACTGCTCTTGAGTCTCTGGTAGTAAGTTTCTCAGTTTTTAAGGTCGTTTTTAGGTTTTCGTCAAATAACACTAAAGCTTTTGAAATACCATGAACCATTGCACCTGCTTGACCTGTAGGTCCACCTCCTTTTACACTGCATCTTACATCGTAATCAGTAGCTTGATTAATAATCTCAAAAGGTCTTGTAATTTGCATTTTATGAGTTTCGTCAGCAAAATAATCACTAAATAATTTACCGTTTACATAAATTTTACCAGAACCTTTTTTTAACCAAACTTTTGCGATTGATGTTTTTCTTCTACCAGTAGCGTATTTACTATCTTTAAAATCTAATTTTAATTTTGGAGATTTTGATGCTGATTGAGTATTTTCCATATTAGTTTCTAGCTATATTTTTACTGTTTAATTTATCCAACTCTATTACAGTAGGATTTTGTGCAGAATGTGGATGCTCATTACCTGCATATATTTTTAATTTTGTTAATTGTTTTCTACCCAGTACTCCACCCGGTAACATTCTTTTAACTGCCAATTTTAAAGTTTCCCCTGGTTTTTTTTCATGAAGTTTTTCTGGCGTTGTAACTTTAATTCCACCTGGATGGCCAGTGTGTCTGTAATATTTTTTATCTTGAAATTTTTTTCCAGTAAATTTTGCTTGTTCAATATTTTTAACTACAACAAAATCACCATCATCCATATGAGGTGTATATGTAGTTTTATTCTTTCCTCTTATGATATTGGACACAACTGTTGCTAATCTACCTACAACAGCATCTTTAGCATCAATTTCATACCAAGATGATGTTATATGATCTTTTTTTACAAATTTAGTCATTGTGCGTGGATTAATACTATTAAATAATTCAAAGTCAATTTTATATTTACCTTGCAAAATGGTGCAATTCTGTTAATAGTAAAGAGCCGATTTGATCCTATTGCGGGCTTATAACTGCTAAAATGGAAATTTCATAAAATTATTAAAATCGGTAGGCATTTGAACTGTATTGTGCGCCTGACATAATGTTGAAGCACTAAAAAAGGAGTAAAATGACAAAAAAAAGAAATAACCCTGAAACTATTGCCATACATGGTGGTGACTATAGGAGTGATCCAGCGACAAACGCTGTAGCCGTTCCAATTTATAGAACAACATCATACCAATTTAACAATACAGAGCATGCAGCTAACCTTTTCGCTCTTAAAGAATTTGGTAACATCTATACTCGTATAATGAACCCCACAAATGATGTCCTGGAAAAAAGAGTTGCCGCTCTTGAAGGAGGTCTATCATGTGTAACTGTATCCTCAGGTCAAACTGCTTCAACGTTCGCCGTATTAAATGTAGCTCAAGCCGGTGATAATATAGTAAGCTCAACTGATCTTTATGGTGGTACAGTATCTTTATTCACACATACACTTAGCAAACTTGGGATAGAGATAAGATATGCAGATCCAAGTAACCCTGAAAATTTTGAAAAGTTAATAGATGATAAAACTAGAGCTTTTTATGGTGAAACCTTACCAAATCCATATTTAAGGGTGTTTCCAATAAAAGAAGTTTCTGACATTGGAAGAAAATATAACATTCCACTAATAATAGATAACACAGCTGCACCAGTAATATGCAGACCGATTGATCATGGAGCTGCAGTAGTAATTCATTCACTTACAAAATATATAGGTGGACATGGCACAGCAGTTGCAGGAAGTATAGTTGATAGTGGTAACTTTGATTGGACCGCAGATCCCAAAAGACAACCTTTATTTAATGAACCTGATAATAGTTATGGTGGTGTAATTTGGGGAAAGGCTGTACCAGAACTAACTGGAGCAAATGTACCATTTGCGGTTAGAGCAAGAGTCTGTTTATTAAGAGACTTAGGATCAGCTCTAGCTCCAGATAATGCTTTTGCAATAATTCAAGGACTTGAAACAGTTGCTTTAAGAATGAGACAACATTGCGCTAATGCTGAGTATGTAGTTGATTTCCTAAAAAAACATAAAGAAGTAACAAAAGTTATTTATTCTACTGAACACGATAAACCTATTTCTGATAGAGCAAAAAAATATCTTAAAGGTGGAAATGGACCAATGATTGGTATTGAGCTTAAAGGTGGAATTGAGGCTGGGAAAAAATTTATAGAGTCTTTAAAAATGTTCTATCACGTTGCTAATATTGGTGATGCTAGAAGTTTAGCAATTCATCCAGCAAGTACAACTCATAGTCAATTAAATGAGAAAGAACTAGCTGCATCAGGTGTTACTCAAAGCTATGTAAGACTTTGTATTGGTATTGAGCACATTGATGATATTATTGAAGATCTAGATCAAGCATTGAATAAATCCTCAAAGGGTAATTTAAAAGCTGTTAGCTAATTTGAGGTTTTAATGTCTACAAATAGGAATTAATAATTAGTTTTTTTATATTTTACAATATAAAGAAAATACAAAGTTGAAAGTATTATTAAAATAGAATTTATCTGGTGCAAAGATGCATAAAGCATTTTTACTCCAGATAAAATTGTAAGAACCCCTAAAAAAATTTGAAACAATAAAGAAATTCCAATAATGAAAATTGGGGTTTTTAAATTTATATTTCCATTTTTTAAAACTAAATAAAGTATGTAAAAATATAAAATAACAAGTAAATATGCTAAATTTCTATGAATAAATTGAACAAGAGATTGGTCATCAAAGACTGTGAGATTAAAAAAATCAGTAATCATACTGTCATCAGGAAAGTATGAAGAGCCCATTAAAGGCCAAGTATTATAAATTTTTCCTGCATCCATCCCAGAAACAAATGCTCCAATTATTAATTGTAAAAATAATAATAATAGAAATAATTTTATTGAGTTTAATTTCATATTTATTTGGTTAATTTTTAAATCCGTTAGTTTTAAAAATTTCCAAAAAACTATAGATAAAATAATAAAAGCTGTAACTAAGTGAAGTGATAATCTATAATGACTAACATCAACTCTATCAATTAATCCACTTGATACCATATACCATCCAATAAATCCTTGAAAACACACTAAGAAAAAAATAATTGAATATTCTCTTAAAATCCAAAAGCCATTTTTAACTGTAAAATAAATCATTGGCAAAAGAACAGTTAGACCAATTAATCTCCCCAATTGACGGTGTGCCCATTCCCACCAAAAAATTATTTTAAATTCATTTAAAGTCATATTGAAATTTTGCTCTTTAAACTCAGGTATAGTTTTATATAGATTAAAATATTCTATCCATTTATCACTAGTTAAAGGAGGCAATGTGCCAACAAAAAGTTCCCAAGTCGTAATTGAAAGTCCAGAGTCTGTTAATCTGGTTAGGCCTCCTACTAAAATTATTAGCACAATCATTAATAATAAAGTGATCATCCATATTTTTAATTGAGAATTTAAAGAATAATTCTGACTGTACATGAATAGATAAATATAATAATTATTAATTAAACCAACAAATTAAATGTCGCCTAAAAACAA
>CABYVK010000023.1 GCA_902522385.1 uncultured Pelagibacteraceae bacterium
TTAATTCAAATGAACTTATAAATAAAGTTAAAAACTATAATAAGTTTCTTAATCCTGAAAAATTGGGTAAAGCATATAATTTTGCTGTCAAAGCACATGAGAGTCAAAAAAGAGCTTCTGGTGATCCTTATTCAGTTCATCCAATAGAGGTTGCAAATATTTTAACTGAATTAAAATTAGACAGTGCAACAATTACAACAGGTCTATTACATGACACTATAGAAGATACTTTTGCAACTTATGAAACTATCAAACAAGAATTTGGAGATGAGGTTGCTGATTTAGTTGACGGTGTAACAAAAATTTCAGCATTCGAAAATTCAGCTGGAGCTAATTCTAAAGTTGAGAATTTCAGAAAATTAATTTTAGCAACATCAAAAGACATTAGAGTTCTGTTAGTCAAAATTGCTGATCGACTGCATAATATGAGGACCATTAAAGCGATTACAAAAGAAGACAAAAGAAAAAGGATAGCTCAAGAAACCATGGAAATTTATGCACCATTAGCTGATAGAATGGGTATGCACAGAATAAGAGACGAGCTTGAGGATTTATCTTTTGAAATTTTAAATAACGAAGCAAGAAAATTAATAAAAAAAAGACTCGATGAAATAAAATTGGATAGAAAAGATTTATTTGAAGAACAATCTTTTGAGTTAAGTGAAATCTTGAATGATAATGAAATTAATGCCGAGATTCATGGTAGAGAAAAAACACCTTTTTCAATTTGGAGAAAAGTCCAAAAAAAAAGAGTTTCGCTTGAGCAAATAACAGATATTATAGGATTTAGAATAATTTTAAAAAACATAGACGATTGTTACAAAACTCTTGGTATTTTTCACAAAAAATGGAATTGCATACCAGGCAAATTTAAAGACTATATTTCATCTCCGAAAATTAATGGTTATAAATCTATTCATACATCTGTAATTGGTTCAAATAAAAAACCAATAGAAATCCAAATTAGAACACACGAAATGCATGAATTTGCAGAAAGAGGGATTGCATCTCATTGGCAGTACAAATCTTCTGAAAAATTTAATTCTTTAAGTTGGAAGGAGTATGATTGGTTAAAAGATCTTGTTGAGATTATAGAAAAAAATGAAAACCCTGAAGACTCATATGAGTATACAAAACTACAAATGTTTCAAGAAAACGTATTTTGTTTCACACCAAAAGGTTCAGTAATAAAATTACCTAAAGACGCAACAGCTATAGATTTTGCATATGCTGTTCATACTAAAATTGGTAATTCAGCAGTTGGTTGTGAAATTAATGGAAACAAAAATGAACTACAAACTATTTTAAGAAATGGTGATCGTGTAAATATTATAACATCAAAAAATAATTCACCGTCACTTCACTGGATACCAACAACTAAAACAGGTAAAGCTAGAGCTGCAATAAGAAGATATTGGCATGATAAAGGAGAGCAGAAGGAAGAAAAAACAAAAAAATATAATACTACCTTATGGATGTCATTACCTGATAAACCAGGACAGTTAGGAGACATAAGCTCACTCATTGGAAGTCATAAATTAAATATATCTAGTTTAGAAATGGTTGGTAAAAATCCCAATTATATTAATTTTAAATTTAAATTAATTATTAGAAATCTTAAGAATTTTACTAATTTTATTGCAGAGCTAAAACAAAAGAGTATAAAATTTAAGATAATTAGACACGAAGAAAAAAGAAATGCTTTCACACAAAAAATCCTTAAATATTTTAAAAAAAACTAATGCATTATTAGAAGGTCACTTTGTTCTATCTTCAGGTCTACATTCTTCAAAATATATTCAGTGTGCAAAACTTTTAAGTTTCCCTAATTTAGCTGATAAAATATGTAAATCTTTAGCAAATAAAATTAAAAAAAAATTTAAAAAAATTGATTTAATACTAGCTCCTGCAATGGGGGGAGTTATTATTGGATATGAAATAGGAAAATTGCTAAAAAAAGAAACAATTTTTTGTGAAAGAGTAAATGGCAAATTTGCTCTTAGAAGGGGATTTAGCATTAAAAAAGGTTCAAGAGTATTAATTATAGAGGATGTAATCACTACAGGAAAATCAAGTTTAGAGTGTGTAAAATTAATAAAAAAATCAAAAGCAAAATTGATTGGATTTGCATCTATAATCGATCGATCAAATAAACAATCTTTAAAAATAAAAAAAGGTATAATTTCTCATTTAAAAATAGAAGTTCCAACTTATAAAGTAAATAAATTACCACCAGAACTTAAATCAATACCAATTACAACCCCAGGAAGCAGATTTATTAAGTGAAAAGATTAGGTATAAATATAGATCATATTGCAACTTTACGCAACGCTCGTGGAGAGAAACATCCAGATCCAATATATGCTGCAAAAAAAGTTATTAGTTATGGAGCTGACTCTGTAACAATTCATTTAAGAGAAGATAGAAGACATATAAAAGATATCGATGCCAAAAAAATATGTGGTTTAAAAAATGTTCTTGTAAACCTTGAAATTTCTATGAATAAAGAAATAGTTAAAAAAGCACTTAGGATAAAACCAAATTTTATTTGTTTAGTTCCAGAAAATAGAAAAGAAATTACTACAGAGGGAGGTTTAAATATAAAAAACAATCTTAATAAATTAAAAAAAATAATTAAAATATTTAAAAAAGCAAAAATAAGAACAAGTTTGTTCATTAATCCTTCTCCAAATGATATCAGGCTATGTAAAAAATTAAATACTGATTGTATTGAAATACATACTGGAAAATTAGCAAACCTAGTTAAATCAAAAAAAAATTATTCTACCGAATTATACAGAATTAAAAAAGGTGCAAAATTAGCATCAGGTTTAAATATAGAAGTTCATGCTGGTCATGGTTTAGATTATAAAACAACCAAAATGTTAACAAAAATAAAAGATATTGAAGAGTATAATATTGGACATTTTATAATTGGAGAGTCCATATTTGATGGACTTTCAAAAGTAATTAAAAACTTTAAAAAAATTTTAAAAAAATAAATGAAAATTCTTGGTATAGGTGCTGATATTGTTGAAAATAAAAGAATTCAAAAATCGATTAAAAATCCTTTATTTAAAAAAAGAATTTACTCATCTAAAGAATTGAAACAATCTGATGCTGTAAATAATAAAGTATCTTATTTTTCGAAAAGATTTGCTGCAAAAGAAGCTTTTTCTAAAGCTATAGGCACCGGTTTTCGTATGAATTTAAATTTTAAAGATATAGAAGTTGTTAATGACAAAATGGGAAAGCCTTATTATGTTAAAAATAAAAAAATTACAAAAATCATTCAAAGGAACTTTAAAATCAAAAATTTTAAATGTTTTCTATCAATATCGGATGAAAAAAATTATTCTACTGCATTTGCAATTATCCAATCATCATGAAATTAGATAAAAATTTCTTTTCAGAAAATATAAAAACTTTAATTTATGCATTAATAATTGCAGTTATAATAAGATCGCTTTTAGTACAGCCATTTTATATTCCATCTTCATCCATGGAACCTACTTTATTAGTAGGTGATAGATTGTTTGTAACAAAATATACCTATGGATATAGCAAACACTCATTTCCTTTTAGTCCTCCAATATTAAACAAAAGAATTATGTTTAGTAGCCCTGAAAGAGGTGATGTAATTGTATTCAAAACACCAGCAGATAATCGAACAGATTATATTAAAAGATTAATTGGTTTACCTGGTGATAAAATTCAATTTATAGACTCTAATTTATATTTAAATAATTCTGAAATTTTTAAATCTAAAATTAATAATAAAACTAGAATTTTCTGTGGTGACAAAAGTATTGATGTCTATAGATTTGAAGAAAAACTTTCAAATGGTAAAAAATTTCATACTGTTTATTTAAAAGATTATACCTATCAAAATTCTGATGTGTTCACTGTGCCAAAAGATCACTATTTCTTTTTAGGTGACAACAGGGATTGTTCGAAAGATAGCAGGTTCTTAACAAGTGTTGGATATGTACATAAAGATAATTTAGTAGGAAAAGCTCAATTTATATTTTTTTCTTCTGATAAAAAATTAGGAGGTTTTATAGAATTTTGGAAATGGCACAAATCAATAAGATTAAATAGAACATTTAATAAAATTAATTAATGAAAATCAATTTTCATACTTTAGAAAAAAAAATTGATTTAAAATTTAAAAATAAAAATCTACTTATTCAAGCTCTTACACACAAAAGCTTTAATTCAAAGGAAAATAATGAAAAGATAGAATTTCTGGGTGATAGAGTTCTTGGTTTAGTTATAGCAAAAAAACTTTTAGAAATTTATCCAGAGGAAAAAGAAGGTATTCTTGATAAAAAATTTGCATCACTTGTTAATAAAAAAACTTGTTTAGATATAGCAAAAAAAATTAATTTAGCTAATTACGTTAAAACATTTAATTCTAATAATAAAAAAATTAAAATTGAGGATAAAATTGTATCTGATAGTTGTGAGGCTTTAATTGGTGCTATATATCTTGATAAAGGTTTTGCAATTGTTGAAAAAATAATTTTAAACTTGTGGAAAGATCATATTGAAAAAAGTGTAGTAACAGAAATAGATGCAAAAACAAAGTTACAGGAATTAACTTTAAAAAAATTAAAAAAATTACCTACATATAAATTAATTTCTAATACAGGTCCAAGACACAAACCCATATTCAAAGTTGGGGTAAAATTACCCAATACTAAATATTTCATAGCTTCTGGTAAATCAAAGAAAGAAGCTGAACAAAACGCAGCAATAGAATGTTTAAAAAACATATATAAAAAATGAATTGGTCAGACGAAGGATTTTTAATAAATAAAACTAGATATAATGAAAATTCATTAATCACCGAATTATTTACAAAAGAAAAGGGTAAAATATCAGGAATTATTTTTGGTGGTACTTCAAAAAAAATTAAAAATTATCTTCAGATAGGTAATAAACTTCATATTAATTATAATTCAAAAAATGAAAATAGAATTGGTTATTTAAAAATTGAAATTATAAACGCTTACACACCCCTATATTTTGATCACAAACAAAAGTTATCTTGCATTACATCTGCTATGAATTTGATCAAAATTTTGACTGCTGATTCTCAATCTAATGACAAAGTTTATGTTATAATTCAAAATTTATTTTTAATTTTAAAAGAAAAAGATTGGTTAAAAAAATATATATTTTGGGAATTGGAATTACTTAAAATTTTAGGATACGACTTAGCGCTAGAAAATTTAGTAGAAAAAGATTTAGAAGGAAATAAAACTGTATATTATGTAAGTTCTTTAAATGAAAAAAAATATGTACCTAATTTTTTGATTGAAAAAGATATAGAGGTCAACGATCTAGATATTTTATTAAACGGTTTGAAATTAGTAGGTGATTATTTGGATAAAACAATATTAAGACCTAATAATTTAAATTATCCAAATAGTAGGTTGCTATTTATTAATACGTTAAAATAATTATTTAATTATTTTATCAATTCTATCAGCGTAATAACTTACTATAGCATTGGCACCAGCTCTCTTAAAAGCAACCAAGCTTTCGTATATAGCATCTTTATTAATTAATTTTTTCTTTATAGCTGTTTCAATTAAGCTGTATTCTCCTGATACTTGATAGGCAAATACTGGTAGTTTAAATTTTTCTTTTATTGATTTTATTATGTCTAAGTAGGGCATACCAGGTTTAACCATTACCATATCAGCACCTTCTTTAATATCTAATGCAACTTCCCTTAAGGCTTCATCAGAATTTCTACAATCCATCTGATAAGTTTTTTTATCTCCTTTTAATGAGCTTTTAGATCCAACAGCATCTCTAAAAGGTCCATAAAAGCTTGAGGCATATTTTGCAGCGTACGATAATATTTGAACATTTTGGAATTTATTTTTATCTAAAGCTTTTCTTATTTTTCCTATTCTTCCATCCATCATGTCTGATGGTGCAAGGACATCACAACCCATCTCTGCCTGAAGTAATGATTGATTAATCAGTACCTCTATAGTCTCGTCGTTTAGTATAGTGTTAGATTTAATTAAACCATCATGACCATGCGATGTGTAGGGATCTAATGCTACGTCACACATTATGCCTATTTGATTTTTGTATCTTTTTTTAATTGCTTTAATTGCTCTACAAACTAAATTTTTTTCATTAAGTGATTCTGTCCCTAATTCATCTTTATGTACATTTTGGGTTTTTGGAAAAAGCGCAACCATTGGTATCTTTTTTTTTATGGCTCTATCTACTATTTGACTCAATCGATTAATTGTATATCTGTATACGCCCGGCATCGATGAAATCTCTTGACGTTTATTTGACCCATCGATTAAAAAAATAGGTAATATAAAGTCATTTGGACTTAAGGTATTTTCTTGAATCAGTCTCCTTGACCAAAATTCTTTTCTATTTCTTCTAAGTCTAAGACTCGGATATTTACCAATAATCATGTTTTAATTTACTTTTAAATTGCGACAAATGTAATATACACATATACAAAAAAAAGGGTAGAAAGCAATCAAGATGACGTTAGAAAATTCAAAAGTAATAGACTTAAATGTTAAAAAAGAAGATAGAGTTTTAGACTTTAGCGATTTTCAGAAACAAGAAATCAAGTTTGATATTGAAAAGTTGCAAGAAGCTTATCATCAAATAGTTAAAATTAAAAAATTCGAAGATGCTGGTGTAACCCACTTTGGAGCAATATCATTAACTCAAATACCTGGTGATCCAGATTCTATCAAAGGTAACAAGGCTAGAGGTGTATATTGGACAAAACCTGATAAATCAGGAAATGAAGTAGTTAGAGATGAGTCTATTGATGAATCATTATATTCAGAATTCATAAAAGATTATGAAAATACTTATTTCAAAGAAGTATATGACACCCTTTCATCTAGATATAAACTTGGGAGAGTAAGAATTCTTTTAAAAGAGCCAAGATCAACTTTAAGTTGGCATAGAGATCCCGAGCCGAGATTACATATACCTTTAATTACTAACCCTGGCTGCATAATGGTTATTGATAATGTTGCAAAGCATATGCCTGCTGATGGTTCTGTTTGGATAACAAATAATACCAAGTATCATAATGCATTCAATGGTGGTGAAGAAAATAGAATACATTTAGTTGCTTGTGTTTTAGATTACAAATTTAATTAATTTGAAAAAAATATTTATTTCATCAGATCACGCTGGTTTTAAATTAAAAGAGTCAATCAAACATTATTTAAAAAATAAAAAAGTAAAATTTGAGGACCTTGGCCCAAAAGATGATAGTAGTGTTGATTATCCTGATTATGCACATAAAGTTGCAAAAAAAGTCAAACTTAATAAGAGAAATGTTGGTATTTTAGTGTGTGGATCTGGGACTGGTATGAATATTGCGGCAAATAAGCATAAAAATGTACGTGCAGCGCAATGTTTTAATCTAAAATCAACAAAATTATCCAGATTGCATAATGATGCAAACATCATTACATTAGGGTCAAGATTGATATCCAAAAAAAATGCTTTAAGGTTTATTAGTGTTTTTTTAAATACTAAATTTGATGGTGGGAGACACTTAAAAAGAGTTAAAAAAATATAATTATGTCTAGTGAAAAAAATTATTTAAACGATAGCTATAAAAGTTTCTTTGAAGATAGTTTATCAATAAAAGACCCAGAGCTTTATAAAGCAATTAAAGATGAATTAATCAGACAACAACAGCACATAGAACTAATCGCTTCTGAAAATATTGTTTCTCAAGCAGTATTAGAAGCACAAGGTTCGGTTTTAACTAATAAATATGCCGAAGGTTATCCGGGTAAAAGATATTACAATGGTTGTGAGCACGTTGATGTTGCAGAAAATCTCGCAATTGAAAGATTAAAAAAATTATTTAATTGTAAATATGCAAATGCACAACCACATTCAGGTGCTCAAGCAAATGGTGCAGTATTTTTAGCTTTGTTAAGCCCAGGGGATACATTTATGGGTATGAGTTTAAATTCAGGTGGCCATATTACTCATGGATTGAAAATTTCAATGTCTGGGAAATGGTTTAACGCAATAGGGTACGATGTTGACAAGGACTCAGAATTAATTGACTATGACAATGTTGAAAAACTTGCTTTAGAACATAAGCCTAAACTAATAATTGCAGGTGGAAGTGCATATTCTAGAGTAATTGATTTTAAAAGATTTAGAGAGATAGCTGATAAAGTAGGTGCATATTTAATGGTTGATATGGCACACTTCTCAGGTTTGGTCGCAGGTAAAGGTTATCCTAATCCATGTGACTATGCACATGTTGTTACCTCAACTACACACAAAGTATTTAGAAGTGCTAGAGGGGGTATTATTTTAACTAATCACGAGGATCTTGCTAAAAAATTTAATACAGCAGTCTTTCCTGGTTATCAGGGTGGACCTTTGATGCATATTATTGCAGCTAAGGCAGCTGGATTTTTGGAGGCCTTACAGCCAGCATTTCAAGATTATATTAAATCTGTTTTGGCAAATGCTAAAATACTTGCTGAAACTTTAAAAAATAATGGATTTAAAATTTATTCAGATGGAACAGATACTCATTTGATGTTGGTAGATTTAAGACCTTATAATGTAAAAGGCAATCTTGCAGCTGAGAGTTTATCAAGAGCAAATATTACATGTAATAAAAATGGTATTCCTTTTGACACAGAAAAACCCATGATTACCTCTGGAATTAGATTAGGCACACAAGCAGCTACAACACGTGGTTTTGGATTAAGTGAATTTAAAACTGTTGGTGAATTAATTACAAAAACTCTTAAAGGATTGTCAGAAAATCCTTCTGATAACAGTAAAATAGAAAAAGAAGTAAAAAATGAAGTTATTGCTTTAACTTCGTCATTTCCTATATATAAGAACCTCTAGTAAATGATTTGTCCGTGCGAAAAAAAGGGTGATACATCTGTAGTAGACTCACGACCTACAGAAGATGGAACAGCCATAAGAAGAAGAAGACTTTGTATTTGTGGTGAACGCTTTACTACTTTTGAAAGAATTCAAATTCGTGAATTAATGGTTGTTAAGAAAAATGGAAGAAAGTCAGTTTTTGACCGTGATAAACTATCTAAATCAATTTATATTGCACTTAAGAAAAGACCAATTGATACTGAAACAATAGAAAAATTTATAAGTCATATATCAAGGTCTTTAGAGGAACTTGGTCAAGGTGAAGTATCAACTAATACAATTGGTACAATGGTTATGGATGGTTTGAAGGATTTAGATCCTGTTGGTTACGTAAGGTTTGCTTCAGTTTATAGAAACTTTAGAGAAGAAAAAGATTTCGTGCAATTCGTGGACAAACTTAATGTCTACAAAAAAACATAAATTTTCATTAAAAGATAGATTTTACATGGAGATAGCCTTGGATTTGGCTATATCTCGTCATGGCCTCACTGGATCAAACCCTTCTGTAGGTTGTGTAATTGTTAAAAATGACAAAATAATTTCTATAGGTCAAACCTCATTTAATGGAAGGCCACACGCAGAATTTAATGCGATTAAAAATAGTTTTGAAGAATTAGAGGGTTCAAAAATGTATGTTACTTTAGAACCATGCAGCCACCATGGTTTAACCCCACCATGTACTGACGCGATAATAAAATCAAAAATTTCTGAAGTTATATATGCTGTTACCGACATAGACAAAAGAGTAAGAAATAAAAGTTTTAAAATTTTAAAGTCAAAAAAAATAATTGTAAAAAAAGGTTTATTAAAAAACAAGATTGAAAGTTTTTATTTACCTTATTTTTTTAATAGAAAGAAAAAATTACCCTTCGTTACTGGCAAAATTGCTATTTCAAAAAATAATATTATTTACAGCAAGATCCAAAAAAAAATTACTAATTCTTATTCTGATCAGTTTTCTCATCTATTGAGATATAAAAATGATAGTTTAATGATTACATATAAAACACTAAATAAAGATAATCCAAAATTAAATTGTCGTTTGAAGGGTTTAGAAAAATTTTCTCCAAAAAGAATTATTTTAGATAACAAGCTAAATTCAAAAATAAACAGTTATATAATTAAATCCTCTAATAACAAAAATACTCTAATTTTTTATAATAAAGCTGATAAATCAAAAATTTCTAAATTTAAAAAAAAAAGT
>CABYVK010000024.1 GCA_902522385.1 uncultured Pelagibacteraceae bacterium
GGCATTACAGAAAGCCTACTTTGCTTTATCAGAGCTAAATGGCTTAAATCCTTATTTTTTTTAATACTTTCGAGAGTTATAGGCTTTGAAAATTTAGACTTAAATTGAACAGTAACGGCAACAAATCTCCCTGTTTTGTCTGTTTTATCTATATATGATTCTTTAATAACTTTTACTATTCCAACTATCTCTTTTCCTATGTTTGAATGATAAAAAAAACATAGATCTCCTTTACTCATACTTTTTAAATTTTTTGCAGCTTGATAATTTCTGACACCATCCCAAGGTGCACCTTTAATTCCAGCTTTTTTTTGTTGGTCAATTGACCATACATCTGGTTCAGATTTCATCAACCAATATTTCATTACAATTGAACTCCAGCACCTTTGAGAAAAGCTGCATCTTCATCTAAAGGCCATCTAGGTTTTGCTGGATAATCTAAATCATCAAATTGATTTATTTTAAATTTTTCCAAACCTACCATTGCAATCATTGCTGCATTATCTCCACAAAACTCTATAGGTGGAAAAATACTTTTATAATTATTTTCTTCACATAGATTAATTAACATAGACCTAATTTTTTTATTTGCTGCAACTCCTCCAGCAACAACAAAAATTTTTTCATTTAATTCATTTATTTTTTCATATTCAGTAAAAGCAATCTTTGTTTTTTTATATAAAATTTCCTCAATTGTTTTTTGAAAAGATGCTGCAAGATCATATTTATCTTGTTCTGATTTAATTGTTTTGCTTATCTTCAACACGGCGGTTTTTAGACCTGCAAAAGAAAGATTGCATCCTCCTTTGCTGAAAATTGGTTTTGGTAAATCATATTTTTCTGGATCACCTTTTTTAGCTAAAATTTCTATTTGAGGTCCTCCTGGAAATTGTATTCCTAAAAGTTTTGCAGTTTTGTCAAACGCCTCACCTAATGCATCATCAATAGTTGTTCCTAATCTTTTATATTTACCAAGGTTCTGAACACTTAAATATTGTGAGTGCCCGCCTGAAATTAAAAGAAGTAAATATGGATAATTTAAATTTGCATTTAGTTTTGGACTTAAAGCATGTCCCTCTAAATGATTGACAGCAATAAAAGGTTTATTCATTGCTGTTGCGAAAGCTTTACCAAAACTTAACCCAACTGATAAACAAACAATTAATCCAGGACCAGCGGTAGAAGCAACCGCATCTATTTCCTCAATTTTTCTTCCACTTTTATCAATAGCTTTTTTGACAATCCAATCAATTTTTTCAATGTGTGAACGTGCTGCTAGTTCAGGAACTACACCACCAAACTCCCTGTGAACCTCCACTTGGCTAGAAACAATGTTGGATAAAACTACTGGGAAACCCTCTTCATTTTCAGTTATTAAAGAAGCTGCTGTTTCATCACAACTAGACTCTATTCCAAGAATTAAGGGTTTTTTGCTCATTCAAATAGTTTTTAATAATTGTACAATCTTTATACAAGTAAGAAATAATTTTTTATGAGAAAAAAAATAATAATTGGATCTAGGGGTAGCAAGCTTGCCTTACTTTATGCTCAACAAGCTAAAGATAAGATTATTGAAAATACCGACCTTGGTAATGAAGATATTTTAATTAAATCAATTACAACTAAAGGTGACGAAGTACAGGATATAAGATTATCTGAGCTTGGTGGCAAAGGTTTGTTTTCTAGTAATATTGAAAAAGAACTTCAGTTGAAAAATATTGATATTGCAGTCCATGCACTGAAAGATATGCCTGCTAACGAGACGAAAGGATTAAAGACAGATTCTTTTCTTAAAAGAAATGACCCTAGAGAGATTTTAATTACTAAGAACAAAAAAAAACTTAAAGACTTAGATCAAAAGTCAATTGTTGGTACCTCATCATACAGAAGAGAATTTCAAATAAAAAAAATTAGAAAAGATTTAAACTGTAAACTAATTAGAGGAAATGTAGATACTAGAATTAGAAAATTGAATGAAGGGATGTATGATGCAATTATTTTGTCTTATGCTGGTATCAAATTTTTAAAATTTGAAAATGAAATCTCAGAAATTTTTTCAGCTGAAAAAATAATTCCTAGTGCAGGACAAGGCGTAATTGCTCTTCAGTGCAGGGAGAATGATGATGAGACAATTTCTATTTTAAACAAAATTAATCATGAGGAAACACATAAAAGAGCTCACCTTGAGAGAAATATTTTAAAAGTTTTAGATGGAGATTGTGAAACAGCAATTGGTGCTCATTCAGTGGTTGATGGAGATAAGATTACAGTGGAGGCTGAACTTTTTTCTTTAGATGGTAAACAAAGGTTTTATGAAAAAAAAGTTGGTAATTTGAATGAGTTTAAAGAAATTGGTAAAGAGATTGGAATACTTTTAAAAACAAAATCAAATAATTCATATAAAAGATAATATGCATATTTTGTTAACTAGACCACTGGAGGATTGTTCTGAAATGATATTAAAATTTCAATCATTAGGACATCAAGTTTCTCATCTTCCATTAATAAGAATTGAAAAGGTTAATTATGAAGAAATTAACTTTTCTGAATATGGTGGAATTGTTTTTACTAGTACAAATGCAGTAAAATTTTTAAACACAGTAAAATTAGATAAAAATATTAAATGCTTTTGTGTTGGAAATGCTACAGAAAATAAAGCAAGAAGTGTTGGTTTTCAAAATACAACTGCGGCTGAAGGAAATGTTACAAATTTAAAGGAGTTAATTATACAAAATTATGAGTCCAAAAATAAAGAATTACTTTACGTTAGTGGTGAAACAATATCGGTTGATTTAGATCAACAGTTATTAAGCGAAGGTTTTAAGGTAAAAAGAATTATTAATTACAGAGTAGATCATAATCAAAAATTTGATGAGAAATTTGTTAATGAATTAAAATTAAATATGCCTGATATGGTCTATGTTTACTCTCAAAATAGTGCGTCAAGTTTCTTAAATTTCATAAAGATTTACCGAACCAAAAATTTATGGATGAATACAAATTTGATGTGTATAGGCGAAAAAACCTCGTCAATACTGAACGAAATCAAATGGAAAAAGATTTTTCTTTTTAACCCTGGAGAAGAAGAGTTTTTGTTATATAAAATTTAGAAATGGAATTAATTAATAATTTTTCAGAGATATTTTTATCAGTATGGAATAAAGGAATTCTTGGTGTTGATATCTTTCAAATCTTAATTGGTATTGGAATATTTTTACTATTCTTAATTTTTAGAGGTCTTATAAGCAAATTAGTTATTAAAAAATTAGAAATTATCTCGAAAAGAACAACGAATAAATTAGATGATACTTTTGTTCAATCACTTGTTGGTCCAGCAAGATTTTTACCAATTGTATTAGGATTTTTTATTGCAAGCTACTACATGACTTTCTCACTAGAAGGAAGAGAAGTGGTAGATACAATTAATAGAACTTTGATCACTATTTTAATCTTTTGGGTAATTCACCAAATCATAGAACCAATCTCATACATACTTAGTGGTTTAGACAAATTGTTAACAAGAGAACTTATTGGCTGGATAATTAAATCGTTAAAAATTTTAATTTTTATTTTAGGTTTAGCAGCAGTTTTAGAATTGTGGGGAATTAAAATAGGTCCAATCATTGCAGGTCTTGGATTGTTTGGTGTTGCTGTAGCATTAGGGGCACAAGATTTATTCAAAAATTTAATATCAGGAATTTTAGTTTTAGTTGAAAAGAGATTTAAAATTGGAGATTGGATAGCTGTCGAGGGTATTATTGAAGGTGTAGTAGAAAAGATTGGATTTAGATCAACAACAATTAGAAAGTTTGATAAATCTCTTGCTATTATTCCAAATTTTCAATTTGCCGAAAACGCAGTTGTAAATGTAAGTGAAACTTCAAATTGGTTAATCAGTTGGATTATTACACTTCAATATGACACTACGGTAGATCAGTTAAAAAAAATTAGAGATGAAATCGAAAGTCATATTAATTCAAGCGAAGATTATAATACCTCAATTGGTGTTGCGGTAAGAGTTGATAAATTTTCTGATAGTTCAATAGATATGTATGTAAGATGCTTTACAAAAACAGGAAGTTGGAATAATTGGCTTGATGTAAAAGAAAGATTAGCAATTGCGATTAAAGAAATTGTAGAAATAAATGGTGCTTCATTTGCTTTCCCAAGTCAGTCGATTTATGTTGAGAAAAAATGATAGCTATTTTTTATTTAGTTTTACAAATTTTAAAATTGTACTCTTATGTTGTAATCGCCAATGTTATTGTAAGTTGGTTAATAGCTTTTAACGTTCTTAATACTCAAAATAGGTTTGTGTATGCAATTTTAGAGTTGAGTTATAAATTAACCGAGCCTTTTCTGAATAAAATTAGACGTTTCTTGCCAAATTTAGGTTCACTAGATATTTCTCCAATCATTCTTCTTTTATTGATTTGGTTTATCGAAATGTGTATGAAGCTGTACATCGCACCAATGATTTTTTAAGAGAGAAATATGATTTTAATTAATGGAAAAAAAGCAGCCGCAGAATTAAGAGCAGAGTTAAAGGAAGAAGTTGCAGAGTTAAAATCAAAACATAATAAAGTACCAGGTTTAACGGTAATACTGATTGGTGATTTAACACCTAGTCAGATTTATGTAAGAAATAAAGAGAAGTCAGCAAATGAGGTAGGATTAAAATCTGAAGTAATTAAATATCCAGACTCAGTTGAAGAAAAGACTGTTCTAGAAAAAATTCAAGAACTAAACAGTGATGAAACTGTTTCAGGAATTTTAGTTCAACTTCCTTTACCTAAGCATATTGATAAGCAGAAGGTTATAGAAGCTATTGATCCCTCAAAAGATGTAGATGGATTTCATCCAATGAATGTAGGCAATCTTTCATCTGGTTATGAAAGTTCGATACCTTGTACTCCGCTTGGATGTTATTTGTTAATAAAAAAAATTGAACCTAATTTAAGTGGTAAAAAAGCTGTGGTTGTTGGTAGATCAAATTTAAATGGTAAACCAATGACACAACTTCTATTAAAAGAAAATTGCACCGTAACTATAACTCATTCAAAAACTAAAGATTTAAAAGCTGAATGTTTAGAGGCAGATATAATTGTTGCCGCTGTAGGTATACCCGAACTTGTTAGAGGAGATTGGGTTAAGAAAGATGCTATTGTTATTGACGTTGGTATAAATAAAACCGATAACGGTATAGTTGGTGATGTTCATTTTGATGAAGTTTCAAAAAATGCAAAAGCACTTACACCAGTTCCAGGCGGTGTAGGTCCAATGACCATTGCTTGTTTGCTTAAAAATACGATCGACTGTTTCAAAAGATCGCAAATTTAATAATTAAACCGTAAGCTGTAATCTGTTAATTTATTAGGATGAAAAAACCTAAACGACCATACAGATTTGGTATAATTTTTTTGCTTCTTACAGTTCCACCTATTGGGGCAACACAATTAGGTTGGTATTTGCATGACAAGCAAACTGGTTTTGATTATGGTATGATTGTAGGTACTGTATCAGTAATATACGCTGCATACTTAATGTATGAAAAAAACTGGCGTGAAGAAGATGAAGATTAAATTATGGAAAAAATAATTTTTTTTGGATTGGTTATTCCTATTATGGCTTATGTTTTATACTTAGGTGGAATGGCAATTATGAATGGTTTTAAGTCTAAGGAAGCTAATAGAGCTGAGAAAGAGGAAGCTGAAAGTGAGGGTAGGGAGACAAGCGAAACTTCTGATGAAAAAAGCAGCAATTTAAGTGATGAACTTACTAAATTGAATGATTTAAAAGAAAAAGGAATTATTTCTCAAGAGGAATTTGAAAAGGCGAAAAATAAACTATTAAATAATTAAATAGTTTAATCATGTTTAATGGTTTTAAAAAAAAATTTGTTAAAGTAAGCAAGGGTAAAATTTTTTGTAGATTTAAAGGTAACGGTCCCCCCTTATTATTACTTCATGGATATCCCCAAACACATGTGATGTGGCACAAGACTGCTCCTGAGCTTAGTAAATATTTCACTATAATAGTTGCTGACCTTAGAGGATATGGAGATAGTTTAGTTTTACCTGGTGGTACTAATCATAAAAATTATTCTAAAAGAGAAATGGCTAAAGATATGGTTCAATTAATGAGTAAATTAAATTTTAAAAAATTTTTTGTTGCTGGACATGATAGAGGTGGGAGAGTTGCACATAGAATGGCAAGAGATTATAGAAATAAGATTATGGCTTTAAGTGTATTAGATATTTGTCCAACTCTAGATATGTACGAGCATACTGATATGAAATTTGCAAAAGGATATTTTCACTGGTTTTATTTAATACAGCCAGCACCTTTACCAGAGAAAATGATAATGGCAGATCCTAAAAGATGGTTAAAAAGTCGTTTTAATAGGTCATCAAAACGTGCGATTGGAAAAGTTGAAGATGAATATTTTAGAGCCTTTAAACAAAAAAAAAGAATTCATGCAACTTGCGAGGATTATAGGGCTGCAGCTACTATAGATTTAGAGCATGACAAAAAAGACAGAAAAAAAAAATTAAACATTCCTATACAAGTTTTGTGGGGTAAAAAGGGAGTTGTTGGAACGCAATTTAAATCAGTTAAAATTTGGCAAAAATACACAAACAAAAAAGTTTATGGAGCAGAAATTAATTCAGATCATTTCATTCCAGAGGAGAGTCCTAAACAAACGATTAATCACTTAAAAAAATTTTTTTTAAAAAATGTTAAAAATAATTCCAAATAAAAAAAATATTGGAGCTGAAATAATTGTAAATTTAAAAGATATTACGAATAAAGATATTTTAAAAATAAAGAAAGCACTGAATAAATATGGAATGTTGTATTTTAAACAACAAGAATTAACTTCTAAATTTTATATTCAGTTTGCGAAATATTTTGGAAAATTAGCCAACTATCCAAGACTAAAAGGTTTAAATAAAAAATTTCCCCAAATTACTGTGGTGCAAAGAAAATCAACTGATAAAGGACCAAGTTTTGGTGAACAATTTCATACAGACTCGATTTATACAAAAAAACCACCAAGATTTACAATGTTACTTTCTAAACTTGTGCCAAAAAAAGGAAAAGCTAATACAGAATTTTGTTCTCAATATCTCGCTTATAAAGAATTACCAAGTCCAATAAAAAGAAAATTTAAAAATATTAAAGGTAAATATTCCTCTGAGGGTCCAATCTCGGTTACAACAAAAGAAAGGGTAAAAGAAATAGGAAAAAATATTAAAGAACTTAAATCTTCACATAAAATAATTAGGAAAATCAGCACAAATTATTCTATTTATTGCAGTCCAGGACAT
>CABYVK010000025.1 GCA_902522385.1 uncultured Pelagibacteraceae bacterium
TCGCAGAAACTGTCAATGACAGATTATCTAAAATTGAAGAAAGATTAGATAAAATTGAAAAATTATTAGAGCCACTAAAAACATTACAAGAACTTACTGAGTCTTTAACATCAAATGAAAATGAAATTAATAAAAATAAAGAAACATTTAGTAACGATAAAACTTTAAATATGAATGACTGTTTAAAAGTAACTGATCAGAAATTAAGTGTTACAGAAAGAAATGATGTTTTTGTAAGTTATGCATGGATAATTGATTACAAGAATTCATGTAATAAAAATTTTACAGTTTATCCTGTTTTAGAATTTTTAGATGAATCTGGATTTTTACTTCATGAAATAAGTGGTTTTGATGTAGTTAGAATTCAGGCAAATGGAGCTGCACAAGCAAAAGGCTCTGAAATGATAAGTCCAGTAAGTAAAGCAAATAGAATTACTCATACCTCTGCAGGAGCTATAGAAGCTTGGTAAGTAATATCGAAAATAATGACGAAGAGGTATTAAAAAATACTATTCAAATTCAATGAAGCAAAAAGGATTTACACTTATAGAACTATTAGTCGTAGTAGCAATCATCGGTATCTTAGCTGCGGTAGGGGTGGTTGCTTATGGAAAATACACAACCTCTGCAAAAATAACCGCTGCTAAACAACAACATAGCCAAATTGTTAATTTTATAAAATCAAGCTATGCTCAGTGTGCTCTAGGAGAAAATTATATAGTTATGAAAACATGTGATTATGGTGGTTTCCCTTGTAACGGTTTGAAAGTTGGAAAAAATAATATACCTGGTGAAATTAACCGACCATGCAAGAGTGGTTCAGGTAGTGCATCAAATTCGTCTTATCATTTTGTGTTTCATTTTAATTACAGCCAAATGAAAAATCTATATGGTTTGGATGGACCTACTGGAGCAAATATAGGAGGTAAAATGAAAGACCAATGTTGTCTTATGCAAAGCTGGGATCCAAGAACACTTGGAAGGACACACATATGGAATAATTGGCCAGATTCTAAAATTTCAATCAAAACTAACATTGGAGATACTAGTGGTAAGAATAAATATATTATTGATGAGGTTGAATGGCCCAAAGGTGGTTTTTAATGAAACAAAAAGGTTTTACCCTAATAGAGCTCTTGGTCGTAGTAGCAATCATCGGTATTCTAGCTGCAGTAGGTGTGGTTGCTTATAATGGGTATACTAAAAGTGCTAAAGTTAATGCTTCAAAAACTAATCATAACAATGTTGTTAAATTTATAATGACTGAAGTAAAAAAGTGTGACCTAGGAGAAGAATTAATTTTAAAATATAGTTTTAGCAAAGCTACTGGAAAGATTAAATATTCAAATGATGTATGTCCTGATATTGTTGCAAACAAAGTCTCTAATGTTGCTAGCGCATTTCATAACCACTTTAATGCACCGTACACCTGTAATCCTCATGGTCTACTAGATGGGAGTGGAAACTGTAAACAAGCAGTCGCTGCTGGAGGTAATATTCAAAATGGATCTTTAGGAGAAACTCAAATACATACTTCAGGAAGCAACATTGTAATTGTCACAAAGGTTTCTGGTACTTATAATGTAAATGATGGTGAGGTACTAAAAAATACTATTCAAATTCAATGAAGCAAAAAGCATTCACATTAATAGAACTCTTAGTCGTAGTTGCCATCATCGGTATTCTAGCTGCAGTAGGAGTGGTTGCTTATAATGGGTATACAAGCAGTGCGAAAGCTAATGCTGCAAAAAGCTGTTATTCTGCAACAGTAAAGTATATCGAAAGTGAAATTGCATTATGCAGTATTGGTAATTCTACCGTTATGGATGGTGAGTTAAGTTGTTCTAACTATAATACAGGCACTGGTGCATTTAATACGATGCAAGCTTTAGCAAATGTTAGATCACTGAGAGGGAGTGTAACTCCAGGAGTTGACGAAGGTGTTTTAAAATCATTTAGAAATCCCTATGATACCTCATTACCTTGTATAAGATCTAGAACTAATTATGAGCCTGGACAAGTAAGCATCAGTACCAATGGTACAAAATTACAGTTAAGAGCATGTTATAAAACTGGTTGTGCATCAAAGGATACTACAAGTTTAGATATTGACTTGAGTATAAGATAAAATGAAAAAAAAAGGTTTTACACTTATTGAGCTTTTAGTAGTTGTTGCTATCATTGGTATTCTTGCTGCTGTAGGTGTGGTTGCTTATAATGGGTATACCATGAGTGCAAAAAGAGCTGCAACAAAGTCTCAACACAAAACTATAACTAAATTTATGCAGTCTGAAATAATGAAATGTTCGCTCGGACAATCAAACTTAGAACTTAAAAGATCAAACGGTGCAAGTACAACTGTTTCTTGTGATCCATCATCTGTAAATACAATTACTCTTGGCTCAAGATTTGTTGATCATTTTAGAGGAGATGGTTTTAAGAATCCGTTTAATAATCCAGACAATAATGGAACAGTATTTTCTACAACAGGAAATAGTCCTGTATTAGGACAAACAAGAATAGTTAATGCTGGTGGAAACAAAATACAAATAGTGTCAAAGTTTGATGGCAGTACAGGTCAATGGAGTGGAAATCAAAGTGAGGTTTTAATAACTGAAATATTAGATGAGAGATAATAAAGCCTTCACCCTAATAGAACTGCTAGTCGTAGTAGCTATCATCGGTATTCTAGCTGCTGTAGGAGTAGTTGCTTATAATGGGTATACGAGTTCTGCTAAAAAAGCTGTTGTTAAGCAAAATCATAAAGCAGTTGTAAAATGGATACAAGCTGACGCTATGAAATGTGTTATAAATGGAGGAACAATCTTTAGACAAACTAATAATAGTGGTGGTGGTCAAAATAAAGATTGCTCTAACGTTACAGACTATAACAAGACACCATTTCACGAAAATGTTTTGCAAACACACATTGGATATCAAGGTATGGTAAAAAATCCGTATGGAAGTGTAGGTAAAGATAGAACTTGTGATATTTGGTCTGGTTGGACTGATATGACTTCTATACAGTCAGCTCATCTTGGTAAAAAAATGTGCAAAGGACAAATTGGTCTTTATAGTTTGACTGTTGAAAAAAATGGATGTGATAGAGAAATGGTAGTTCAATCTGGTCTAACAGATGAGTATTGGACTTTTTCGTCAACAGGTTCTGATAAAGTTTTAAGTACAATTGTATGTATTACTCATAGATGAGTAGCATTTATTGTTACCTAATAACTTAATTTAGTTTTAGAAAAAATAATAAGTGTTGATTTAGTTGAGTGATGGTGCCCCCGCACGGATTCGAACCGCGGACCTATTGATTACAAATCAATTCTAAAAGTTTAAATAATTATTGTTTATCAATAATTTTTCAAAAAAAGATTCTAGCTTGGCAACAATATGGTAACAGTGGTAGAGTTTTTTCATGAAGCGTAATGGTTTTACATTAATAGAACTTTTAGTCGTAGTAGCAATCATTGGTATTCTAGCTGCTGTCGGAGTGGTTGCTTATGATGGTTATACAAAAAGTGCAAAAATAAAAGCTACACTTAAACAACATTCAATTGTAAGAAATTCTGTTCAATCAATTTTAGGTTTATGTGATATTGGTGACCCAGTTAGCTATGTAAATAAAAATGGGTACACAGTTAATATACCTTGTAATGAGTCTCTTGGAATGCAGAGCCCAATTATAAATAAGCATGCTGGATTTCAACAAGGAGGAAAGTGGTGGTATGGGATGCAAAATCCATATAATAATGACATAGTTGGTGTTAAAGAATCCCCGATGTTAAGTTATTCAGGAGCTAAAGATTACAATAAAAGATTTAAACAACTTCAAAGAAATGGAAGCATGTCAGGTTACATTTGTTGTATCACATTAGGTACAGTTATAGTTGAGCGTGTTCCATTTTCAAACGCTGTTGCTAAAGAATTTAACTGTAGTGGTTCTTGTTGTTTTAAGATTCAGACGGCTTACGATGTTGATAGTAACGATAACGCTATAGTTAAAACTGATATTGTTTCAGGGAGCAGTTGCACAAAATAGTTTTTTATGAACCGTAAAGCTTTCACATTAATAGAACTCTTAGTCGTTGTAGCCATCATCGGTATTCTTGCTGCAGTAGGAGTCGTTGCTTATAGTGGATATACTGCAGGTGCAAAGAAAGCGACTATAAAATCAAATTTTAAAACTGTAGAAAAATATACATCTGCTGAGTTAATGAAGTGTCAAATTGGTCAAACAGATATTTTTATAAACTCTGGATCAAATAAAGTTAGTTGTAGTGGTGTAGATAATCCAGGTAGAACTTATACAGCAATGGTTTTTGATCCTAGTCTTAGATTCTTAAATCCAATTAATAATGGAATTGGAAATAGAGCTGACCAACATGTTTTAAGAAACGATGTTTATAAAGGATCAAACATACCAGACAACATGACTGGTTATATTTTTTTAAATTTTGGATCAACTTGGCCAGCAACTATGAGATCTTGTATTGAGGCACCTTGTTCAAATCCAAAAAACATCTTAACTTCGAGTATTAATTATTAGCAACCGACTACTTGATTTGACAACAAACTGACAACAATCTGACAACACTTATTGTCGTAAGATTAGTTCCTGCATAGATATTTTATATGAAAAAGTAACTGAAGTGGTGCCCCCGCACGGATTCGAACCGCGGACCTATTGATTACAAATCAATTGCTCTACCAGCTGAGCTACAAGGGCATGCGCAATAATTATTGATTATTTGTTAAATAATCAACTCTTTTTTTTTAAATAACTCAAGTGATGAAACACAATTGCTGCACTATTTGAGATATTTAAACTTTCAATATTTTCATTAATATTAATTTTAACAAAAAAATCTGCATATTTACTTGTATGCTGCCTCATACCAAATCCTTCAGATCCAAAAAGAAGAATATTATTTCCTCCCCATTTTAT
>CABYVK010000026.1 GCA_902522385.1 uncultured Pelagibacteraceae bacterium
TAAAAAAAATTTCTGAGTTTGATTATATAATTAATGGTAGCTCATTCAATGCAAACTCTCTAATCACAAATTTATTAAAGAGTGGAGAAAAAAAGAAAAAAAATTTTTTTGAAGATAACTTTAATTTAGATATAAATTTAAATGAAGTATACATTGACGAAATATCCTTTGTAAAAGATCTAAAAGGAAAATTAAAAATTAAAAATAATCAAGTTATTGATGCAAATATTTTAGCTTTTTTTGACAATTTTCAGAATATAAAATTTACAGTCAAAACAGCTGGTAATGATGAAAAAATAACCACCATCTTTTCCTCTAAAGCTAAACCTTTAGTTAATAGATATAAATTTATTAAAGGTTTTAAAGATGACAAAGAGGGATACTTAGATTTCTACACTTCAAAAAAAAACGGTTTATCAACTTCTAAATTAGTTATAGATAATTTCAAAGTTAAAGAAATACCTGCACTGGCGAAGTTATTAGCGCTTGCCTCACTTCAAGGTATTGCAGATTTGCTTACTGGTGAAGGAATTAGATTTACTGATTTTGAAATGAACTTTACTAACGAGGATAAACTTATGAGAATTCAAGAGCTGTATGCAATAGGACCTGCAATATCTATTTTATTAGAAGGTTATGTTGAGGGAGATAATTTAATTAGTTTAAGAGGTACATTAGTACCAGCCACAACTATAAATAGATCAATTGCCTCAATACCTTTGCTTGGTGATTTATTGATTGGAAAAAAAGTTGGAGATGGAGTTTTTGGAGTTAGTTTTAAAATCAAGGGACCACCTCAAAACTTAGAAACAACCGTAAATCCAATAAAAACTCTAACTCCAAGGTTTATTACAAGGACTTTAGAAAAAATTAAAAAAAATTAATTTATCTCTATTTTAATATGCCTTTTTTTTCCAATTGATAACTTTAAATAATTTTCTTTAAATAAGTCTTTTTTAATTTCAAATTTTTCATCAGTTATAACATTATTATTAATTTTGATTGCTTTACCTTTAACAAGTCTCCTAATTTCGCTTTTTGAATTTTCTAATTTAGAAATAAGAATCAATTCTACAATATTAATTTTTTTATCAATTTGCTTAGATGTGATATTTACTTTTGGCAAATTTGAACCTAATAAGCTTCCTGAAAATGCCTCTTTTGCTGCTAGTTCTGCTTTATTTGCAGCCTTTTCACCATGAAGCATAGAAGTAGTTTTGTTTGCAAGCAATATTTTTAGTTCATTAATATTATTATTTTTAATATTTTCTATCTCTTTCGTTTCGATATCTGTAAACATTTTTAAAAATTTAACAACATCTCTATCATCTACATTCCTCCAGAATTGCCAATAATCATAAGCAGATAAATATTTTTCATCTAGCCAAATTGCACCATTTTCTGACTTACCCATTTTTGCACCAGTTGCCAATGTAATTAATGGAGTTGTTAAACCAAAAGTTTGATTATTAGAGTATCTTTTAATAAGCTCTACACCATTAACAATATTTCCCCATTGATCCGAACCACCAATTTGTAATACACAATTTTCTTTTTTATTTAATTCTAGAAAATCGTATGCTTGTAAAATCATATAATTGAATTCCATATAACTTAACGATTGTTCTCTATCTAATCTCAATTTAACACTATCAAATGTTAGCATCCTATTAATTGTAAAGTGTTTTCCTATATCTCTTAAAAAAGAAATATAATTTAAATTTTTAAGCCAAGTATAATTATTAACAAAAATTGGTTTTGTATTTGGATCATTATTTTCTAAAAACTTCTTTAATATATTTTGAATATTTTTAATATTTTTTTCAATTTCTTTTTCACTTAAAATTTTTCTTGTTTTATCTTTACCTGAAGGATCTCCAATTCTAGTAGTTCCTCCACCAAGCAATACTATTGGTCGATGACCATTTTTTTGAAGTAATCTTAGGCACATTATCTGAAGAAGGCTACCAACATGTAGGCTTTCTGCAGTGCAATCAAAACCTATGTAGCCTTGGATTTTATTTTTATCTAGCAAAGCTGATAATTCTTTTTCATTTGTGCACTGATAAAAATAACCTCTATCTTTAAATTCTTTTAAAAATTTATTCATAAGTTTATAATTACAATATACAAATATTTTTTAAAAAACATATCAATGAAAAAAAAATTATACACAGCGATTGGATTAATGAGCGGAACATCAATGGACGGTGTTGATTTATCTATAATTAGCTCAGATGGATATGATGAGTTTTCCAATCTTTTTGATGATTATTATGAATATGATAAAATACTTCAGAATGAATTAATTTATCTAAGAGATTTAATTAATGATGAGAAAGATCTATCTAAATATTCAAAAAAAATAAGAGAATTGGAGAGAAATTTAACAATTTTTCACGCCGATATAGTTAATAAATCCTCAGAAAAATATGGGAAACCAATTGATTTGGTTGGATTCCATGGTCAAACGATTTTTCATGATCCCAAAAAGAAAATTACCAACCAACTAGGTGATGGGCTGCTGTTATCTCAAATTACTAAGAAAAAAGTTATATATGATTTTAGACAAGCAGATATTCAAAATCAAGGTCAAGGAGCACCACTTACACCTATTTTTCATTATATTTTATCAAAAAAAATTAACCAAAACTATAATATGGAACTTCCTATTGGCTTTTTAAATATTGGAGGGATAGCAAATGTAACAAAGGTTATTAAAAATTCAAATATAATGAATGAAAATTTATTAGCTTTTGATATAGGTCCAGGAAATTGTTTAATTAATGAATGGGTAAGAAAAAATTCAAAAAAAAAATTTGATAAAAATGGTGAAATAGCAAAATCAGGTAAAAATAATAAATTGATACTTGATCAAGCTATAGATAATTTTAAAATTGAAACATATTTTCAATCGATGGATATAAAAAATTTTGATATATCTTTTGCCCGAGGTTTATCTTTGGAAGATGGATGTGCTACTATTACAAATTTTACTGCATATCTAATTGCCCAAGGTCTAGAACATGTTAGCAACAACAATAGTATAAAGTTTTTAGTTTGCGGTGGAGGTAGAAAAAATATTTTTTTAATAAATTGTATAAATAATTATTTAACCAATAAAAATAAAGTAAAGTTAGAAATAATAGATAATTATAACTTAAAAGGAGACTATATAGAGTCACAAGCTTTTGGATTTTTAGCTATAAGATCATTTTTAAATTTACCTATATCTTTCAATAACACAACAGGATGCAAAGGATTTACAGTTGGAGGAAAGTTAGTAGAAAATTTTTAATAAAGAGCAGTCTCTTTATTGATATATTTGCTTAACGTTTTTATCAAGGGCTTGTCAGTTTTAGAAAAAAAATGATTTGCCTCTGTGACTCCTTGAAACTCAACCTTGATCCCCCTTTGAGCACTTAATCTTTTGTCTAATTCATTAATATATTCTATTGGAACTAGCTCATCTTTTTTTCCATAAATTATTAAACCAGATGTTGGGCACGGAGATAAGAAAGAAAAATCATAAACATTGGGTTGTGGTGAAACGGCAACAAATCTATTTATTTCTGGTCTTCTCATAAGTAGTTGCATAGCAATTAACGATCCAAAAGAAAATCCAGAAACCCAACATTGAGAATTATCAAAATTTTCTCTTTCTAACCAATCCAATGCTGCAGCAGCATCAGCAAGCTCACCTTGACCATTATCAAATTCCCCATCACTTTTTCCAACACCTCTAAAATTTACTCTACAAACAGAAAAATCATTTTCCATAAAAGTATTAAATATGTCTACTACTACTTTGTTATTCATCGTTCCTCCATATTGAGGATGTGGCTGTAGAACTAAGACTATTGGTGATGTATTTTTTTTACTTTTATAATATTTAGCTTCCAGTCTTCCTGCAGGTCCAGGTATAAATATTTCTAAAATTTTATTATCCATAAAGCGATATTGATTATTATTCTCAAAAAAAATGTACGTTTATCACAAGTCAGCGACAATATGTGAGTTTTTTTTCAAACTCTAATCTTGACCATTTTAGTCAGGTATGTATAAAAAGCACCAATTTAAGGGTAAAAAATGAAACTTACATC
>CABYVK010000027.1 GCA_902522385.1 uncultured Pelagibacteraceae bacterium
CGAGTATATTAATGGCTCAGCTAAGCTTACCTAAAAATTCAGAGGTTAAAAAAGGCAAATACTTTAAAGACAAAACTGGATCTAAAAATTTAAGAAAAATTAATATTTATAGATGGGATCCATCGACAGAAGAAAATCCTAGAATTGATACATACGAGGTTGATATGGATAATTGCCCATCTAAGGTACTGGATATTCTAAATAAAATTAAAAACGAAATTGATCCAACATTGGCCTATAGAAGGTCTTGTGCTCATGGTGTTTGTGGCTCTTGTGCTATGAATATGGGAGGAAAAAATGGATTAGCTTGTACAACTCCACATGCAGAGATAGATGGTGACATCGATATTTATCCTCTACCTCATTTAAAAGTTAAAAGAGATTTGATTGGCGATTTAGATGGCTTATATAAACAATATCAATCTATTGAACCTTGGTTAAAAAATAACTCAACAAAACAGACAACAGAAATTTATCAGTCTAAAGAAGATAGAGCAAAACTTGATGGTGCTTACGAATGTATTATGTGTGCTTGCTGTTCTACATCTTGTCCAAGTTATTGGTGGAATGGAGATAAATATTTAGGTCCAGCAGTTCTGCTACAGGCTTATAGATGGATCATTGATAGTAGAGATGAAGAGAGAAAAGCGAGATTAAAAAAAGTTTCCGATGAATTAAAATTATATAGATGCCATACAATATTAAATTGTACAAATGCATGTCCTAAGGGCTTGAATCCAGCAAAAGCTATAGCTGAGATAAAAAAAATGTTGGCAACAGCTAATGTTTAAATAGACTATTTGATATTTTTGATCTAAAACACCGTATTCATGAAATTAATAGAACACTTCGTAAACGGTAAAATTATTCCGGGATCTTCAGATAAAAAAGGAAAAGTTTTTAATCCAGCGACTGGTGAACAAGAGTCAGAGGTAAGACTTGCTTCAAAATCTGATCTAGACAGTGCTGTTGAGGTAGCAAAAAAAGCATTTGAAACTTGGTCTTTAAAACCTGCTCTACAAAGAGCTAGAATAATATTTAAATTTAAAGAATTAATTGAAAAAAATTCTGATGAATTAACTAAGTTAATAGTTTCAGAACATGGAAAAGTTTATGAAGATGCAAGAGGCTCTTTAACTAGAGGACTTGAGGTTGTAGAATTTGCTTGTGGAATACCACATTTATTAAAAGGTGAGTTTTCAGAAAATGTTGGAACCAATGTTGATAGTTGGTCAATCAGACAACCATTAGGAGTTGTTGCAGGTATTACACCCTTTAATTTTCCTGCTATGGTGCCAATGTGGATGTTTCCAATAGCAATAGCTTGTGGAAACACTTTTATTCTTAAACCATCAGAAAAAGACCCTTCTTGTGCAATAAGATTGGCAGAACTACTTACTGAGGCTGGTCTTCCAAAAGGAGTATTTAATGTAATAAATGGAGATAAAGAAGCTGTTGATGCAATTTTAGAAAATAAAGATATTAAAGCTGTTAGTTTCGTAGGATCTACTCCTATTGCAAAATATATTTATGAAAATTCAGCTAAAAATGAAAAAAGAGTTCAAGCTTTGGGTGGAGCAAAAAACCATTTAGTTGTTATGCCAGATTGTGACTTAGATGGTGCAGTCAATGGTTTAATGGGTGCCGCTTATGGTTCAGCTGGAGAAAGATGTATGGCTCAATCAGTTGCTGTTGCTGTTGGAGATATCGGTGATGAACTTGTGTCAAGATTATCAAAAAAAGCCGAAGCTTTAAAAGTTGGTCCTGGAATGGATAAAGCATCAGAAATGGGGCCATTAGTTACAAAAGAACATTTAGAAAAAGTTACAAGTTATGTTGATTTAGGTGTTGAGGAAGGTGCAAAGCTAGTGGTTGATGGCAGAAGTTTAAAACTCCAAGGCTATGAAAATGGTTTCTATATAGGTGGATGTTTATTTGATCATGTAAATAAAGATATGAGAATTTACAAAGAAGAAATATTCGGTCCAGTCTTATCAGTTGTTCGAGTAAAAACTTTTGAAGAAGCTGCAAAATTAATTAATGACCATGAGTACGGAAATGGAGTTAGTATTTATACAAGAGACGGTGATGCAGGCAGAACTTTTGCAAGTAAAATTCAAGTAGGTATGGTTGGTATTAACGTGCCGATCCCAGTTCCAATGGCATTTCATAGTTTTGGTGGTTGGAAAAGATCACTATTTGGAGATAGTGGAATGCATGGTATGGAAGGAATAAAATTTTATACCAAACTTAAAACAGTAACATCTAGATGGCCTTCAGGTGTCCGATCAAATGCGGAATTTGTTATGCCAACAATGAAATAAAGGAAATTAATGACAAAAATATCTTTAATTGGTGCAGGCCAAATAGGTGGAACTCTTGCACATTTAATAGGAACAAAAGAATTAGTGAATGAAGTGGTTTTATTTGATGTAGCTAGTGGTATTGCAAAAGGAAAAGCATTAGATATTGCACAATCTTCATCTGTAGATGGTTTCAATGTTGGGTTTTCAGGAACTGATAACTATGAGGACATAAAAGATTCAGATGTAATAATAATTACAGCAGGCGTTCCAAGAAAACCTGGAATGAGTCGAGACGATCTTCTTGGAATTAATTTAAAAATTATTAAACAAGTTGCTGAGGGGGTAAAGAAAAATGCTCCTAACGCTTTTGTGATCTGTATCACCAACCCTTTAGATGTTATGGTTATGGCATTTCAAAAATTTTCAGGTTTGCCATCAAATAAAGTCGTTGGTATGGCAGGGATTTTAGATAGTTCGAGATTTAAATTATTTTTATCATTAGAACTAAATGTGCCAGTAAGAGAAATTGAGGCAATGGTTATGGGTGGTCATGGTGACACCATGGTTCCTATGCCAAGATTTACAAAAATTTCGGGTAAACCCTTGTTGGATCTTGTAAAGGATGGAAAGATTTCTTTAGAAAGAGTTGAGGAAATTAATCAAAGAACGCGAGATGGTGGTGCGGAAATAGTTAAATATTTAGAAAAAGGATCAGCCTTTTATGCACCAGCAGCTTCAGGTGTTCAAATGGCAGAAGCATATTTGAATGATCAGAAAAAATTATTACCCTGCGCTGTACAATTAAATGGAGAATATGGTGTGAAAAATGTTTATGCAGGTGTTCCTGTTGTCATTGGAAAAGATGGTGTAGAGAAAATTGAAGAGATTGATTTAGATGAAAAAGAAAAAAAAGAATTTATGCATTCAATAGATGCTGTAAAAGCTTTATGGGAAGCTGCATCTAAAATAGATCCTGATTTATCTAAATAATAATGAATATTCACGAGCATCAAGCTAAACAAATATTAAAAAAATATGGAGCTGTAGTTCCCGAAGGAGTATTTGCACTCAGTGTTGATGAACTCATTGAAAAAGCAAAAGCAATCAAAACTGAGAAATATGTTCTTAAAGCACAAATCCATGCTGGAGGTAGAGGAAAAGCTGGTGGTGTAAAAATTTTAAACTCTATTGAGGAACTAAAGGTAGCAGCTAAAGAATTACTAGGAAAAACACTAGTTACCCATCAAACTGGCCCTGAAGGTAGAGAGGTAAAAAGATTATACGTAGAAGAATCATCAAATATAGATAAAGAATTTTACTTATCTTGTCTGGTTGATAGGGCAAGTTCTAAAATTGCATTTATATCAAGCGACCAAGGAGGAATGGACATTGAAGAAGTTGCAAGCAGTTCACCTGAAAAAATTATAACTACAAAAGTTGATATAGGTGATCAAATTTCTGAGTCAGATTGTGAAAAAATAATTAATATTTTTAATTTAAATGAAGACGCAAAAAAACAAGC
>CABYVK010000028.1 GCA_902522385.1 uncultured Pelagibacteraceae bacterium
AAAAATAATATTAATGAGTCTGAAATTAAAGAAAAAAGCTTAGAACTACAAGTTCTTGAAGCCTATAAAGAAGGAAAGAAATCTTTAGAGCGCGGCGATGTTTTGTTTGCAGCAAAAAAATTTAATGAGGCAGAAATATTATTTCCTCAATCTGTATGGGCACCTAAATCAGCTTTAATGGCAGCTTTTTCATATTATACTCAAGATTATTATTCTGAAGCTATAGCTGAATTAGAAAGATTTATAGATATATATTCCAATCATAAAAATTTAGATTATGCGTATTATCTATTAGCCATCTGCTATTATGAACAAATAGTAGATGAAAAGAAAGATTTACAATCAATCATGGATGCTAAAAAAATATTTACTATTATTGTGAGAGATTTTTCTAAATCTGAATATTCTTTAGACGCAGAATTTAAATTGGATTTAATTAACGACACTCTTGCTTCAAAAGAAATGTATATAGGAAGATATTATGTTGAAAAAAAAAAATGGATACCAGCAATAAACAGATTTAAGAATGTAATTGAAGATTATGATACCACAATATATACTGAAGAAGCTTTACACAGGCTAGTCGAAATATATTATATTATAGGTTTAAAGAATGAGGCGCAGAAATATGCTAAATTGTTAGGTTACAATTACCAGTCTTCACAGTGGTACGCTAAGTCTTACAGTGTTTTTAATAAAAAATATAAAGATAATAAAAATAAAAAAAATCAACCAAAGAAGAATAAAAAAACATTATTAAAAAGATTTAAATCTCTTTTAGATTGAGATGAAAAAAAAAGAAATTGAATTAAAATATAAAAAATTAATTGTTTTATTTAAAAAATATAATAAGCATTACTTTGAAAAAAGTAGCCCTCTAGTAAGTGATAAAAAATATGATGAATTAAAAAAAAATATCTTATCTCTTGAAAAAAAAAATATTTTTTTAAATTCGAAAGATTCTCCATCAAAAACTGTTGGTTTTAAACCAGCCAAAAATTTTAAAAAAGCATTACATAGGGCCCCAATGCTATCCCTTTCAAATGCCTTTTCAGAAACTGATTTGTTAAATTTTGAAAAAAAAATATTAAATTTTTTAAATAAAAAGAATAACTTTGAACTTTCGTATAGCGCAGAACCAAAAATTGATGGAATTTCAGCATCTTTATCATATAAAAATGGTAAATTAGAAAAAGGGTTATCTAGAGGTGACGGAAAAGAAGGAGAGGACATTACTGCAAATCTATTAACTATATCTGATATACCACATACAATTTCTTCAAATGATTTTCCTGAGGAAATAGATATTAGAGGTGAGATATTTATTAAAAATACAGATTTTGAATTATTAAAGGATAAATTTGCAAACCCAAGAAATGCTGCATCAGGTTCTTTAAGGCAGAAAAATCCAGAAGATACAAAAAAAATACCCTTAAAATTTATTGCTTATACTTTTGGATTTGAAAAGGGATTAAATGTAGACAATCAATTTGAATTTCTTAAAAAATTAGATCAGTGGGGTTTTAAAACCAACCCTTTAAATCAGCTAATTATTGGTATTAAAAATTTAATTAAAAATTATGAAGAAATAGAAAAAAAAAGAGCTAATTTAGATTTTGATATTGATGGAATAGTTTATAAAATTAATGATTTTGTTCTTCAAAAAAGATTAGGTTATGTGGCAAATGCACCTAGATGGGCTATTGCTCATAAATTTTCTTCTAACAAAGCTATCTCAGAAATACTAGATATAGATATCCAAATTGGTAGAACAGGAGCTTTAACTCCTGTCGCAAAAATTAAACCAATTAATATCGGAGGAGTTTTAGTTTCTAATGCAACTTTACATAATGAGGATGAAATTAAACGAAAAGATATTAGAATAGGAGATACTGTAACAGTTGAAAGAGCAGGAGATGTAATACCCCATATACTTTCAGTTCATATTGAAAAAAGACCAAAAAAAAGCATAAAATTTTTATTTCCAGACAAATGTCCATCTTGTGGATCTGAAACTTTAAAGGAATTTAATTCTGTAACTAAGAAAAATGATGCTGTGAGAAGATGTTCAAGTGAAGGTTATTTTTGTAATAAAATGTCAATTGAAAAACTAAAACATTTTGTATCAAAAGAAGCTTTCAATATAGACGGGTTTGGAAAAAAAATTGTAGAAAGTTTTTGGAAACTTAACCTTGTAAAATTTCCTCAAGACATTTTTAATCTAGATTATGATAAAATAGAAAAATTAGAAGGTTGGGGAAGGTTATCTGTTGAGAATTTAAAATATTCGATAAATGATAAAAAAAAAATATCACTTGAGAAATTTATATATGCCCTTGGAATAAGACATATAGGTCTAGAAAATGCAAAACTAATAGCTAAGTATTTTGGATCTTTTTTAAAATTTAAAGAACTATCTAAAACAAAGAAATATAAAGATTTGTTAAATATTGATGGAATTGGTGAAACTCAAGTAAATTCTATTACAAATTTTTTTTCAAATAATACAAATCTTGAAGTAATCAATAAACTTGGAAATCTTTTAACGATTTCAAACTTAATATCGAATAAAAAAAATAAATCACTTCAAAATAAGACTTTTTTAGTAACAGGAAAGCTAAACGGTATTAGTAGAGCAGAAATTAAATCTTTGATTGAGGAACATTCTGGGATAATCGTAAGCGGAGTTTCAAAAAAACTAAATTATTTAATAGTTGGGGAAAAACCAACAAAAAGAAAAATTGAAAGTGCTGAACAACTAAAAACTAATATTATCAATCAAGAAGAATTTTTGAAAATGCTAGATAAAACTAGCTAACCATTTTTTTTCATTTTTATTAAGATGCTTTGATATTTTTGAATAAACATCAAGATGGTATTTAAATAGGTAGTTTTTTTCAGAAACAGTCAGTAAGTTATAATTTATTAAATTTTTTTCAATAGGCACCATTGTTAAATTTTCAAAAAATAAACTGTTATTTTTTTTTTTTACGTAAACTAAATTTTCTATCCGAATTCCATATTCATTAGTTTTATAATATCCTGGTTCGTTGCTTAAAATCATCCCTTCCTTAATTTTAACTGTATTAATTTTGTTAATTGATTGCGGTCCTTCGTGAACATTAAGAAAAAAACCAACACCATGGCCGGTACCATGTGCGTAATCTAGGTTACTTTTATTTAAAAATTTTCTAGCTCTTTTGTCAATTTTTTTACCTGTATTGTTAATATTAATATTAGTTTTTGCAACAGCAATATGACCTTTTAAAACTTTGGTAAAAATATTTTTAATATTCTGTTTTTGTTTCGAAAAACATATTGTTCTAGTAACATCAGTTGTTCCATATTTGTATTGCCCACCTGAGTCACATAAAAAAATATCTTTTTTATTTATAATTGCACAATTTTCTTTTCTTGCTCTGTAATGAACAATAGCCCCATTTTTTCCTGTTCCAGCAATAGTATTAAAACTAGGATACAAAAAACTTTTGTTCATTTTTCTAAATTTTTCTAATTTTTTAGATGCCTGC
>CABYVK010000029.1 GCA_902522385.1 uncultured Pelagibacteraceae bacterium
AATTTTATGCCTTAAAAGTTGTTGTCTTAAATCAGGAGATGTATCTATAAGAATATTTTCATCTGTAGTTTTAATTAAAGCTGAACATCTTGTCCTATAATTTTTTTTATTAGTAGGATCACAATTTCCAAAAAATCCATCTGGTCTTGGTACACCCATCGAACTACCACATCCTAAAATAATAAATTTCATTAATTTAATTAAAAAAAAGTTTATTAAAGTTATCTGTGGTTTTCTTAACAAGATCCTTTTTGGATACATTTTTAATGTCAGCTAATTTTGCTGCAGTAAAATCAATAAATGATGGTTCATTTTTTTTTCCTCTTTTAGGAACAGGTGCTAAAAAGGGACTATCAGTCTCAATTAAAATATTATCCATAGGAATTGACTTGAATGTATCTTGTAAATCCAATGAATTTTTAAAAGTAATGATACCACTAGCTGAAAAGAATGAATTTAAAGTCATTAGTCTCTCTGAGAATTCTTTTGATCCAGTAAAACAATGCATCAAAATTTTAAGGTTATCATTTTTATATTCATTTAAAATCTCAAAAGTTTCTTTTTCGGCATCTCTTGAATGAACAATCAGTGGTATATTTGTTTTTATTGATGCATCTATATGCTTTTTAAAACTTGCTATTTGTTTATCTTTTTCACTATTATTATAATAAAAATCTAACCCAGTTTCTCCAATACCAATAATTTTAGAATTTTCTTTCAGACTTTCAACAATCTGTTTTGAAGTAATAATATTTGTGGAGCTTTCGTGGGGATGAATGCCAACAGTACCATAGATCATCTCATCTTTATTAATTAATTCTTTTACCTTAGAAAAACTCTCAAACGAAGTTGAGATAGTTAATAATTTTTCAATACCTATATCTTTTGATCTTTGTATTACATTATGCAAATCACTAAACAGTGGCTCATGATCTAAATGGCAATGTGAATCAATCATTTTTTTTTTCAATTTTTTTAAATAGTATATCTATTTTGTTAATCTTACTCCCTTTAGATAAAAATTCATTTTCTTTAATTGATTCAAATTTTATGTCTTTTTGAGATAAATTAAACATTTTTAAAGCTTTTAAAGAAGAATCAGGAATTATTGGATTTAGCAAAAAACTTACTTTTCTAACAATTTCTAAAGTTGTATATACTATAGTATTTAACCTGATTGGATCATCCTTTTTTTTCCATGGTTCTTGATCATTAAAATACTTGTTAGCTTCAAAAAGAGAATTAACTATATAATCTATATAAAAATTAATATTTTGTTCATCAATTTTTAATCTTATTTTTTCTAAATTATCTTTATACTTATTTAAAATAAGTAAATCATCCTTATTAAATTTTATTTGTGAAGGTATTTTTCCATCACAATTTTTTATAGCAAATGCTGTAACTCTTTGACATAAGTTTCCATAATTATTTGCTAAATCACTGTTTATACAATCCTCCAATCTTTCTTGTGAAATGTTGCCATCATTACCAAAAGAAACTTCTTTAATTAAATAATATCTTAGTGGATCTAAACCATATTGATCAATAATTTCTAAAGGATCCAAAATATTACCTTTAGATTTGGACATTTTTTCCTCTCCAGATAAGATCCAGCCATGTCCATAAACTTTTAATGGTAAATCTATTTTAGCAGCTAATAAAAATGCTGGCCAATAAATTGCATGGAAACGGAGAATATCCTTGCCTATTAGATGAATTGATGCTGGCCAAAATTTTTTAAAAAGATAGTCATCCGTATCTGAATAATTTAACGCACTTAAATAATTTGTAAGCGCATCAAGCCATACATAAATCACATGATTATTGTTCTTTGGTACGGGGATACCCCAAGAAAATGTTTTTCTACTGACAGAAAGATCTTTTAAACCACTTTTTACAAAACTAATAACTTCATTTCTTCTAGACTCAGGAGAAATAAATTCTGGGTTTTTCTCGTAGAATTTTAATAAAGGTTTTTCCCATTTTGAAAGTCTAAAGAAATATGACTCCTCTTCTATCCATTCAACTGAAGATTTTGATGAAATTGAAATTTTTTTACCATCTATTTCCTCAATTTCATCTTCATTATAGAAAGCTTCATCTGAAACTGAGTACCACCCTGAATAGTTCGATAAATAAATATCGTCATTTTTTTCTAGTTCATTCCAGAGATACTGTACTGTTTTTTTATGCCTATCTTCAGTAGTCCTTATAAAATCTGTATTTGATAAATTTAAAGTTTTTGACAAATTTTTAAACGTTTCGCTAATATTGTCACAAAATTTTTGTGGATGCATGCCAGCTTTTTCAGCTGATCTTTGTATTTTTAAACCATGCTCATCCGTTCCAGTAAGAAAATAAACATTGTAGTTATCAATAGATTTAAATCTTGCAAAAAAGTCAGCGATTATACTAGAGTAAGCATGACCCATATGAGGTTTTGCAGAAGGATAATAAATTGGTGTTGTAATATAAAAATTTTTATCCATTTAAAACTTTATCCTCAAATTCCATAAAAAGTGTTTCTTCATCAAGATTATAGATTTTAGTATGATCAATTTTTTTAAGAAAATATTTGTAAAATTCAAACAAATTAGATTCTTTTACTGATATTTTATTTCTAATGTATACTTCTATGTATGTAGAAATTATAGAAATAAAAGACTTATCTTTTTTATAAATTTTATCCCTTATCATAAGCGAAAGAAATTTATGTATATTTATATTTTTGAGGTCGATTTCATACAATATCATTAAATTAAGTAAATTTAATATTTTTCCAGGTGTACAATAAAAATAAAAAAATTCATCATTAATAAGATTATAAATATTTTTATTTAAAATTTGATTTACTACCTCAATAGATTGATCGTTTGTCAGAAAAACTTTAAAATTCAAACACCTTGAAATTAGTGTTGGTAAAACTTTTTTATTATTATTTATTAGAATAAAGAAAATATTTTCATTTGGCTCTTCCAAAACTTTAAGTAAAGCATTAATCGAATTAGTATTTAATAGATCGATATTATCAATAAGAACAAATCTTGGTTTTTTATTAAAAGATGATTTATTTAAATTTTTTATAAGTTCTCTTATTTGATGAATATCAATGTTTTTTTTATCCTCAAGAACATCAATAAGATTAAAATTTGGATTAGATCTATTTTGTATAAGTTTATAAGATTTATTTTCGGGATTAATCTTATAATTTTTCACATCATATGAAAATTCCTCATGTTCAGATAATATGAAATTAATTAAATGATAAGCTAAAGTAGACTTACCAATACCTTTTTCCCCTGTAAAAAGAATTTTATTAGGAAATTTATTTTGCTTGTACAATTTAGCTAGATCATCAAATAAATTATCATGTTCAAATAAT
>CABYVK010000030.1 GCA_902522385.1 uncultured Pelagibacteraceae bacterium
TTTGAAATCTGAGACTGTTTGAAAAAAGTTGGTACCAGTAAATAAGATATAAATAAAACTGAAAGTGCGACAAAAGTTAAAATAATTTTATTGCTTCTTATAAGATTTATTAAATTTTCAAATTTTAACTTGTTTAAATTTTTTTCTAATAGATTATTAATTGAGTTATTAATGTTTTTTAAATATTTAATAAAAAAATTTGATTTGCTCATATTGATACTAGAAGCTTATAAAGTATTATTATAAATGATAAACAAAGATTATATAAAAAGTTTAAACGACCCTCAAAAAGAAGCTGTGATGCATCTTGACGGTCCTCTTTTAATTGTTGCTGGCGCTGGCTCTGGAAAAACCAAAGTTTTGACATCAAGAATAGCCCATATAATTAATGAAAAAAGAGCATTTCCAAATCAAATTTTAGCAGTGACTTTTACCAATAAGGCTGCAAAAGAAATGGAAAATAGGGTAAGTAAAATTTTAGGCTCAACAGCAGTCGGGCTCTCATGGCTTGGAACATTCCATTCTATATGTGCAAAATTATTAAGAAAACATGCCTCTGCAGCAAATTTAAATTCAAATTTTACTATTATAGACAATGATGATCAAATAAGACTTATAAAAAATATTTGCAAAGCTGAAAATGTTGATATCAAACAATTATCACCAAGATTTATACTTACAATAATTGATAGATGGAAAAATAAAGGATTTTATCCTAACGAAGTATTAATTAATAAAAAAGATCTTTATGAAAAAACAATTCTTCCACTTTATAAAATCTATCAACAGAAATTAACTGACTTAAACTCTTGCGACTTTGGTGATCTTATTTTGCATGCTGTAAAAATTTTAGAGTTCAATTCAGATATAAGAGAAATATATTCAAAAAATTTTAAATATATCCTCGTTGATGAGTATCAAGATACAAATTTTATACAAAGTAAATGGCTTAAACTCTTATCAGAAAAAAATAAAAATATTTGTTGTGTTGGAGATGACGATCAATCAATTTATAGTTGGAGGGGTGCGGAAATAAAAAATTTTTTAGAATTTGATCAAGTTTACAAAAATACAAAAGTTATTAGATTAGAACAGAATTATAGATCTTCTCAAAATATTTTATCTGTAGCCTCAGATTTAATTTCAAATAATCAAAATAGAGTTGGTAAAACATTAATTACTACTATGGATGAAGGTGATCTAGTTAAATTAAACTGTTTTAAAAATGGTAAAGATGAAGCTATTGGAATATCAGATGAAATAGAAAAGAATATAAAAAAAAAATTTTCTTTTAATAATATTGCAATTCTTGTCAGAGCTATATTCCAAACACGTGAATTTGAAGAAAGATTCCTTAAAATTGGAATGCCTTATAGAATTTTAGGTGGAACAAAATTTTATGAAAGAGCTGAGATAAAAGACTGTGTGGCTTATCTAAGATTAATTTACCAAGAAAAAGATGACCTAGCTTTTGAAAGAATTGTAAATAATCCAAAAAGATCAATAGGAGATAATACTTTAAAAAATATTCATGAATTTGCTAAAGAAAATAATTTAAATTTAGAAAGAGCATCAATTAAAATGCTTGAGCAAAACTTAATTAAACCAAAAGCTAAAATTGGATTAAATTTATTTTTAAACTCCTTAGTCAAATGGAGAAATGATTTAGTTCTAAAAAAATCTAATCATATTAAATTATTACAAATTATTTTGGACGAATCTGGGTATTCTGCGATGTTAAAAAATAAAAAAGATTTAGATAACGAAAATAGATTAGAAAATATTAAAGAATTATTAAGCGCGATGAAAGAATTTGATAATTTGGAAAGTTTTTTAGAACATGTCTCTTTAGCAACTTCGATTGACCAAGAATGGGATGGTGAGAAAATTAATATGATGACAATGCATGCAGCAAAAGGTTTAGAATTTGATGTTGTTTTTCTGCCAGGTTGGGAAGAAGGTTTATTTCCGCATCAAAAGTCTATTGAGGAAAAAGGACAGAGTGGATTAGAAGAAGAAAGACGTTTGGCTTATGTTGGGATAACTAGAGCAAAGAAAAATGCTATAATATCCTTTTCTATGAACAGGTTTTATCAGGGAGACTGGATAGATAGTATGGCCTCAAGATTTATAGATGAATTACCTGAAAAGAACTTAGAGAAAAATTCATTTTTTGATGAAGATTTAAACAATGATAGCGATTTTGAATTTAATCAAGATTTTGAAATTGAAGAAAGCACAAGAAGTCCTGGCTGGATTAGATACCAGAAGAGATTAAAATGACAAATTTTATTAAAATTTTAAGAGATAAATTTAAAAAACATAAAATTGATGGATATATAATTCCTAAAAATGATGATTTTTTTACAGAATATTCAAAAATAAATAGATTAGAAATTATTTCAAATTTTAGTGGTTCAGCTGGTCTGGCTGTTGTCCTTAATAATAGAAATTATTTATTTACAGATGGTAGATATACAATTCAAAGCAAAATTGAGAGTGGTAAAAACTTTAAAATTTATGGATTTGAAAAATTAATCAATTGCAGATTATTTAAAAATCTAACACTTGGCATTGATCCTAAGTTATTCACTAATACTGAAATAAAAAATTACTTTTTAAAATATAACAGAATAAAACATATTAATAAAAACTTAATTGATGAAATAAAAAAAAGACAAGAATATAATTCTATTCAATTTTTTTCTTTAGATAAAAGTATTGTTGGCGAAAGTGTAAATTCAAAATTAAACAAAATATCAATGCACTTAAAAAAAAATAAATCAGATTATATTTTTATTAGTGCGCCAGAAAATGTGGCTTGGATTTTAAA
>CABYVK010000031.1 GCA_902522385.1 uncultured Pelagibacteraceae bacterium
TTTAAAAAAAAATAATTATTTACTATGTGGTGGAAGCTTCTTTTCCACAAACATTTCATGTTTTCTAGTATCTGGATTGAATTTTCTTGCTGAAAGTTTAACTTTAGCCTTCTCACCACCAGCTGGTTTTTTCACATAATAAAAGAATGGACTATCTGGTTTTGTTTCTGGAACCATTCTTACTTTAACGTGTGTTTTTTTAGCCATTTTTTAACTTTTTTAATTTATTTGAAATATTTAATAACTTTTTTTTTAAATTTTCAGTTCTTATAGATTTATCTGCAATTTCGTCAAGCTCTAAAGAATCTTGATTATCTAATATTTTTTTAACTCCATTTATTGTCATGCCCTGATCTTTGAGTAAAAATTTAACTTTTTTAAGAAGATTTATTGTTTTTTCATCATAGTACCTTCTATTTGAATTTAATTTTTTTGGCTTAATTTGTTTAAATTTAGTTTCCCAAAATCTAATGATGTGTGTTGGTAAAATTCCTTTTTTATTTGTTTCAAAATCTAATATTTTTGCTACTTCAGAAATTGTCTTATAAGCTTTATCTGATTTATCCATTATCCTTCATGTTAACAAATTCCTTAAATTCTTTCGATGGCTTAAATAACACAACATCTCTGCTTGAGATAATTTTTGTTTCTTTGGTTTTTGGATTTCTTCCAATTCTAGATTTCTTTTGCCTTATAGAAAAAGTGCCAAATTTAGATAATTTTAATTTTTTTTCATTTTTTATATTAGATACAATAGTAAATAAAAAATCTTCAATTAAATTTTCTGATATTTGTTTTGAAAAACCAAGTTGCATATAAACCAAATTAACTAAGTCTTTTTTAGTTAAATTAATTCTCATATTAAATATTTTGCTTAATCTTTTCTATCAAATTACCTTTTACAATTCTATGACAAACATCCAGGGAGTTTGAAAATCCAACGTGATCGGTTCCGCCATGGCTTTTAACAACTGGTGAGTCTAACCCAATAAAGATAGCTCCATTATATAATCTGGGGTCTAGCCTTTTTTTAAATTTTTTTAAATTAGATATATTTAATAAAGATGAGACTTTACCTAAAAATGAACCTGTCATAGCATTTTTTAACTCACTAGTTATAAAATTAGCAGTTCCTTCAGCTGTTTTAAGTGCTACATTGCCAGTAAAACCATCTGAAACTATAACATTTACCAATCCATCCATTAGATGGTTACCTTCTATATAACCTGCGAAATTATAATTACCTGATTTTTTATCATTTAATAATTGATAAGTTTCTTTAATTGTCTCATTTCCCTTTAATTCTTCTGAGCCAATATTTAATAATGCAACATTAGGTTTATCTTTTGGATAAAGTGATGTGTATAGTGAAGCTCCCATAATCGAAAAATCTAATAAATTTTTTGAACTACATTCTATATTTGCACCCAGATCTAATACAACACTCATACCTTTTTTATTTGGCCACAACGCAGACAAAGCAGGTTTATCAATGTTTTCAATCATTTTTAAATTCAATTTTGATACAACTAATAACGCTCCTGTATTACCTGCGGAAATAACTATATCAGCATTCTTATCTTTGACACTTTGAATAGCTAGCCACATACTTGTATCCTTTCCTCTTTTAGCACCCTCCAAAGGACTATCTGTGCTTTCGATCTTTTTTTCAGTGTGAATTATTTCATAAAATTCTTTTGAAATTTTTCCATCTAATAAAGGACTAATTATTTTTTTGTCACCAAAAATTTTAAAAAAATTATTTTTATTAAAAGAATGATTTAAAATAATACCATCAATTATTTTCTTAGGTGATCCATCACCACCCATTGCATCTACTGCAATTTTAATCAAATCTGACATTTTAGATTAATATATACTATTCTTTTGGGTCTAAAACTTGTCTTCCCTTATACATGCCAGTTTTTAGGTCTAGGTGATGAGAAAGTCTATATTCTCCTGATTTCTTGTCCTCAACTATATTTTTAGTTGAATATTTCATTGTCTGAGCTCTTCTCATCCCGGTTCTTGAAGGGGTTTGTTTACGTTTTGGTACAGCCATAATTATGGGTTACTTACACTTTTTAAGTAAGAATTCAAAGTTTTTTTTGATAAATTTAAGTTAAATTCCTCAAAATAATCAAGCAAAACGTCGTTATTTTTAAAATCTCCTAAAAAAAAAGTGATTTTTTTTAGTTTTTCTTCTTTTGACAATTGATCCCAAAAATGGATTTCAGATACCATTGAATGAAATAAGTTTATATAATCTTTCATCTTCTTATTGATAGATTGATCACCATATCCAATCTCTCTAATACTTAATTCGAGT
>CABYVK010000032.1 GCA_902522385.1 uncultured Pelagibacteraceae bacterium
GAAAAGTTGTACTAATCCCATGACCGCAAAAATCTCTAACAACTGAATAACCTTTTTCTTCTACAAAAGATTGAATTTCATGACCTATATCTCCTAATTTTATTCCAGGTTTTAAAATTCTAATTGCCCTCATCATAGATTCGTAAGTAGCTTCAATAAGATTATTTAACTTTACCGGTGTTTTCCCTATGCAAAACATTCTGCTTGTATCACCGTAATGCTCATCAACGATTGCTGTCACATCAACATTTACAGCATCACCCTCTTGTAAAATTCTATCAGAAGGTATTCCATGACACACAACATGATTTAAAGATGTACATAAAGATTTTGTGAACCCTCTATAATATAATGGGGCAGAATAACCACCATTATCATTTATAAATTCATAACCCAATTTGTCAATGTAATCAGTTGATATACCTTCTTTAATATTTTCAGTTAACATATCTAAAGTTCTTGCAGCTAGATTTCCTGCAACCCTCATTTTTTCAAATTTCTCTTTATAATCAGTCATCTATAATTTTTAATTTTTTATCTATAAAAATTTTTTTAGAACTTATATCACATCTATAAGCTAAAAAATTTACACCAGCCTTTTTAGCTATTAAATAATTTTTGTAATATTCCTCATCTATATCCTTAGCTATCTTAAAATTTTTCATATTTTGAATTTGAACTAAAAATAATAGATAAGCCTTATAACCTTTATTTGTGGCATCAATAAGGGTAAGAAGATGCTTAGTTCCTCTCGATGTAACGGCGTCAGGAAATTCAGCTGTTTCTTTGGTTCTAAATAAGGTTACATTTTTGACTTCCACAAAGCTTTTTCGATTATTTTTTTCAACTAAAAAATCAAATCTAGTTTCTTTATTAAAAAAAACCTCTGGTTTTATGGAGTCAAGATTTTTAAGTTCATTTACCAAATTATTTTTTATACCGTGCTCAACTATTCTATTTGCCATATGAGTATTCACCCCTACTAAATTTCTTCTAGATTTAATAATTTCCAGTCCATATTTAAGCTTTCGTTTAGGATCATTATTTGGAAGCAAATAAACCTCATTACCTTTATCTAGCAAACCTTTCATTGATCCTGTATTTGGACAGTGCGCTGTTACAGTTTCTTTACCGAGTTTAACGTCAGTAAAAAACCTCTTATAACGTTTGATTAGTTTGCCTTTTATTAAAGACTTGGTAAATTCCATTACTAAATTATATATTTCATATGAATAAAAAAGTAAAAGTTAATGCATCGATTTTAATTATTGGGAATGAAATTTTATCTGGCAGAACTCAAGACACAAATACCTCAACTCTAGCAACTTGGCTTAATTCAATTGGAGTAAATGTTGCGGAAGTTAGAGTTATACCCGATATTGAAAAGATTATTGTTGATACATTAAATTTACTTAGATCCACATATGACTATGTTTTTACAACCGGTGGTATTGGACCTACTCATGATGATATTACTGCTCAATCAGTTTCAAAAGCGTTTGGAATAAAATATGAAGTCCACAAAGAAGCTTTTAAAATTTTAGAAGCTTATTACCAACCAGGTGAATTTAATGATGGAAGACAAAAAATGGCATGGATGCCAGAGAATGCAAAATTAATTTTAAATCCAACAAGTGGTGCCCCAGGTTTTAATGTTGAAAACGTATTTTCTTTACCTGGTGTTCCATCTATTTTAAAATCAATGTTAGGAGGGCTAACTAACAGTATAGTAGGGGGTAAGCCTATTAAAAGTGTCACAATAAGTTTAAAAACTGTTGAGAGTGAAATAGCTAACTCATTAACTAAAGTTCAAAATGAAAATCAAGACGTAGAAATTGGTAGCTATCCATTTTTTCACGCAGGTAAATTAGGTGTTTCAATAGTGATAAGATCTGAAGATCAAAGTAGAATTGATTATTGTAATTCTCAAATTTTAAAATTTGTGAATGAAAAAAAAATCAAAGTTGTAGATCGATAATGCTGTATTTTGCTTATGGAAGTAATCTTCATCACTTCCAGATGAAACGTAGATGTAAGAATAGTGTTTTTCTAAAAAAAATTAATCTAAAAAATTTTAGATTGACATTTAGAAGTAAATATAGAGCAGCCGATATTGAGCCAAAGAGAAATTCCATTGTGCCAGGTGCATTATTTGAA